>JAMDEO010000181.1 GCA_023483915.1 Actinomycetota bacterium
CGCGGGCGGCCGGGGGCTAAACTCGCCCTCCTGGCGTGGGCCGTTAGCTCAGTTGGTAGAGCACCGGACTTTTAATCCGATGGTCGTTGGTTCGAGTCCAACACGGCTCACCTTCCCACAAATGCCCGCCGGTGCGGGACTATCTTCATCTTGGGGCTAGCGCCTGGCGGCGCGGGCGGAGGCGGCCACGGAGCCCGATGTACACCACAACTACACGTCACACTACACGTCGCCTGTGTGAAGTTCCGGCACATATTTGACACAGTGGCTCCGGTAGGTGTGTGACAGTCCGGGACGCGGCTCCGGTACCTGTGCGACACCTGTTCCGGTAGGTGGGCGACACTGGCTCCGGTACCTATGTGACACTTTTCAAGGGCTCCCATCTCCGGTTCCACACCTCAAATACCGGGAGGTCCGGCTGTTTGACGGGGGTGACGGTCGTGCTCGTGGAGCGGGGACTGGGGGCGAATGCGCACGGTCGGGCCTTCGCGTTGATGCTATGCTCACTTTCATGGAGGGTGTGACTCAAAGGCGGTACGAAATCCGCAAAGAAGCGGAACGGATTCACGAGAGCGCTCTGTGTGCCTCAGAGACGCAGTTCGAATATGCAAAGCGTTGGCGACGGGTCGACAGGTGGCTAGCAACTATTTCAGCGGTGCTTGCTGCGGTTGCGGGAGCTGGTGGGCTATCCGCGGTTCTTTCCGGCAGGTGGGCAGGTTTTGTTGCCATCCTCGCGGCCGGTGCGGCCGCTGTGGCTGCGTCGATCGGCGCCCCTCAAACGAAGGCGAAGGCGGCGAGGGCCGCGAACGCTTATCGGACTCTGCAGCAAGATGCCCGGGTCTTCTTGAGTATCGATCTAGGCACATACCAATGTGATGACGATGCTCGCGCGCGACTTCAGGAATTGATCGTTCGGCTCCAGGAACTCAATCAGGAAGCCGACATTCCCTCCACGGGGTCATGGCGCAGGGCCAAGAAACAAATTGATGCTGGTTCTCAGCAGTACGAGGCAGATGCCAAGTGAGCCGCTTGGCTCCTCCGTCGGATTCTTTGATAGGTAGGAGGATCCGAGCTGGCAAAGACGACGGTGAGCGAACATCCGGGGAAGCCTAACGCACGCTACGTGCGCAAAGCGTGCTTGAGTTGCTAAACGTGGGGAGTGCTCGGAAGCCGAACAGCCGGCCATCAATGTAATGATGTAGGGGTTGGCGGACACTTCATATTAGTGGACCCAAGCAACTCGGCACACGAGCAGGCTCCTGTCTTGTTTTCAGGAAGTGAAGCAGCAAGACTCGGCCTTCTCGCGGGAGAAAGGGGATGAATGATGGCGACAACAATCACTTCGTCGTTCAGCGCGCTCAAGGCAAACCTTGAGATCACCGGACTTCAGACTCAGACGGTGTCGACGCGGCATCAGAGTGTCCGCGCGGCCATCACCAAGGACTTCACGATTCTCGAAGACTTCCTCACCGGCTCGTATAAGCGAAACACGATGATCGCGCCGCTGAGCGAGGCCGACATCGATGTATTTGTGGTACTTGATGCGTCCTGTTGGGCGTCAGATGGTCAGGCGAAGCTGCTTGACTCAGTAAAGGCCACGCTGAAGAAGAGCTTCACCCAGACCATGAGTATCAGCCGCAACGGGCAGGCGGTGACCATTGGTTTCAGCGATTTTCAGGTAGACGTTGTCCCGGGATTCTGTCGCAAAGGTGGTGGCTATCTAATCCCGGACACCATAGGTAAGCGATGGATTGGAACTGATCCAAAGCGCCACACTGAAATATCGTCTGCTGCCAACGCCTCTCACAGCGGCGACCTAGTGCCGCTCATTAAGATGATCAAGCAATGGAATAAGACCATCAGTTATCCGTTCCGGTCATTCCATCTTGAGGTACTCGCGTGGGATATCTTCACGAATGTGAGCATCTCCGACTACCCGTCCGGCGTGAGGTACTACTTTGACAAGGGAAAGGAAAGGATTGCCAAAAAGAACCCCGACCCGGCTGGCTACAACGATGACGTCGGCTCGTACATTGCCGGAGGCAGTATTGCATCTGCAGTTAGCAACTTCGAGACCGCCTATGGGAGGGCGATCAAGGCTGAGCAGTACGCCAAGGAAGGCAAGATCTCTACGGCATTTGATGAGTGGCGCAAGGTTTTTGGCACCACCAAGTTCCCAGCCTATGGATAAGGCCGACCAGGAGAGACTCAGCACAGCGACGACGTTACTCACTTCCACATGTCGGCGGTGCGCGAACGAAGTCCAAACTACATCGCATCTACTCGCCTGGCAGCGTCTAACTCGGACCTCGACCGGCGTTTGACACGGCTTTGGGAGGTTGGCCCATCTGGATAAGGCTAACCCGGGAGAAGGCACACTATTCGGCGATTGCGATTTCTTCCAGGAAGGTGTCTCCAAGTCGGGCCCTTTGCAGGCAAACCAGGACCTCAAGCAGGTGGTTAGGACTAAAGACTCTCAAGAGTCTCCGATCAGCCCACGGCGGCGTTCAGAGTATCTATCCGGCCAGGCTTCTATACTAGGTGGCTGACAAGGTCGCTCGCAGCGTGTCGGACTTCACGGTGGAGGAGATAGCTGCGGAGATCGCAGACGTTGCTGGCTCTCGTGGGTGGCAGTGCACGACCGAGGTGGTTCCACTGCTGTCCGTGCAAGAGCTGACACGCCACAGAGTGAGGAAAGCGTTTATGCCTCTTGATGGCACAAACTGCCGAAATGCCCAGAGATGAGAGGAGGCGCACACGATGATTCTTATCTCAAGAAAAGAAGCGGGAGCAATCATGACCAGCGACAAACAGGGCAGCGACTTCAATCCGAAGCCTGGCGAAGGAATTGAATCAGGCGTGATAGACCGTGTATGGTACGAGGACGATGGACTTGAATGCTGGGTGATTCGCCCCTTTGCCCAACCAGGTAAGGAGGTCACATCGTGTGGGCCAATGGGTCGAAAGCGGCTGATTCAACTTTGCGCAAGGGCCAAGGGAGTCTCGGAGGATGAGATCAAGCTGTGGCTGGATACCCAGTGAGCCTTTTTTGATGGACGCCAAGGGTGCTCGGCCCTGGTGTCAAGGGTCAATTACCTCTGAAAGGAGGGGTAATGAGCAAAGGTAGAGACCGTACTGTTTCCCGTCGACCGGATGGGACCTGGGAGAACAAGCGCAATGATGCAGGCAGAGCATCTAGTGTTCATGCAACCCAGGCGGGGGCCGAACAGGCCGCACGAGAGATGCTCCGCAACCAGGGCGGCGGGGAACTGATCACCAAAGGACGAGACGGCAAGATCCGAAGCAAAGACACCATTCCGCCTGGCAAAGATCCCTTGCCGCCCAAGGACAAGGAACACTAGCTTCACTCTGCCCTGGTCCCACTCTCTGCTCCAACGCTATGATGGGACAAGGACCCGTTTAGAATTGAATGTCACGGTACGAGGTTCTGGAGTCATGTCACCGCCGGTTGATTTCGGCGTACGACGTCGTGGATGCTGCCCCAGACACCCAGTTGTCGCGGCCGGTTGGGTGGACAGCACTTGTAGGACACATGTGAGACGGGAAGCAACCTCGCCATTGCAGCCAGTGGTCTATGACATGATGCTGCTCGCTGATTGCCTTGTTTGCCTGCGCGAGATCGGCCGTGTCATCGGGCGACCAATGCGGAGACACCCAAAGTTCTGCGAGCGTCAGAAGAACCAGGAACTCGCGCTGATTAAGATCCGTGGCTTCATGGATTTCTTGAGCGGTCGAACGCGGAGAGATTGGCTGACCGTCACAGAGGAGCCATTCTGCAGCGGGGCACGTCCGGATCTCAAAGGTGACCCAATCTACAAGGCGATCAGCAACTACGCAGCGCACCTGGGGAATCATCGCTGGAAGTTCGATGTTGAGCAAGTGTCCATCGAAGAAACGATCAGTCGGGGCATGGAGATCCTGGGTTATGTCAAGGAAGTCTTGGACCCCTTGAAGGCGGACTTGACGGATGACGCTGCACACTGGTACGGGGTGTTCGAGCGCCGTCATGAAGAACTGCTTCGTTAGGCATGGTGGAATCCAGGTGACCTATTATGCCGGACTCAGGGTTGTCGGCTCGAAGCCCACCTAACGGACTCTGGGGATTGCTTCGGACCTGCAATCCGAGGGTCGGTGGTCCGAGTCCGCCACGGCTCATCCCGTAGGAAGCCTCGTCGCTGCGTGGCTTTGTACGGTTTCGGGCCTCTCATCCGGCGGGTTCGCCAAAGGCGCCGCAAATGGCTGATGTTCACCGCATGTACACGACACGGTGGTGACCGCTGTGCGTCCCGTGGGTGATCGACTTGTGTTGTTCCGGCAGACACTCCGCTCTCGCCGAATGGCTGTAAGCTCTCGCTATATCCGAATCTGTTCGGGGTAAGGACCAGAGCCGGACAAGATGGCGTAGCCTTCGCTACTGGCGTAGGTAACCAGAGCTTTCGCTTGCCGACGTCCCTTGGCAGCGATGACGACAAAACCAGCATCCGTACCAACGAGCAGATCCCATGAATCAGAACTTGCTACTGCCCCCCATGACCGAGTTTCCTTTAATGCCTCGCGGCTTTGCCAAAGCGAGAACGAGCAGGGCAAGCGCTTGTTGTTAACCAACAAGTGGCCGACCAGTTTCTCCATGATTACGACTTGCTCGCTACCAGCGACTCTCTTGCTCTTCCCTCTCTCCCGCTCGATGATTCTTGTGGCAAGCGTGCCAATCCAAGTTACGATTCCTGCCGGCCAGTTCCGACTGAGAATCATGGATCGCAGTTCTCTAGCGACTGAAATACTGCCAATTCTCGCAAGCGCCTCGCCTCGAGCATACAGTTCGCCTGTCATCCGAGGGGAATCGTCGCTTGTTCTAGCCCATTCATCAAGGAAAAGGAGATGGGCGTTTGCCGTTGCCTCTTCAGAAAATGATGCACAAGCATCGCGCGCACGATGGCGTACGACTCTGTCGGCGTCATTTAGAAGGACCTTTGCTAACGCGGTTGGACCGCTCCAGCGTAGGCTTTCGCACGCTATCGCTCTCACAGACGGATCATCCGCCTTCGCCCAGGTTTGCGCGTTCGCCTCAAGGAGGGCAATATCGGCTCGAACGATCGCCGAAAATGCTGGCTCTCGGACTACCGTACTGCTGTGCAGCATCAATGGCACCAACAGGGCTAGCGCTTGCCGCTTCACTTCGCCCGTTGTTAGCGCTACCTCGCCAGCTTCACGAGCTAGAGTCGCCACCGCTTCCTCGTCCCAATCAGACCATGCTTCGTTCCACGGAAGCTTGATTGCGGATTCGGCATCGATCTGAAATGCAAAAGTTATTAGGAACGGCTCCACTCGAAATGGGCCGAAGTCTTTGAGGATTCGTCGATAAATATGGGTGACAAGTCCCCTCCTCCTATGGGAGTCCCAAGTCCGAGCTCCGCGCTGCAGGAGGCTGTCGAGCAGCGCGTAGACTGCATCGATATCGTCTTCAAAGATGGTCTTCAGCGTAAGAGGCCTTACGCCGTCGTCATGGGCGTCAAAAGCGGCGACCAGCTCACCCCAGCTCTCGTCATCAAACTCGTCTCTAGCACTTGTCAGCGCATCCTTCACGGTTGCGCTGCCGAGCTCTTGGACTACTAGCTCGATCGCACCAACTGTCGCTAGCGATATTGCTGACTGCCACTTGATCTTGCCCGTCTCAGACCCGACAAGCTTTGCTAAGAGTTCGCGAATTTGGCTCTTGTCTTCCATCAACCTGCTGACGGCCCTTATCGCGGTCAATCTGGAGTGCTCAGCAAACTCGGAATCCCTACATACTTGAAATAGGGCCTTCTTGAATGACGACAAAGTCCAGATCGGCAACAGCGCTGCGATTACTGCCACTCCGGCGTTTCTGTGGCGCTGAGGCCTGCTCGCGTCAAGCATCGCCAGCAGTTCCGTGGCCACCGCGTCTGGATCCTCCTTGCGGAGCTGCCGAGCCAGAAGGTATATGGCATCTATCGAGGTCAGCAACGGACTCTCATTGCTAGAAAGGCCAAAATGGGTCAATGTCCTCAGACTGTCAACGCTAGCAACAGTCGCAGCATATCTGGTCGCTTCCAGAAGCTCAGAGGCAGATACTGTCTCTGAGCTTTTTGCGGTCTGGCGTTCCGCAAGCACAAGTTCTCGAACCATCGGAGACAGTTCGCTGGAGGGATATAGTGACGCTAGTTTGAGCAGATTTGCGCGCACAAAAGTGTTCGTCTCTCCTTCTGCTGCCAACATCAAGACTTTGCTTGTCGACTCTGGAGCGCAACAGGCAAGGATTCTGGCCGCAGTTTCCTTCTGACGCATCTCGGTTGTCGTCCATCGGCCTCTGGCCTCTGTGTCTCTCATTAGATCAGGACTTGCGAGCGCTAGACCGTCCTGAACGTCCGTCCATCCAGCCAACTGGCGAGGTCCGGTTGTCTCCAATGCCCTGACAAGTATTGCATAGCGCGAATAAGCGGTTGAGGGCTCTCGTTGGGAGGCAGTCATCAGCCAAGGAATGATTCTGCGGGTGTTGATGCGGGGCGCAATGTTGCTGCCCCTTTGAAGGACCGTGACTAAGCCCGGAAACAGCTCCAGGAGGTGCAGGATTCTTTCCCAGATTTTGTCCTGGAACTCTTCATCCTCCGGGTGCCGAGATGCCACAGATGCGATGGCGGTGAGACCGATGTCCAGAGGGTAGAATTGCTTTCCGTCGCAAGTCTCCATTCTGTCCATGACAACGAGGGCGTGGGCTGCCGTCCCTCGCTCCTGCACACTGAACAGGAGCCTTTCCCATTTGTCTCCGTGTTGCACGTGTGTCAGCAACAGTTCGGAAAACGAGTCTTCCAGAGATGGGTCCATTCCCAGGGAACACAGGGTGTTTAGGGCGACAATAGAATGATCGCCCCCACTTTCTATCGCGTTGAACAGGTACTTCTCTATCTCGGGGTCACGAAAGCCAACGGCATCAACAAGGAAGCATGCGGTTGTGAAATCTTGGCTGTCTTCAAGCGCGCGTCGAAGCTCAAGCGTCAGTTGCTTGATGATCCCAAGTCGCACACGTCCTTCAGTCGAATCCAACGTGCTCGCCAAGACTTGCCTGAATAGACTGCGCTCCGTTCTTGCCTCAACAGGGGTCTCGACAAACGCAAGTGGCAATATCCAACGCTGGATGAACGATGCGATTGGCTCTGGCTCCGAGATCAATGAGAAGAGAGTTTGCACGGCCAGACGGTCAAAGGACAACCGGTCACCCAGGGGGAGAGCCTCGCTCTTGCTCATCAACTCGTCGAGCTCTCTCACGTTAGTTGCCTGCCGCAGGCGAGCTCCGAGATCGTCCAGGACAGTTTGGTTATCTTCCATGTCAGATTCTGCCTCAGCCCGACTGGCGGACGAACGGCAGCCTCCATTCCCATTCACCGCCTGTCGGACTCACAATGATTCCAAAATCATGAGCTTCTTTGTACATGTTGCCAGATTCGACGGCCGTGAGCGCTCCAGTCGAGATTGCGACCTCGATCCAGTCCGGGTTGTACAGCAGAGGTCGGGTCTTAGCGCGGTTGGCCTCTGCAATACTTGTCAGGGCAGTCCTGGCTCTTTCGGAGTCGATTCTTGCGATTTGATTTAGACGCACCACGAAGGTGTCGAGAAACAATTCCGCGAAACGCTGCATTGCGACCGGTTCACCTTTCACGAAAGCAAGCTGCAACTCGGGATCTTCATTCGTCCGAAAAAGCTGCCAGAAGCGGGGAATGAGTAGGCTCTCATAGGCAAGTGGGGGGATTGGCGGAGCTGGGGAGAGATTGACGCCAAGTGCAAGGGGCGGCTGCGTTCCATCTTCGTCCGCGATCCGGCGTAAGACCTCGCTCTGAATCCTAGTTGCCACGTCCGCCGGGAGATCGCACAGCCGGACTGCCTCTCCCAATTCCAAGTCGGTGAAGTCATGAAGGCCGATTCGAAGGCATTCATGGGGCTTTTTGAATGCGTGTCCGCGGTGAAGCCAGATCCAATTGAGTTCCTCTTCGCGTCTGCAGCTCACAACCACTATGGCCCTCGCCTTCTGGCCGCTCTCCGTGCATGCCTGAAAATCAGCCCAAAGGCCTTTGAGCAGCCCGACGAGAGGGCCTATTGCCGCTTCGTTGCGGGGTTGAACTTCGTCCAAGGCGTCGATTGCGATCAACATGATGGGGCGCATGGACGAAGTATTCGCGCGCTCAAGACGGTGGAGAGCGATTTGCCACGTGTCGTTCGAAGTGACCCCACGCAACGAGTCGATCAGGTTCGGGATTGAACGGTCTGAGTATTCGACCCCGAATAAAGGAAGGGCGCAATAGGCCAGCCCCGCGTCCACTAGGTCAGTCAGGAATTGGTGGAGAGCGACGCTCTTCCCAGTGCCTCCGAGCCCGGTCAGAATGATTAGCCCAGCTTCTTCCAGGTTCTGAAGATCAGCCACCTCTTCTCGCCGGACGGTCGACGCTGGCTCAATCTCAATTTGCTGACCATATGCCTGTATCTGTGCTCTTACGAAAGCACTCACGCTCTCGCGGGTGATCTCCCTGATAGTCTCTGCACCTGTAATTAGGACGTCAACTCTGTGACGATCCAGGCAAGTGAACTGCCGGACCCGAGCCAACAGGTGGCCGACCAACCGGTCGATGCCTTCTTCCACTTCGTGGGGCAAGAGGCCGAGCTTTGCTGCTCTTTGTTCCAAAGCTAGAAGGGCCGTGTCCAGAGATAGCTCTCTTATTTCCAGTTGCTCGAGAATCTCTCTCTCCGCTTTCTTCTGTGTCGATCGTTCGCCAAGCAAGCAGTGAGGGAGGCCACTTATCGCTGCCTCTCGCAACGTTTCTGCGCTGTCGCCCAAGGGACGATTAGTAATCAGGATAAGCGCTGTGGCCTTGTCCGCCTGCAGAGAGTCAGCAAGACTTGTTTTAAAGGAGTGAACAACTCGCAGGAGTTCCTCCTGCCCGATTGGCCTCGATGAACCGTCGCCTGCGTACTTGAACTGAACCAAAGCGAGGATATTACTCTCGTCCGAAAGCAACGCCGCATCTTGGCCAAATGCTTCCTGAACCAGGTGCGAACATCCGGAGATGGTCAGAAGAGCGTCTGCACAATCGGGTTCGGGCCGGCCAGCTTCGGCTACTGAAACCGCACAGTCGGCCGTTCCCAGAATTTGGTAAAGGAATCCGGCTAGCGCCGCTTGCCCTCCGACGTGGCCAGTAACCAGCTCCGGCGCCTCTGTACCCGGTACCGTCACGATTTGCCCGACCGACTTATGGCCAAAGGACCGCGTTGTCCAATGCTGAGCTCCGCAACGACAGAAGCGGCATAGCCAACAGCCAACTCGCAAACGTGCGCGGTGCTACCTTCAGGTTCGGGAGGCCCTTCCACTCAAATGCCCCCAATTCAGGCTTCATCATTGCCGTGCCAGGATCCTGGACGATCCCACTTACTCTACACATGGGAAGTGGTGCTCGCAAACACCGGGGCCAAGGGTTGGGCGAGGAAGCTGTCGCGGTGAGATTTTACGAGGTCTTCTGGAGCAGGGTGAATGTCCTCGCGCCGTCGCAAACTCAGGGTTATTGTAAAATGTCCTCCGGCGCAGCAGGAATCGAACTTTGATCTGGCCCGTGCGCTTGGCGTTTACTGCCGGCCAAAGCCCCTGCAAATGCCAACTCTTTGTTCACGCCATCGCCCTTCCATGAGAAGGCGGCCGCTGTCAAGGGCGGCTGAGACCTCCCTTCGTTAATCGAGCGGATCCACCATGACCATGCTTCCATGCGCACTCTCGTGAGGCAGCACGTTGTCCCCGCCTCGGTGCAGGTTGGGGTCCGGCCAGGTCGGGTGCTGCAATCTAACTAACGGCCTTCCCGAGAGGCATCCGCTGCTTGGTCTCTCGATTGGCCCGGGCGATGGTCGCAGTCACCCGGACAAGGCGGCTTGGTGGTTCTCGTCGCTCGATCGTCCTCCAATCGTACGTGCATTCCTAGCCTGCCGGATCCACCTCACCCCGCAGCCGAGCGTTGTGGAGCGGGTCATAGATCTCTCCGGTTTCCCATAGTCGGTGAAGCAGAACCGCCAGTTTGCGAGCCACGGCCACCACGGCGCGCTTCTTGGCGGCCTTGCCTCCGCGCTCCGCGAGCGCAAGTCCCCAGCGCCGAAGATCACTGTCGGGCCCGTAGGGACCCAGGATGTAATGGGCCGCACCAACAAGGAGAGCCCTAAGCGCCTCGTCTCCCGCCTTGGTGATGTGCAGTTGGGGCCTCTGCTCCCCGGAATCGGCCTGTCGAGGTCGGAGTCCCACGTAACAGCCAACGGCACGACTCCGGGGGAAGCGGCCGGGATCCTCGAGGGTGAGAACGTAGGTGGTTGCGGTGATGGGGCCGACACCGGCCACCTGACGAAGACCGGCGACCTCCCGGTATTTCGTCTTCGCCATTTCCTCGACTCGCTTGTCGAGGTCGCGGATCTGGGCGGTCAGGCCGGCGATGGTCTCCAGTTCGGGGCGAAGCGCCTCGGACAGCTCGGCCGGGATGTGCTCCTCGACTTTTCGGTGGAAGCTCCTCGCCGAGCATGCGGGTAGCCGTCCCCCAACCGCCTTCGACGCTCCTCTCATATGGTTGATGAGAAGCGTTCGAGCCCGGATGAGAGCATCCCGACTGCGAAGAAGGGCAAGATCGGCTTGGGCCTCGGCCCCTCGGTGTTTGACCGGATGGAGCAGCCGAGGGTCGAGTCTGCCGACACGGGCCAAAGACTCGGCATCCACCCGGTCGCTCTTGCGGTCGTTCGCATAGATGAGGCGCACGCGGCGGGGGTTGGCGACGATCGTCTCGTGACCGCAGTTATGGAGGAGCCGGCTGATCCAGGGTGAGTGAGTGCCGGCCTCAAGAATCACGAGGGTAGGCTCAACCGAGCGAAACCACCGTTCGAGTCCCGCCGGCGTCGTACGAATACGAGCCTCTTCGACGATCTCCCCGGCGGCATCCAGTGTGCATATCTGACTGAACCTGTCCCCCACGTCCACCCCCATAGTCAGACGAGCAGGTTGCCTTGGCGGCGTCGGCGACAACTGAGCATCCATCGATCCTCCCGTCTCGGATTCGGGTGAATCCATGTCGCGTTTTGTCTCAGCCTATCGCTGACCGCCGTCCTTCTCATCCCATCCTAACTATCCGATGTCAGCGCGACCAAGCCGTTCGGCCGCGCAAGGGGCCCTTCCCGGCGATGTTCGCCTTAACGTACTTTGCGGCGCACGGTGAAACCCAGTTATCGACTCGTCAATATGTCAGAAATTGATAGAATAGCCTCGTCTCGTGTACTTCCATAGGCCGTACGCACCATTATTGATTGTTATTCGGGATGGACGTGCTCAGCAATATAGTCCTGTGCGGCAGTTCCTGGGGTTATGAGTCCTCTGCTGAGTGCTTGCTCAAACGAACAAGGGGGTCGGCCGAAGGTGCCAGTCGGGCATAGTGGTGTGGTTAAGGTCCTGGGCAGCCCCGAGATGCAGGAGATGCTCCGCCGCTCCCGACGGGAGTGCCTTTTGCACAAGGAGTTCGTGACCATGCCGCAGCCGCCGGGTTGGAGCTCCGATGAGGCGTGGAAGCTGCTGAAGATCATCCGGCGCGAAGACTCGATCGAGACTCCAATCCCCACACCTCAGGGCTACCGGCTCTGCTATTTCATGCATCAGGACCTGCTCAACCGACTCTTCGACTTCGAGCGCTACTGCAGACCCGAATCAGATCTGCATGGCCAACTCGTCGACCGGAAGGGCCAGCCATTCCTGGTCAAAATCGATATCGAAGAAGCCATCGCCACGAGTAGGCTCGATGGGGTTAACCTTCCCTACCGGCAGGCGGAGAGCCTCATCCGGCTCGGTAGAAAGCCGCGGGACGGAGGCGAGCGGGTGATCATAAACACTTTCCGGGCGATGGCCGACATCGACACGTACGTCAACGCGAGGTTCAGCGCCGAGCTCCTGTGGGAGTTTTATGATCGAATCACCGACGGAGTGGACCCAACGACCATCGAGCGCAAGCCCACCCACGCTCTTCTTGAGCCAAAGGAGTACCGGGAACTTGCGGTTCTGCACCCGGATCGGCACCTCGCCGACATTTGCGCCTACGCGAACGATGAAATCGGCGATCCTGACGAACACCCAGCGATACGGGCATTCGTGGTCAGAGGCGAGATGCGGCGGTGGCTTCCGTTGCCCGACTGGAACGGGAACATGGCCTCGTTGGTCTACAGGCTCTACTGCCTGAAGCACCAGTACCCGGTGCTCGCCTATCTTCCCTTCTCGCGCGTTCTGCTCGACTGGCAGGAAGGCATCATCGGGCCCCCGCATGTGCTTACCAGTGAGGTTCCCCGCCGGTACGTGGACGAGAACGGATATGAAGACCATACTCCTCCAGTCACTCTCGTCCTGCAACTCGCGCACCATGAGCTTGTGGAGTTCCTCAACTACACGAGAGTGCGCAAGCAGAGGGATGAGCGAGTGCTGGCCGAACTCCGGAACGACTCTTCGCTCAATCACAGGCAAAGGAGCATTCTCGGCCGCGCCATCCGGCATCCCGATGCGGACTTCAGTATTCGCTATCACCGCATCAACCACAACGTCGCCTATGCCACTGCGAGGGCGGACCTTCTTGGCCTCGTCCGCAATGGGTACCTCGTCCAAGAGCAGGGGAAGAAGGCCTTCGTGTTCCGTCCCCATCGCGATCTCCAAACCCGCCTACGGGTCGAAGGAGACGATAAGGGAGAGACGATCCCGACGAGCGACACGACACGCCGAAGGTAGCTCCACGGTTCCATGACCACGGTATTGAGTATTGCTTAAGAGACACGGCCGGAGTCTACCTATCAGTTTTTGCCATATTGACTAGCAAATACCCGAGTGGGACTATGCAGTCTGTCGCTCTTCGCAGAATTGGCAACCGAGATTGCGTGCATACCTGAAGGGCCAGCCCGGGGGGGACTGAGATGGCGACGTGGGTCCAGCTTGTGGTTACAGGCATCACTATGGGGTCGATCTACGCCCTTATCGGCCTCGGGTATGTGACCATCTACCGCACATCGCGTGTGGTGAACCATGGCTCAGGGATCCTTCGTCATGCTGGGCGGCTACCTCACGTATTCCCTCCTCTCCCAATCAGGGATCCCCTATTGGCTCTCCGCGATACTGGCAGTGTTGGCGGTGGCCATCATATCCGTCGCTATCTACGTCGGCGTGCTCAGGTGGATGAAGTCTTTCGTCAATGTGGTCCTCGCCACCATCGGTTTCCTACTCCTGTTCGAAGGCATTGCTCTAATCGTGTGGGGACCCTACGGTAAGTCGTTCCCCCCCTTCGTCGACGCCGGCTACCTGCACGCTGGGGGTGTGGCTGTCAACCCGCAAAGCCTCTGGGTCATAGGCTTCATGATCGCGATTGCTATCGGTCTCCATGTCCTGGGTACGCAGACTCGAGTGGGCAAGCAGATGACGGCCACCGCGACCGACGAGTTCGCCGCCCGGATGTCTGGTGTGAGCACGCGCCGGGTGATGATCCTTGCCTTCGCGATCTCGGGTTTCGTCGGAGCGATCGGAGGGGTCGCCCTTGCTCCGATGATACCGAT
Source organism: Actinomycetota bacterium (assembly GCA_023483915.1). GTDB lineage: Bacteria > Actinomycetota > Thermoleophilia > RBG-16-64-13 > RBG-16-64-13 > JAMDEO01. Next base: position 13,624 of record JAMDEO010000181.1, read on the forward strand.
CACCTACCAGTCGGGAGGCGTGTTTGGATTGGTCGGCATGGTGGGAGCGATCTTGGGAGGTTGGGGGTCCAGTATGGGCGCCCTGGTCGGTGGGCTCACGATAGGGATAATCCAGTCGCTCGTTACCGGTATCCTGCCGGCCGGCTGGCAAACGGCCGTCGCGTTTGGCGTTCTCATCTTCATCCTGTACTTCCGACCGCAAGGGTTGCTCGGCACCACCATGACGGAAGGCGAGGTCTGATGGCGACGGCAAAGACCGACCAGGCCTCCGTTGAAGTGTCAGCCCCGCCCCTCGATCGTTTGTCTTCCGGTCTTGCCGGTCGCCGGGCGATTATCGCCAAGGTTGTCGTCGTGGTGGTTCTCCTCGTTTGGCCCCTCGTCTCGAAGAGCCAGTACGGAATCAGCGTGATGAACCAAGCCGGCATGTTCGCACTTCTCACGATCGGTGTCACCGTTATTCTGGGGCAGGCCGGCCAACTCTCGTTCGGCCACTCGGCCTTCTTTGGGATAGGGGCCTACCTGGGCGGTCTCCTGGCTATAAAGGCGGGCGTGCCGTCTCTGCTTTCTCTGGTGGCAGGGACGGTCGTGCCGGGCATCGTTGCCTGGGTCATCGGCAGGCCGGTTCTGAAGCTACGGTACTTCTACCTCGTATTGGCGACCATAGGGCTGGGACAGATCTTCGTAGTAGTCGTGATGCGAGTGAAGTTTACCGGGGGGCTTGTCGGTTTCTCCGGAGTCCCTACGCTGGGTTTCGGTGCGACGCGGTTCGATAGCTTATTCAGCGAGTACTACTTGATCTGGATCATCGTCCTTGTGACGCTCGTCCTCCTGGACCGTGGTCTCAAGTACCGCTTTGGCCGAACCCTGCGGGCCTTGGCAACGAGCGAGATCGCGTCCTCGAGTTTGGGGATTAGGACCGCGAACTGGAAACTCCTCGCCTTCGTGGTGTCCGCGGTCATTTGCGGTCTTGCCGGTACCCTGTTGGCTTTCGTGACGAACACAGTGACCCCCGTTTCGTTCCAATTTGCGGCCTCAATCTTGCCCATAATCATGATGCTCGTCGGAGGAGCCGACAGCATATGGGGTGCGGTCATCGGTGCGGTCCTCATGACCTGGGTGCTCAATTCGCTTGGTGCCGTCAGGCAGTACAGCGGCATAGCCTATCCAATCATCATGATCGCGCTACTTCTCTTCCTCCCGGCCGGGATCCTGGGGGTGCGTCCGTCGATCCTCCAACCCATTTGGACTTCTCTCAGGAGGTACACCAGGAGGGAGTCCGAGCAGGACGAGAGAGTCGAAGCTGTGGGAACCTCCGAGAGTTGCGACCCGGTGGAGGCACCGCCGATAGCCGCCACACGCCGGGAACCGAGGAACCAAACCGGTGATCCATTGTTGCGCATCGAGAATGTGTCGGTGACGTTTGGCGGTCTGAAGGCGCTGGAACGCGTGTCCTTCAACGTTGCCCAAGGCAGCATCACCGCTCTCATCGGACCGAACGGAGCGGGCAAGACCACGCTTTTCAACGCCATAAGCCGGCAGCAGACGCTGACCACAGGCGCAATCTCACCAGGGGCC
>JAMDEO010000020.1:0-1008 GCA_023483915.1 Actinomycetota bacterium
GCCAGGGCATGGGAGGCGTTGTAGACAAGATCGAAACGGCTCTCGAGTGATAGGTCAGGCCTTCTCGCGTCGATGAGTCTCGCTTCTCCCGAACGCACGAGGCCGTCCACCTCAGCCTGAGTCGCCGCTTCCGACTTCAGCTTGCCGGCCTTCAGCAGGTTCTCGAGTTCAGACAAGGTCATCTTCGGATCCCAGTATGAACACCTTGGGCTGGGCGCTCACCTTATCCACGAAGGGGCTCTCCTCTGTTCTCTTCTTGCGCCACTCCGAAGCAGTGAAGATACTCGGATTGATCGGCCTGCCGACCACGGGCTCAACTTCCTGAAGGGCGCCGAATACCTCGGCGTAGGAGAGATCATCGCTTATGAGCATCAGATCGATGTCGCTCCCGGCTGTATCGGTGCCCTTGGCCACCGATCCGTAGACGAAGGCAACCCGGATCTGATCGCTCAATGGAGCGAGTGCTTTCCTCAGAGGCTCAGCCAGCCCGACTGTCTTTTGCACGAGGCCATGCAATTCAGGGAATACCGGCGATTCCCGATTGGCCTGGTAGCGCCTCTGCCTGCCCATTGGGGTCACGGTTACGACGCCGGTCATGACCAGGCGAGTCAGTTCCCGGTGCACAGCGCCGGTGCCGACGCCGGCAAGAGCGATCAACTCGGTCGCGGGAAAGCTTCGGTCGGGCTCGGAAAAGAGAATGCCCAGGACTCGCTGCTGCCCACGAGTAAACAGCGCGTCTGCTAGCCCTGTCTTCTTTATCCCTTTGATTCCCACATTGGGAATGTTACGACCCAAATTGGGAATGTTCAAGCCCGAGGGGATTACTATGCTTTTGGGAACGGATACTATCTGTTGCTCGCGACCCCAGCGCCCGCTCGATTCACTTACCCGGCGGCCGGGCTTCATGCGAATCTTGAGTTGTGCCGCGTCTGGCCTCAAGTGTCTCCAGATCGACAGCGATACCATGGCGCTCCAGCGGGCTGAGTGAGAGACTCCTAGAACAAGGAA
>JAMDEO010000020.1:1018-15158 GCA_023483915.1 Actinomycetota bacterium
CTCATCGACGCGAGAAGGCCTTGCCACGGCGATCTTCGAGCCAGGCCCCCAATACACTGTTTATGCCCTTGTCACCGAAACCGTAGCCGGCGATAACAAGCCGACTAGCCTCACGTAGCCGCCGCGAATAGAGCCCCAACAAGTCCAGGAAGATGCCTTCGCCTGCTTGCTTCAGCATCTTGTTAAATGTCCCAATCAGAATGACCGGCCCTTCGCCTGGCGGTTCAATTCTGTGCCCATGACGGTCCCTCAGGTAGTAAGGATTGTACGGATTCGCTCTTGCCTTGCCCACGAGCCGACCGAATTGCCACCAGTCGACAGAACCGTGGAGTTTCAAGAGTTGGACCTTCGCGAGCGACTTATCGAGAGACGGGAGACACCAGAATGACAAGTCGCCCTCCCGAACACTGAGGCCGTCCTCGAAGGGAATCTGACGCTCAAAGAACAGTTGTTCGAGCACGGTGTCATGGTTCAGCGAGAAGATGTCGATAGAGCCAGTCCAGGGGTCCTCCGCCGCGTCGGCAAACAACCCCAGCGCAGAGCGGTCCGCTATCTCGCTTCCTTGTTCTAGGATCCTTTGCACCCCTGTTTGGATGAACCGTACGGAGTGGTTGGCCAGCCAGCCTACGTCCGCGTCCGTGCTGCTATCAGGGTCTTCATCTGCCGCCACTCGAACAAAACGCTCATCTTTGAGAATCCGCTCCACGAAATCCATAGTCGCTGGGTTCTCGTATTCCCAAAAATCCGCGCCGATTTGGCTTGCTACATAGAAGAGATCCTCGTAGTTGGCTAGTCGTGTGTCCTCAAACATCCTTGCAAAGACCGAATCTACTTCTGTCCCAAGCAGACGCAGAAAAGCCACCTCGGCGTTCGCAGGCTGATCCTCGCCGCCATTCGTCAGCGTCTCCGTTATCTCGGAGATGGATGGCAGCCCCGCAGAGCAAGAAACACCAGACCCGATGAGAAAGTGGACCTCAGTCCCATTACATTGTCGTACGAACTTGTCCACAGCCCGCCTTTCAGACTTATCCCTCTTCGACGAAAGATAACAGGCCTACCCCCCAAACTCGACCGCGGCGATACCGACACCATCGCTGAATGGTGCCACCACCACGGCCCATTGGCGAAGACCATTGATGCGCACTGGATGTCAAGGCTGCAGCCAGTCGCGATCCGGTCTGGCGATCAACCGTGCGTTGTTGTAAGCCATGTCAAGAGTTAGGCAGGTCGATGCACGGTAGAAGGAATCGAACCGCTCCACCACCAGGGCCAGATCAGCATGATCGGGCCGCTCCAGGCAGATAGGTAGCAGCAACTGGACTCGCCCCTTGTAATACTGAGGCACTGCCGCTTTGTAGTTACGGGCGACTCTTTCCTTCGCGGCCACGACCGCACCATTCAGAAGGTTGGTTAGGACAAACTCACCCATGGACTTGTACGGTGCAGGGAAACGAGAGGAATTCTCGCTCACGACATGGTCGATATTGACTCGGAGTTCCAGTCGTTTGTCAAAGACAAGACAGGTGGGATCATCGCAGTAGGTTGCCATCTCAGGAAGAGCCGAGAAGCACGTCAGCATATGCTCGCCACGACGGAAGAAGCCCTGAAGAACCCAAGGCGTCTTGCCTTCCAGATCTCTGTTCTTGAAGAAGACCATATGTACTGGCTCCTGGTGGACAGTCACCAATCCCGTATTTGCACAGGCGTGCTCCCCATCCTGGGAGAAGACGATCTTGCGTTGCTCCTCTAGCCTGGCAAAAGAGTAATGAAGATAGTTGAATAGAATCGGCCTCGGATACTCGGAGGTGGTGTTCCGGTATTCCCAGTCTTCCGGCTCGGCGAGATCCGCGAGTTCCTCAAGCCGCCTCGGTACGTCCGGGACAACCGCGAATGCGTAAAGTGGCGGGATTTGCTCGGCCATGACTTCTCCTTCTTCGACATGTTTTGTTGGCAGCCCTTGCGCGACCCCGACAACTTAAACACTCGCCGCTCGTGCTCTGCAGTGCCGGCATCTACTCAACCCACGATTCGCACAGCACCTCCGCCTGCTCCAGAACCGTCTGCGTCGCCTTCGCCTGCTTGTCAGGTGGGTAGCCGTATCTGCGTAAGATCCGCTTCACCAGCACCCTTAGGTGAGCCCGCACGTTCTCCCTGATGGTCCAGTCGATGGTCACATTGGCCCTGACTGTCTTGACCAGTTCCTGGGCTATTGTCCGCAGGGTCTCGTCGCCCAGAACCTTAACGGCGCTGTCGTTAGTCTCCAGGGCATCGTAAAAGGCAAGCTCATCATCGGAGAGACCGAGAGCGGCGCCGCGGGCGCCAGCCTCCCGCATCTCTTTGGCAAGCCCGATCAGCTCCTCTATCACTTGGGCAGCTTCGATGGCACGATTTTGATAGCGCCGGATCGATTGTTCCAGCATCTCGGCAAAGGAACGGGCCTGAACCAGGTTCTTGCGGCACGTTGTCTTGATTTCTCCGGCAAGGAGTTTCCTGAGAAGCTCAACCGCTAGGTGTCGCTGGGGCATTCCCCGGACCTCCGCCAGAAACTCATCGGAAAGGATGGAGATATCGGGACGGCTGAGGCCGGCGGCGGCAAAGATATCGATTACCTCATCGGAGACCACCGCTTTGGAGACGATCTGGCGGATGGCATGATCTAGCTCCTCATCGGTCTTGCGCTCACCGGGAATACTCTTGGCCATGACCGAGCGTACCGCCTGGAAGAAGCCAACATCATCGCGGATTTCCAAAGCCTCATCGGCAGGTACGGCGAGAGCAAAGGCTTGGGAGAGCGCGGTGACTGCCTGAAGTAGGCGGTTCTTGCCCTCTTCCTGGGCAAGGATGTGTTCTTGGGCCGCCGGAAGAAGTGAGAGTTTCTCCGGGGCGCTGCCTTTGGTCCAGAGTGACCAATCAAAACCGTGGAAGAGCCCGAGGCAGATCTCGTATTTCTCCAGCATGAGGGCTACGGCTTCGGCTTGGTCAATGGCGGTGTTGCCCGTCCCCCCACTTTCTGTGTAGGTGGCCAGGGCTTCTTTGAGTTCGTGTGCAAGGCCCAGGTAGTCGACCACCAGACCTCCCGGTTTATCCTTGAACACCCGGTTCACCCGGGCGATCGCCTGCATGAGGCCGTGGCTGCGCATGGGTTTGTCCACATACATGGTGTGCAGGCTGGGAGCGTCAAAACCGGTAAGCCACATGTCTCTGACGATGACGAGCTTGAAGGGATCGGCGGGACTGCGGAAACGCTCGGCAAGACCCTCGCGCCGGGGTTTGGTGCGGATGTGCTTTTGCCATTCAATGGGATCGGAGGCCGATCCGGTCATGACTACCTTCATGGCTCCAGCCGCATCGTCTTCTTGAGCCCACTCCGGTCTTAAGGCGGCGATCTCCCGGTAGAGATCAACACAGATCCTGCGGCTCATGCAGACGATCATGAATTTGCCGTCCAGGGCGGAGAGACGATTCTCGAAGTGGTCCACTGCATCTTTGGCGATGAGATGGATACGTCTTTCCGCTCCCACCACTGCTTCGAGCTGAGCCCACTTGGTCTTTAGCTTCTCTCTTCGCTCGACCTCTTCACCTTCGGTTACCTCTTCGAAGGTCGGGTCTATCTTGGGACGCTCCCGCTCATCGAGGTCTAACTTGGCCAGACGGCTCTCGTAGTAGATGGGGACGGTGGCCTTGTCTTCGACCGCTCTTTGAATGTCATAGACACTGATGTAGTCGCCGAAGACCGCCCGGGTGTTCTTGTCGGTGAGTTCAATGGGAGTACCGGTGAACCCAATGAAGGATGCATTCGGTAGGGCGTCGCGCATGTGACGAGCATATCCATCGATAAAGTCGTATTGGCTGCGGTGGGCCTCGTCGGCAATGACCACGATGTTTCTACGCTCAGAGAGGACTGGGTGCCTATCACCTCTTTCTTCCGGAAAGAACTTCTGGATGGTGGTGAAGACAACCCCACCTGCGGCAACTGAGAGCTTCTTTCTCAGGTCGGCCCGGTCTTCGGCCTGAACCGGAGCCTGGCGAAGAAGGTCAGAGCAGCGGGCGAAGGTGCCGAAGAGCTGGTCATCGAGATCGTTTCTGTCGGTAAGAACTACGATGGTGGGGTTCTCCATGCTGGGATGAAGGATGATGCGCCCGGCATAAAAGGCCATGGTGAGACTCTTGCCGGAGCCCTGGGTGTGCCAGACGACTCCCACCCGGCGGTCCCCGGGCTCGCCCGCATGTCGACTTGCCCCTTGCTGGATGGTCTTTGCTGCCCGAAGGGTTTCTTCCACAGCCACGTTCACGGCATGGAACTGGTGATAGCCGGCCATCTTCTTTGTAAGGGACCCTCCTCCGTCATCTTCAAAGACTATGAAGTGCCGCAGCAGGTCAAGAAATCGTCGCTTCTCGAAGACCCCTTCGATGACCACCTGAAGTTCAGTGATGCTCGCAGGCGCGAGTTCCTCTCCGCCGATGGTCCGCCAGGGTTTGAACCATTCCTGGCGGGCAGCAAGAGCGCCGAGCCTTCCCTGGACCCCATCTGAAGCAACGAGTGCAGCGTTGGTAGCAAAGAGAGCAGGAATTTCGGCTTGATAGGTCTCAAGCTGATGGAAGGCGGTCCAGACGGTCGCTTCTTCGTCGGCGGGGTTCTTTAGCTCGACAACAGCCAGGGGCAGACCGTTCAAGAAAACGACAATGTCGGGACGACGCTCGCACTCCCCCACCACGGTAAACTGGTTTACAGCCAGCCAGTCATTCCCCTCGGGATTCTCGAAGTCGATAACCTTAGCTTGGGTACCAGCAATGGAGCCGTCACCACGCGCGTACTCCACGTTGACACCATCGACCAGCATTCTGTGAATAGCCCGGTTGCGGGCAAGGAGCGAAGCGGCATCGACCCGGGTTAGCTTGCGGAAGGCGTCCTTGACGACTTCGGAGGGAAGCTCCGGATTGAGTCCACTGAGTGCCTGGCGCAGACGGCCCTCAAGGATTGCGTCGCGGAAGTCGGGATCGACGCGCTCAGAGAGGAGTTGACCGTAGGCGAGGTCGGGGCCGTGGAGGACCTGGTAACCGAGAGATGCAAGCCACGAAAGGGCCGCTTCTTCAACGACTGATTCTGTGAAGGGAGCGGTCACTGAGCCTCCCACAAGACCACCCGGTCCGATCTATCAGGCCATCGTGGCCCGATCCATGGCCCGATCCCTGGCCGGGAATGCCATCTTGCCGCCCATCGAACTATGACGGTCCGATCGATGGCCAAATTCATCATGACGGCCGCACGATTTCGTAGAAGGTCCCGGGCCCGGCCCCCCTGCGTCGCAAGAGCCCTGACTCCACCAACTTCCTGATGTGGTTCTTCGCCGTGCGATTCGGAATGCCCATGGCCTCCGCATACTCAGCGGTGGTGACCCGCAACCTAGTCGACATCCATTCCCAGCCTGCCATTTCCGCCTTGGTGAGCCGCTCTCGGACCTGTTTGGGAATAGAGATGGCCGCCGCCGCGGAATCCCTGAATATGGTTAGTACCAGATAATCCCCATCCATCGCGAAGCGCGGCAATGGCAGACCCAGGGCCTCAGCGTTGCGCTTGAGGCCCTGCTCAAGCCCGAATCCCTGTTCCTCCGCCATCCCTAGCCGCGCAAAGACATAGTGAAGTTGCGCGTTCCGACTCTTCATGGGCGCCGAGAACGCATTCAGCTGCTCCAGTGTAATCGGCGGGATAGGCCCACCCGGACTCCTTACCGTGATCGTGCTGGCATCCACGACGAGCTGGCACTTCTCTCCTGCGAGGTCGTAGTCGCGGTGAACTAGCGCGTTCACCACCGCCTCACGAATCATCTCGAAGGGAAGATCCACGGATTCCCTTCGTTCCATGCGGCTCCGGTCTATGGTGCTGGGAAGGACAGTCTTCAGCCAGTCCTCTAGCATCCCGGGAATCAGCACCAAGGCTTCCCCGAACTCGCGGCGGGCCGACTTACCATCGGCCAGATCCGCGCGCGCGAGGATGCCCGCCTGCGGAATCGCATTGCGTGGGCGCTTCCCGAAGAGCAGAAGCCCAAAGCCGCTGGGTCGCGTCGCGCCGTCCTGCTCGACCAGCAGACCTTGCTGCCGCAACAGACGTAGGAATTCCGGCGCGGTGACCGAGACCGCGACATCATCGCGAGCGCGATAGCGCTCCAAAGCCTCCTCTGACAGGTCGGACAGCTCGACCGCTTCCAATGCATCCTCGTATCTCGAAAGCTGGATTGGTCCCTCCTCCTGCCTTGCAGGCTGGAGACGCGCCCATTCGAAGAATCTCTTGTTCTCGGCCAGAATCGTCTCCTGCAGGTCGCGATCGAACATGTGGATCATCACATCGGCGCGGCGAAGGAACTCAATGCCTTTCCCGGCCACCGCCGGGTTGTCATCCTCGACACCGACGTAAACCTCCCGTATGCGAGCACTCACAATGTGACGAGCGCAACCTCGCTTTGGCTGATTTCGATACAGGCAGGGCTCCAGTGTTGTGAAGAGTACGCATCCATCCAATCGCTCTCCAGCGCACTTCCGCTCCAGCAAGCTGTACTCGGCATGATTACCTTCGCGCAACTCACCCCGGGCGGCGGTTTCCGTGGAGCCATCGGGACGGACGAGCACCGCACCCACCTTCGGACTCGGCGACCCATCGCCCCGGCGTTCGGGCACCGACCGACGCATCGCCTCGATCGCCATCTCCATCATCCGGCGAGGATCAAATGCGGCCGTCGTCTTCTCCGCCATCAGGCCATCCTGCCGTTAGCCTTGTCAGTGTGGCCCACACGGAGTTGGCCGGAGACAAGTTTCGGGAGAAGGGCGTCGCGAAGCCCGGCGAGCGTGCGTGATTCCTCGGCTGCATTGTGGCAACGTTCAGCGAGCGGGCCGGCGACCGACTCAAAGATGGTAACCAGCGGTGCGGGGGGTTGTACTTGAAGATTCATGTAGGCCAGATTCCGGTTTAGGCCCGGCACGGCCGAGTCAGCAGCCAGCGAGTGAAGATCGTGGGTCTGAAGAACATGGAAGAGAAAGTGGTGGCTCGGGCAAAGCGGTTTTGGCCGGACGAAGAAAGCTGTGTCGATAACAAAGAAATCAGTCGGCGCCCAGGTAACGATTCCTGGATTACCCTTCCTGCCGACGACAACTCCAGGCCCACGGACGAGGCGTTCGTCATGCCAACCCACTTGGCCGTTTGAGCCGTAGACCGGCACTCTCCCTTCGCACCTATTCTCGGCCTTCAATGCCTTGCCGTACTCAAGATCGAGGAGGTCTCCGAGCCTCTGGATGTTCCACCCCTTCGGAATCTCCCCCAGCTCCGTCTCTTCGAACGAATCGGGGAACAGATCAGCGACATGACCCGGTAGGCCCGTGTCGCGGCCCTCGGCTTTGGCTTTCACCGGATCAAAGTCCACGAACCACGATTTGAAGAGAGCCCGGGCGATGCCCTCCAGGGTCTGGTTCATCCGACGATTCAGCTCGATCTTGTCGTCGAGGGAGCCGAGAATGTGGGCGATGGCGCGTTGTTCAGAGATTGGAGGCAGGCATACGTGAAAAGCCTTGACCTCCGGAAAGTAAATGGTCTGGTGCGTTGTGCCGCTTGCGAATCGAAGGAACGCTGACCTCTCGGCGAGCAGGACATACTTCAGGAATCGATGATCGACCGCCTTTGAACACACCCAATTCACGAAATCCTGGCTAGTTGCCATCGGCCTCCCCATTACAACCACATAGCCAACGGACGCAGTCCGTGATAGGCAGACCGTGTCCTTGGGAAGAATGCGCGCCGACGAATGCGCTATCCCGAGTTCATTTGTGTGTTGGAATGTGTCATGTATAACTCGACCATGATTCTCAGTCGCATCCTTGATCCCCACCCAGGGCGTGTCACCTCCCCAATACTCGGGGTGTCTACGGCTAGGCGTATGGCCCGTTTCCAGCCGAGCCACCTTACACAACGGAGTCCATACCCAACCCTCGGGAGCTTGTCTATCAGGCCGCCCGACATTGAGAGAGAAATCACCAGGAATCACGCCGGTAGTCGCCGGTCGCCCTCTGGTCTTCGTGTCAGTGCGACTACCTCCCATACCCGAGATCCCTCAGGTTCGCGGTGATTACTGCGTCGAGTCTGCCTGCCTCAGCTTGTTGCTCGCGAAGATCAGCTACCAGCCGGTTCATTCTCTGGCCGAACGGCTCATCGTCTTCCTCAGCAAGCGGTGCTCCCACATACCGGCCAGGCGTCAGTGCGTGACCGTGTTTGCGGATGTCCTCAGTCGTCGCCGCCTTGCAGAAACCAGGAACATCCTGGTACACCCTGGAACCCGGATCTCCTCGCCAGGCATGGTACGTGCCAGAGACCTTAGCTACGTCCTCTTCAGTGAGTTCGCGATGGGTCCGGTCGACCATCGTTCCCAATTGACGGGCGTCAATGAAAAGTGTCTCTCCTCGCCGATCCCGGAACCGGCCATTGTGTTTGTTTCGAGCCAAGAACCACAAACAAACCGGGATTTGCGTCGAATAGAAGAGCTGCCCGGGAAGAGCAACCATGCAGTCGACCAAGCCGGCCTCGACGATGTTCTTGCGGATCTCCCCCTCGCCTGACTGATTAGACGACATGGAGCCGTTGGCAAGGACGAAGCCTGCGATGCCAGTTGGGGCCAGATGGTAGATGAAGTGCTGGACCCAGGCGAAGTTGGCGTTGCTGGCCGGGGGTACACCGTAAACCCAGCGCTTGTCGTTCCCGAGCAGATCCCCACGCCAGTCGCTGTCATTAAAGGGCGGGTTGGCAAGCACGTAGTCGGCCTTGAGGTCTGCGTTCTGGTCGTTGTGGAAGGTGTCGCCGTGGGCGATGTGTGCGTCGATGCCCCGGATAGCCAGGTTCATCTTGCAGAGGCGCCAGGTGGTGTAGTTTGACTCCTGGCCGAAGACCGAGAGGTCCCCAATCCTTCCTTGGTGGGCCTCGATGAACTTCTCGCTGGAGACGAACATCCCGCCCGAGCCGCAGCAAGGGTCATAGACCCGGCCTCTGTAGGGGGCAAGCATCTCAACGAGGACACGCACCACGTGCGAGGGCGTATAGAACTGGCCACCCTTCTTGCCCTCGGCACTGGCGAACTGAGCGAGGAAGTATTCGTAGACTCGGCCCAGGATGTCTTTGGCCCGGTCAGCGGGGCTCCCCAAGCCGATGTCGCTGACCAGGTTGATCAGCTGACCCAAGCGCTGCTTGTCGAGCCCTGGCCGGCCGTAGTCCTTGGGCAGCACCCCTTTGAGCGAAGAGTTCTCTCGCTCAATGGCCGACATGGCGTCGTCGACGATGGTGCCGATGGTGGGCTGCGGTGCTTTGGACTTGAGGTGGGACCAGCGCGCCTCCTTTGGCACCCAGAAGACGTTCTCCGCCCGGTACTCGTCCGGATCCTCAGGGTCAGCGCCATCTACTTGCTGCGAGATAAGCCCCTCGTGCTTGGCTTCGAAAGCGTCCGAGATGTATTTGAGAAAGATGAGACCGAGGACGACATGCTTGTACTCGGCGGCATCCATGTTGTTGCGGAGGGCATCGGCGGCCGCCCAGAGTTTGGCCTCAAACCCGATGGGACCACCGTTGCTGGTCTTGGCCTTCGTTGATCCCCGCCCTCTCGACGCTTTGGTCGGCTCTTGCGGGATCGGTTCAATGTCGGCCATACCCACTCCTCACCCAGTCCTCATATTCACCCCGGCCATCGTACCCCGGAAGACGGACAGATTGAACCGGCTCTAGGGGGACAACCACGCACAAATGGGGATCGAGATAATGCATTATCGGAATTGCAGCTCCTCGCTTTGTCTCGTAGACTGCTTTTCTAAGCTTCGGCCACATCCATAGGCCCAAGGAGCAGTGTGAGCGACGAGCGTCAAACAAGCCCTCCTTCTCGCCGCCGAGATGAACATCAGATGAGGGAGGCCCTCGTTGTAGCAAGTGAGATTCGCTCGACGAGGCGCCAGATCAAGGAGCGGCTAAAACGGCAGGAGATAGACCTTGCCTTGCTCCTGGACGATGTTCCGGACTGCCTGAGGAAGATGACAATCTTTGAGTTTCTTCGGACTCTTCCGTGGCAGGGCCCTGTTCGCGCCGCGAAACTCCTTGCCGCCTGCAGTATTAGCCCGGCCACGACCCTCGGCCAGCTTACCCCGAAGGAGCGCAGTAGGCTGCTAGGAGCGCTTGCACTGAAGACACCGCCGTCGTAAGACGTATTGCCAGAGATCCATCTTCAGGGAAAACCTGTTCTCCCAGCAGCGAGTTGTCTGCTCCCGCACGGGCTGTGACGAACGCGACGCAAACATCGTGCAGCATTTCGTGGAGCGAGGCTAACACCTGCTGGCTGCGCGACTCAAACAGCCCATGGAACTTGGTCATATTGACCCTGCCAGACATCGCCGGCAAGCCATCTTACCCGGTTTGAGAAGGGGCCTCGATACTCGAGAAGACGCAGGATGGCCAGCTCAATATACTGCAGCGCCAGTTGATGGGCCTCGTGCATTATTCCGGAGGTTAGCGCGAGTTTCGGCACTGGATGACTGACGCTATTCCTCACCCATGAGATCACCTCTGGCCCATCCCGGTGCTTCCAACCATGGGGTCCCCTGATGAGCGCATTGCACTCTGAGAGCTGGAAGGGAAGAGTAGCCGGAATCCCGCACGCGCCAAGAAGCCTGCGTATCCTTTTCTCCGACTCGAGATTATCGAAGGTGCCCCCTGCACACGCTGGACCATCCGACCAGTGAACCAGGACGAAGTACGCGAGAAGCTCTAGACCGGCGATGGCATGGATGATGCGAGCCTCAAGCTCCCCACTGGAAACGGCATGAACATACCAGGCGATGCCCAAAGATAACGTGCGTCGCGCGTCAGGATCTGGCCATAGTCCGCTGAACTTCTCATATGTCCGCGCGAACGGCTGGGCATCGTGAACGGGAAACCAATTCGAAAGGTCAACATAGGAACGCGTCTTCTGACAGACCCAGCCGTCCCAGGCGCGAGCGCCCTGACGGTCCAAACCGACTGGCAAGAAGAGCCCAGACCATGCGCCGCGGGCGAACGATAGGAACCGAAGGAGTTGATCGAGGGGGCCAGGGGGAAGGAACTCCGCCCGGTCCCGACGCGCGACCCTGCACACGTGAGTCATTGCATATCCGCCGGAAGCCTTGACTGCGCCTTGTATCTTCTGGAGATCAGGCACCGGATCGATATCGATGTCCCACTCATCGTCAGAAAGAGAGAGCCGACCAGCTACCCATCCGCCGGTCTGGGTGGACACCGGCGCACCAAGGTAGTTAGAGAAGTTGCAGAGGTGCACAATGACCGAAGCCACCGGCTGCGGGGCTCGGTCGACCTCCTGCCCGACTTGCCCCAAGTACTTACATCGAAGCGGCGGGGCCTGAATCGACCGGTTGAAGGCTGTGGCGCTGAACGACCTTGCTGCGGTGGGCAAGGTGAGCTGCCCTAACCCGAGGTCACATGCGCTCTCTGCCGACTCCAGAGTGAAGGTAACCCGAGGAGAAGGAAGCCAGTCCAAACGCACAGTCCCGGTGCCACTGCAACGTTGCCCTTCCCTCTCGAACTCAAGTTGACCCGAGAACAAAGTAATGCGCTCGTTGGCTCCCGCCATCTCCCAGGCCGGTATGAGCATCTCTGGGTATTCTCCTGACTTCGGTAGAGTCGGCTGGCTATTGTCCATGGCATGTCCCTTTGGGCGTTTACACGCTTGCCCACAACACCATTATCTCCGGTGGGTGGCCAGGTCGTGCATCCTTTTGCGCGCTTGCTTTGTCGCCAACGAGAGGGAACATGGTGTCGCCCCTCAACCTTACCACGGAGGTCGGACATGACAACGGCACAAGCGATCGCCTTCCCCGAAGAGAACCTCATAGGCTGGGAGCGCGCCCTCTACGCGTTCCTGGTCGAAAAGCAACGCCGCTCGGGCTCACTCCGCACCGTCCAGGGCTACTCCAGCATGCTCCAAGACTTCTTCGGCCGGATCGGGAAGGCCCCGGACAAGGTGACCGCCCAGGAGGTATTCATCTGGGCACACGGCAAAGGTGTCTCCGGCAAGGACCCCTCCCCCGTCACCATCGGAGCCCGCATTGCCTGTCTGTCTTCGTTCTTCCGCTTCCTCCAGCGGATGGACATTGTCGTCAGCAACCCCTGCGACAAGCTGGAGCGCCCCAGAACATCAACTCCCCCGGCGAGAGGACTATCGGCAGACGAAGTGCGTCGATTGCTAGCGGTGATCCCCTCGACTCCCCAAGGTATCCGCGACCGGGCGATCGTTCTCACCCTGGTTCTCACCGGCCGGCGTCGTGCCGAAGTCTTCTGCATGACCGCGGGCGATCTTAGCTTCGAGAATGGCGTCTGCTTCTACTCCTACCGGGGCAAGGGTGGAAAGACCGGTCGCCGCGAATTCCCACAGCCCGCGCTAGAGGCGCTCAGTGCCGCGCTGGGGGCTTTCGGGAAGGATCTCGGGGTCATGGGACCCGCTGACTCGATCTGGCCCTCTCCGTGCGCCACTGATGGCAGAGGGCTGACTTCGGGCACTTTCTACGGCCGCTTTCGGCGCTACCTGCAGAAGGCCGGGCTGCCGCCAGCCGGGTTACACCTGCTGCGGCATACAGCGGCCAAGCTGCGTCGCGACGCTGGTGAGAGCGTGGAGGAAGTATCCCGCTTTCTCGATCACAGTTCTCTGGCAGTCACGACCACCTACTTGCGCCGACTGGAGGGTCAGGAGGATCGGGGTTGGGGACGAGTGGCGGAGGCGATAGGACTCAGTGTTGCCGGTTGAGACCGAAACCACCTGGGGAACCCCCTTCCCCCAAGGATCCCTTGATTGCAAACCGGCCTATCCCCGCCTCTGCCGAACAACGCTGACCCATCCGGCAAGGTTCTCGATATCGTCATCCAGCTCTTCGCAACCCGGTACGGGCTCGCTAATCCCGGCCGCTTCATCGTGGCCGACCATGTACCTGGAACATCTAGTCATGGCCGCTTCGACAGTCGCGATATCCTGATCACTGATGTCGGCCACCTTGCTCAGGCGCTTGGTCTCGATGCTGCGACGCAGCCGGGCAACCGCGTCGTTCAGCAGCACTTCTTCGACGCTCCGCTCCCACGCCTCCCTGAGCATGGCATAGGTGACACGGGCGTGATCCTCATAAGGTCCGTCGCCCTCCCTGGCGTAGATCGCACGCGCCCTCTGTAGCCGGTCACGGAGAACGCCGATTCGCTTGCCAACGGTCATCCCCGCCCAGGGGAGGCCGTCCTCGCAGATGCCCACGGCCTCCCGGGATCGACGCAGTCGAAGCTCTTTGGCCGTGACCCCCGCCGCGTGCGCTTCCTCAATGATGAACATGAGAAAGACGATGTCGTGAGTAAAGACGATAACCTGCCGTCGAAGGGCCTCCGCGGCGAGCCGCCGTGCGACTTCGATCCGCCACCGATGGTCAAGGGAACTCACGGGATCGTCAAATACGATGCCCGAACCGTCCTCTCTCAGCGAGATCTCGGCTAGGAACGCTGCGATGGCGATGCACTTTTGCTCTCCCTCGCTCAGCACCTCCGCGGGGCTAGCCTTAAAAGTCATTCCCGATAGCTGGACCTTGTGCAAGCTGGTTCCGCGTTCCGTACGACTCTTGGTGAGAATGACTGGAAGCTGGCGTATCTGAAGCCGCCTAAGCTCGTCCCCGAAGGCACCCTCCAGCCGTCCAGTCACGTATTCAGCCGCCAACTTCGCAGCGAAGTGACTTGTGGCGGTTGTGTCGCAGCTGCTCTCGGCCTGGCTTATGGCGGCCAGTACCTTGAGTGCTTCGATCCGCTTTTGCAGCTCTGGCAACTTTCCGGCAAACCATTTACGGGCGCGAAGTTCCAGTATCTCGGCATATCGAAGCTTGCTTGCCTCCGGATCACTTGCCGCGGCCGCCTCTTCCATCCTCTTGCACACGCTTGACCGCGCCGTCTCAATCGCTGCACCCAGGGCGCATGATGAAGCCCGCATGGCCTCCGTCTCCGCTTCAAGGGGAAATCCTTCCCCAGATTTCTCAACCACAAGCAGGAAATCTCGCGCAAGTGTCGCTAGATAGTCGTTCTCCACCGCAACGATCCTCTCGTGCGTTCTGA
>JAMDEO010000072.1:0-1412 GCA_023483915.1 Actinomycetota bacterium
ATAAGGCTCGACAGGAAGGCCTCCTTGTCGACGCCAAAGTGATGAGGGTTGGGGACGACGTCCAGCTAATCATGACCCACAAGCACGGCGTTGAAAACGAAACGATACACAAGCTGGCGTGGGACACCTTCCTTTGCTGCACCGATGTCGCCAAGGAACTGCATCTCTATGGGGCAGGACAGGATCTTCTCACCGATAGCTTCTCAGGCAACGTAAAGGGCATGGGACCGGGCGTTGCCGAGATGGAGATAGAAGAGCGGAAGTCAGAGCCGATTCTCGTCTTCATGGCAGACAAGACCTCCGCCGGCGCCTGGAATATGCCACTGTATAAGATGTTTGCCGATCCCTTCAATACGGCTGGGCTCGTCATCTCCGATGCCATGCACATGGGCTTCCGCTTTGAGGTCCACGACGTGATGAAGGGCAAGAAGGTGATGTTCGATACCCCCGAGGAAATCTACGATCTGCTCGTCTTTATTGGCGCCCCCTCGCACTATTGCGTCAAAGCCGTGTACACCAAAAACGGAGAGATTGCGGCGGTATCGTCCACGCAGAAGCTGAGCCTCATGGCCGGTCGCTACGTCGGCAAAGACGACCCGGTCTGCATAGTGCGCGCCCAGGGCTCTTTCCCGGCAGTTGGAGAGGTTCTGGAGCCGTTCAGCCTGCCATTTATCGTCACCGGCTGGATGCGTGGGTCTCACACCGGGCCCCTTATGCCCGTCTGCACTAGAGAGTGCAACCCGAGCCGCTTCGATGGCCCACCTCGCGTCATCGCTGCCGGATTTCAGCTCGCCAATGGCAAACTCGTGGGGCCGGTGGACATGTTCGACGATCCGAGCTTCAGCGACGCCCGCGAGAAAGCGCTCGTCATCGGCGAGTATTTGCGCCGGCACGGCCCGTTCGAACCGCACCGTCTGCCTTTGGAAGAGATGGAATACACGACAATGCCCTCCGTTATGAAGAAACTGGAGAACCGGTTCGAGAATATCGACTAGAATGCCAATTCTGGCGCCTATCAAAGGCCGGGTCGCTCGACCCGGCCTTTTCCTTAGAAACTTGGCTACAGGGGCCAGGTTTGCTATCATTGGCTTCATCTTGTTCGCGAAGGAAATCGCGCGATGTCGAGACCGGATCAGGTCGCTGCTCAGGAGGATGACGAGCAGCCCCGGGAAATGCGTTGCACTAGACACCCAGGAAAGGCCACCAATCTCCGTTGCGGGAGGTGCGAAAGGCCTTTCTGCTACTCTTGCCTGGTGCGAACCCCGGTGGGTCTGCGCTGTTTTGACTGCGCCACGCCGCGGCGTTTCCCCGGCCGGTCGGCGACGCCCCAGCAGTATCTGGCCGCTGTCGCTCTGGGGCTGGCAGTGTCGCTCTTTCTCGGCGCCTTCTGGGCTTTGGTCCCCGCAATCGGC
>JAMDEO010000072.1:1422-2823 GCA_023483915.1 Actinomycetota bacterium
TGCTCTTCCGATCTACTAGCGATTGGGTTTGGCACCGGCGAAGCGATCAGCTGGGCAGCCGGCCGGCGGCGCGGACCGGGCCTGCAAGTCATCGCCGGCGCGTGCGCCTTACTCGGCGCTCTGGCGGGGTTGTTCCTGCCGCTCATCGCCGGCGGAATGTCCCTCACCTTCCTGGCCGATAGTATTGCCGCGGGACAGTTCGGGATTCTGCATCTGGACCTGGTCAGCCTGCTGTTCGCCGCCCTTGCCGTCGTTTTGCCGATAATCAGGCTCCGCTAGAGGGAAGAATGGATGAGCTTCTACGTCTCTTGGGTAGCATCGAGGGGAAGGCGGTGCTCGTCCTCGGGGACCTTTTCCTCGACGAGTATCTAGTTGGCCGGCCCCGCCGGGTCTCCCGCGAAGCGCCGGTCCTAATACTGGAGTACGAAAGCCGATTTGTAGTGCCTGGAGGCGGGAGCAATCCGGCCGGCAACATTGCCGCCCTCGGGGCCAGGGCCTGCCAGGTGGGGGTAATCGGCCATGACCAGCCGGGAGAGCAGCTGAAGCAAGTCCTTCAGGAAAAGGGAGTGGATGTGGACGGAGTGGTGGTTGATGCCGGTAGGCCCACCACCACCAAGACCCGGCTGGTAGCCGCCGGATTCCTGCAATTCCCCCAGCAGATAGTTCGCCTCGACAAAGTGGACCGCCGGCCGATTAGCGGTGAAGTGGAGCAGGCAGTCGTCAGCCACATCGATCGTCTGGCGCCGGTGGTCGATGCTATCCTGCTATCCGATTACAAGTCCGGCGTCCTGAACGACTCCGTGATTGGCGAGGCTCTCAAAATCGCCCGGAAACACGGCAAACCCATTACCGTAGACTCGCAGGGAGATCTCCTGAAGTTCAGTGGCTTTACGCTCGTCAAGTGCAACGCTCAGGAAGCGGAGTCCTTTCTCGGTCGGGAGCTGAGGACGACGGCGGACTACGAGGCTGCGCTGCAAGAACTGCGTCGAGAACTGAAGGCGAACACCGTCGTTGTGACTCGTGGCGCCGACGGGATGTCGGTGATGTCCCAGGATGGGCTGCATCATCACATTCCCGTCGTAAACAGGAGTGAGGTCTTCGACGTTACCGGCGCCGGCGACACGGTGATAGCACTGCTCACGCTATCCCTCGCCTCCGGGGGGACCATTCTTCAGGCAGCCCATTTGGCAAACTTCGCTGCCGGGTTGGTGGTCCGCAAGCTGGGTAATGCCACCACCTCTCAGGAAGAGCTTGCCGCCGCCCTGCGGGCCGGCAGCGTCGGTGCTCCACCGGATGAGCGGCGCGTAGCCACGGCCAAGATAGTTCCGCTTGGCGAGCTCCGGAGCATCCGGGAGGCTCTACGCGAAGACGGCAAGAAGGTGGTTTTCACAAACGGTTCCT
>JAMDEO010000024.1 GCA_023483915.1 Actinomycetota bacterium
GTGCTCTCCGCATCCCAAGTTCAGCTTCCACACCATGGGAGATGCCAAGGACAGCTGGATGAACGAGGTAAAGGACAGCCGAGTTCTGGTCGACGGCCATTACTACTGGATCATGAGGATCAACGCGAAAGATGCAGCCGCGCGACGCATTGCCGAGGGCGATTTGGTCAGGGCCTTCAACGACCGCGGCTCGGTGATCCTCGCCGCTCAGATAACGGAGCGAGTGCCACCCGGAATCGTGCATTCCTACGAGTCCTGTGCCGACTATGAGGCCCTGGGAGAGCCTGGATACTCTCCTGATCGCGGGGGCTGCATAAACATCTTGACGCCCAAGCGCTTCATCACGCCGACGTCCACGGCCATGGCCAATAACTCGGCCCTCATCGAGGTGGAGAAGTGGGAAGGAGGTGCCAAATGAAGAGTTGGCACATGATCATCGACCTGTCGCTCTGCCACGACTGCAACAACTGCTTCTTGGCGGACAAGGACGAGTTCGTCGGCAATGACTTCCCACCCTACTCAGTGGCGCAGCCCTGGTATGGGCATCGCTGGATGAACATCGGGCGGAAAGAGCGGGGTCAGTACCCCATGGTGGACGTGGCGTATATGCCGGTTCCCTGCCTTCATTGCGACGACGCCCCGTGTATGAAGGATTCACCTGCTGGGATGATCTACAAGCGGGAGGACGGCCTGGTGATCATCGATCCGGCGAAAGCCAAGGGTCACCCCGAGATCGTGAAGACCTGCCCCTGGGACGTCATCTTTTGGAACGAGGAGGCCCAGGTGCCGCAGAAATGCACCGGGTGCGCACATCTAATGGACGAGGGCTGGAAGGATACCCGCTGCTCTCAGGTGTGCCCGACTGGGGCAATCAAGCTGGTATTGGCCGGCGACGACGAGTTTGCCAAAATCGTTGCCGCCGAAGGGCTGGACGTATTCAAGCCGGAGCTGGGGGCCAAGCCTCGTGTCTACTACAAGAATCTGCACAAGTGGACCAAGGCCTTCATCGGAGGGACGGCCGTGTTTGCCGACACCGACGAATGTGCCGAAGGGGCGCGCGCGGTTGTGAGTCTTGGTGACAAAGCCGTCGGCGAGGCAACTTCAAACAACTACGGCGATTTCCTCGTCGACAACCTAGAGCCGGGAACCTATGAGCTGACGTTGGCTGCGCCCGGTTACGAAGAGCTGAAGAAGTCCGTAGAGCTGGCAGCCAGCGTGAGCCTGGGGGTCATCATGCTGGCGAAAGCATAGGCCGGCGTCGGCTCGTGCCAAGCCTCGCAGCCCGCTAGAGGGCCTCGACGATTGTCGCGATTCCCTGCCCGCCGCCGATGCACATTGTGGCAAGACCGTAGCGTCCGCCCTCTCGGCGCAGCGCATGGATGAGTGTGGTGAGGACGCGCGCTCCGGAAGCGCCGATGGGATGCCCGAGCGCGATCGCGCCGCCGCAAAGGTTGGTCTTCGACATGTCGAGGCCGAGGTCTCCAATCGTAGCCAGCGCCTGAGAGGCGAAGGCCTCATTCGCTTCCACCACGTCCATCTCCTCCACGGTCATCCCCGACTTTGCCATCACCTTGTGGGTGGCGAAGATGGGCCCTAGCCCCATGTAGGCGGGGTCCAGAGCCGCCGACGCGTAGGCCACGATTCGCGCCAAGGGTTTAAGGCCGCGACTTTCCGCAAACTCTCCAGAAGCCAGGACCAGCGCTGCCGCAGCGTCGTTCATGCCGGAGGCGTTTCCGGCGGTGACAGTGCCGTCGGGTTTGAAGGCGGGCTTGAGGGCCTGCAAACCCTCGAAGCTGGTGTCGGCGCGAGGATGCTCGTCCGTGTCGAACAGCGCGGTCTGGCCTTTCTTTGCGGGTACCTCCACTGGGACGATCTCCTCTTTGAAGTTGCCGGCGGCGATGGCAGCCACGGCGCGGCGCTGGCTTTCCAGGGCGAAACGGTCCTGCTCCTCCCGGGTTATGCCATACCGTGCGGCGATGTTCTCGGCCGTGTGGCCCATGTGGTATCCGAGTACACCGCAGTTGAGGCCGTCGCCGAGGAGGCTGTCGACCAAGGTGGCGTCTCCCATTCGGTAGCCCTGCCGCTGTTTCGCGAGTGTGAAGGGGGCGAGGGTCATGTTCTCGAAGCCGCCGGCGACAATGACCTCGGCGTCACCCAGCAGGATGGCCTGGCTGGCCAGGTGCACAGCCTTCATCCCCGATCCGCAGAGTTTGTTGATGGTGATGGCGGGCACCGACTCGGGAAGGCCCGCCCTGATCGTCGCGAGGCGGCCCGGATTCTGGCCCTGCCCATGTTGGAGAACGTTGCCCATGATGACTTCATCGACGTCTTCGCCTTGGATGTCCGAGCGCTTGAGCACCTCAGCGATCACCAGGCTTCCGAGATGATATGCGGGGATGTTCTGAAGGGCTCCCAGGAATCGTGCGACCGGTGTACGACAGGCTCCTAGGACCACAACTTCGCGGGGCATCGTCTTCTCCTTCCACTACCTCAGTGCGCCGGACGCCAAAGGTAGAGTGAACGTGTTAATAATCGTAAACTAACTCCACTCGCACAATCATACAGAACCAGGGGGGACCAAGGGAAGCGAGCAAGGGGGGACCAAGGGAAGCGAGCAACGGGGGACGAAGGGAAGCGACACCGGCGACCAAGGGAAGTCGGGCAGTGCAACGGATTTGCCCCAGGCCTCCCGCTCGCGCAATAATATGGATGTCACATAAATGGCCGTGACATTTTTCATTTTACGAAATGCTCCGAGCCAATCGACCGTTGAACGACAGGAGGACCCAGCCGATGGCGACTTTTCCGGAGCCCAG
>JAMDEO010000106.1 GCA_023483915.1 Actinomycetota bacterium
CTTCGCACGCGCGGATACCACTTCCTTGCCTAACCCGAGCTCTTCCACGCAGGAATCCAGCTTTCTGACTAGTGCCACTGTCTTGACTCCTGTGGCGAGCTTGGGATGGACCTCGCGGGCCACCCCGAGCTCAAAGAGTCTCCCGAGGGTCCACGTCACATCCGACTCGCTCAGCAGGGGAATCAACTCCTCACGGAGGCGGACGCTTGAAAGGTCGCCCACCAAGTGCATGTCGACGCAGGCCTTCGCGAAGGCTTTGGTCTGCTCGTCCATCCGGAAGCCGTACCGGTTCTCGTAGCGAACCGCTCGGAAAATCCTGGTGGGATCCTCGATGAAGCTTAAGTTGTGAAGCACTCGGATCGTTCCCTCGCGCAGGTCCCGCAATCCTCCAAAGAAGTCGATCACGGTGCCGAACTCATCGCCTCTCAAGGAAATCGCCATGGCATTGATCGTGAAGTCGCGGCGGAAGAGGTCTTGACGGATGGAGGCATGCTCCACCCGGGGCAACGCCGCCGGGTAGTCATAAAACTCCGTGCGAGTGGTGGCCACATCAACATGAAACGGTTCCCCACCAGGGCCCAAGTGCGAGGACGTATCCCCCAGGATGGCCGGCGGCAAGAGGACGACCGCAGTCTTGAACTTGCTATGGGCTCTCACCCGGCCCCCGAGTTGGGAGGCCAGACGATTGGCGAATTCGATCCCGTCTCCTTCCACCGCTATGTCAACATCCACGTTTGGCTGCTCGAGCAATAGATCTCGCACGAACCCCCCCACCAGATACACGCCAGCGAAGTCCTCCGACAGGGCTGAGCAGGCCACGAACAGATGGCCGAAAAAGGGGTGCTCGCCCAACTCTGCCATGGAATAAGCAGGTGGTTCTTCGATGAGACTCTGGTCTTGCTCCCAGCGGCCCTGATAGGCAGCCAAGACGTCCGTGCGTGTGACTATGCCGATGACGTCTGAGACCTTGGCAATGCCCTCACCAGTGGCCTGCTCGTAGGCTTCGTCTGCCACCACAGGGACACGCCCTATGTTGCTCTCCACCATCATGCGCCGCAGCTCATCCACAGTGGTATCCGCGCGTGCGAAGGTTACGTTCCTCGTCATGACACCCTTCACCGGGGCATGTCCCAAGCCGTGCCTCATCGCCTTGTCGAGGTCCCGCCTTGCCACGATGCCTGCCACTCGGCCGTCTTCGCGAACACAGATGCCCGAGTGACCATACCGTTGTGCCGTAACGAGGGCGTCGGTAACGGGCGTGTTCGCATCGATGAACCTGACGGGACGACTCATGATCGCCGCAGCAGTGGGAAACCCGAGGCTGCAATGGGCCAAGCACTCCAAAAGCGTTTCCAAGACGTTCTGGGAGGTATCCTCCTTGACCACCGCCGAGGCGGCTTGGGCATGTCCTCCGCCCCCGATGTTGCGAAGCAAGGAACCCACGTCGACCGATCCGGCGCGAGATCGCGCCGTGACAAATACCCTGTCCTCCATGCCCACCGCCTGCAGAAGGACCTCGGCGTTGATGAGCTCCATCAGCTTGTGAGCGATCACGCTCAAGCCGTCCACATAGTTGGGCAGCTCCAAAATCACCGTGTGGATGTCTATACCTCGCACTCGGCGGACTTGGACCGCATCCACCATTTTCATGAGCACATCGCGGTGCTCCTCAGCCAGGGGACTGTGCAGGTACCGCTCTACTAGGGCCTGGGAGGCGCCCAGCCGCATGGAAACAGCCAGCATCTCCGCATCGCGTATCGTGGTGCGTGGGAAAGTCAAGGACCCGGTGTCCTCGTGGATACCCAACGCGAAGATCGTGGCTGCGAGTCTGGGAACCTCCACCCCACGCTCGAGCAGAAGATGGAGCATCGAGGTGGCATTTGCGCCGTCTCCGGTGAGAACCCAGTTCTCGCCTTTTACGAATGGCGGCCGCTGAGCAAAGATCACGACCTCGACCCCCGGCTTGCCGCACAGTCGCGCCAACTCTCCCACCCGGTCGATGTCAGCAGTGTCCACCACGATCAGCCGTCTTACCTTGGCTTGGTCGACCAGTCTCAGGCTCATCAGGGGAAGGCTGTCACCGTGCAACGAGACGAACTCTCGCACGTTGGGGTTGAGTGACCCCGCAAACACGATGCGTCCTTCGGGATAGAGCAGGGACGCGCCCACGGTGGCGGCCAACGCATCGAAGTCTGCGTTTTGATGCGTCGTTATGACCGTGGGGACCTCGATTAGGGAGGGTGTCGCTGTCATGTCGGCAAGTATAGCGGCCTAGAGAGCCGGCGAGAGAGCTAGAGCGTGTTCCAAGCGCCGAGGACGGCGGAGAGTGCTGCCTGCAGGCGGTGTCCCTGGGCGCTCGCCGACTCCAACACCTTCTCGTGCGACGTGGCGCCCTCGTTGGTCACGACCGCGAGGGCCGCGACTGCAATGCCCTCCTCCCGGGCCGCGCGGACCTCGGCAGGGAAGGACATGCTCACACAGCTTGCACCCAGCCGGCGAAGAAACTGGTTTTCGGCCTCTGTCTCATACTGCGGTCCTGGGACCGCCGCGTGAACGCCACGACGAATGAAATCCGGCAGTCTCGCGCTTTGAATCAACGCCGACGTCAACATGGGGTCGGTTCCGACGAGTCGGGCAGGACTCCCGTCTGGCCGGGGAAACTGAAAATCAAGGATCTCATTCACCAAGAGGATGCTGCCCGCGCTCGTTTCTGGAGCCAGACCCCCCGCGGCACACGTGAGGATCAACCGGCGCACACCCCAGGCCGCCAATGTCCGCACGGCCAACTGGAGTTCCCCGAGATCTAAACCCTCGTATGGGTGGAGCCGGCCCTCCAGAAACACGAGAGCGCCCCACGCGGGATCTTCGAGCACCTCCAGCACGCCCGGGTGCCCTTCCACCTCGCCCCTGGTCCATCCTGGGATCTCTGCGTAGTCGCAACAAAAGCTGACCCTGCCGTTCTGGCGAAGCGCAGACTTCAGCGGGGCAGTCAACCCCGATCCCAGCACGACCGCGATCTCAGGCGGATCGCCGCAGCGACGGCGCAACCAATGGGCAGCATGAGCGGCTTCTTCTGGGCCCGCGTTGGTGGGCCAAACCGCGCCTTCGCCAGAGGGAGCCCCGACAACGGAGGTGTAATGCCGCCAGCCTCGATCGGGCCGCAATTGCTCGAGCGGGGATCCCGCTAGGCGTGGGATCTCAGTGGCGAGATGGGCGTAGACCGTCGCACCTGTGTCCGCGAAGCTCCCCTCCCAAACCATGTCGGGGCTGCCCGAAGGCCGCGGATAGAGTAGAGCCGGGACGTACTCCCGGCTGTGATCGGTGCTTCGCGTGGTGGGGTCGACCCCATGATCTGCTGAAATAACGAGCCTGTCCTCAGGAGTCAACTCCTGCAGTATGGCGGGGAGCGCTGCATCCACAGCTTCCAAGCCCCGGGCGAAGCCCTCGGGATCGTTGCGATGACCCCAGACCATGTCGAAGTCCACGAGATTGGTGAAAAGGAGGCCCTCTGAGAATGAGGCTTTGTTGGAGCGGCCCCGGAGAAGATCCAGCAGAAGCTCTAGATTCTCGATGTTCGACCCCACTTTCACCTTCTCAGTGACTCCCCGGCCGGCATAGATCTCGCTGATCTTTCCGAGTGCGACTACGGGCACTCCCTGCTCGCTGAGTAGGTCGAGATACAAAGGACCAGGCGGCGCCAGCGAGAAGTCTCGTCGATCCTTCGTGCGCGAGAAGCCTCCCGGAGAGCCGGCGAAAGGCCGGGCTATCACCCTTGCGATGGCGTGTTTTCCGCGAAGAATATCCCTTGCGATCTCACACCACTCGTATAGCTGCTCCAACGGGACGATCTCCACGTGGGTCGCAATCTGGAAGACGCTGTCTGCGGACGTGTACACGATCGGACATCCAGTTTGAATGTGTCGCTCCCCGAGCTCATCGATGATCGCTGTGCCTGAAGCCGGCTTGTTACCGAGTAATCCTCGGCCAATCCTTTCCCGAAAAGGTCGCAACACCTCCTCGGGAAAACCGTGCGGGTAGGTCGGGAAAGGCACAGGAGTGATGAGGCCCATGTGTTCCCAGTGACCAACCGTAGTGTCCTTGCCCGCCGAGCGCGGAGCAAGTCGCCCCGGCAATGCGGCAGGGGCTGCGACCGGGGGCACGTTTATGACCGGGGGCACGTTTATGATGGGAACGATATTGCCGAGCCCAAGACGCTGGAGGTTCGGGAGGTCCAGATCCACCAGGCGGCTCAGGTTGCCCAGAGTGTTGGACCCGATATCGCCGTAACTCGCGGCGTCGGGCAACTCACCCACGCCCACTCCATCCAGCATCATGAAGACAAACCGCCGCATCGTCCGCCCTACTCCCTTCGGGCTCGGGGGTGAGCGTCACGATAGATCTTCTGCAGATGCGCCGCGGTCACATGAGTGTAGATCTGTGTCGTGGATAAGTCGGCGTGGCCGAGCATCTCTTGTACTGCCCGCAAGTCGGCGCCGCCCTCGAGCAGGTGACTTGCGAAAGAATGGCGGAGGGTGTGGGCGGAAACATCCTCTGGTAGACCGGCCTCCCGCACATACTGCTTGATAACAAGATGTAGTCCCTGCCGGGAAAGACGGCAGCCTCGATTGTTCAAGAAGAGCTCAGGAGCCTTGAGCGTGCCCGGACCTCCCAGTTGTGGCCGCCCCCTCTCGTTATAAACCTTCAGAGCCTCCAATGCCTTCCGTCCCAAGGGGACCACACGCTCTTTGTCGCCTTTGCCTATCGCTCGCACAAAACCCACATCGAAATCGATGTCTTGCAATCGCAGCCCCAGGACCTCCGACGCCCTCAAGCCCGCGCCATAAAGCACCTCCAGCAGCGCCCGGTCGCGAAGCCCGATAGGTGTGGCTTTCGGAACGCTTAGGAGCCTCGCTACTTCCTCCACGCTGAGGGTTTGAGGGAGGGTCGACTCCAGACGTGGGCCGGCTATGGCTGCGCTCGGGTCGGAAGCCGCCAGTTCCATCGCCGCGCGTCGTTTGTAGAATGAGCGGATGGCGGCCACTTTGCGAGCGCGGGAAGCGGGCCGCCAGGTCCCCTGTGCAAGAAACCCTCGGATATCCTCCGCTGACGCCTGCTCAAGGGTTAGCCCGCGATCCCCCAGGAATGCGGAGAACTGCAGCAGGTCGCGTCGGTAGGACTCCACCGTGCGCACAGACAGTCCTTGCTCCAGGGCGAGGGCGCGCAGGTGCTGCATTAGAGCTGCATCTGAATCCAGCCTGGTCACTCGAGACGTTCCGCCAAGATCACATGTACTCAATTGGCAGCACATATTCCAGCGGGAAGTATGCGTTGCCGGTAGCCTCGGCCACTTCTTGCATGGTGACCTTGCCCTCCATGATATTTACCCCCCGGGCAAGATAGGGGTCGGAGCGGACCGCGGCGATTACTCCCTTCTCGGCGATGGAGAGGATGTAGGGAAGGGTAGCGTTTGTCAGTGCAAAAGTCGACGTGATGGGGACAGCGCCTGCAATGTTATCGACACAGTAGTGCACGATGTCGTACTTGATGAAGGTCGGTTTTCGATGCGTGGTGGGACGTGACGTCGCGACGCAACCTCCCTGGTCGACACTGAGGTCCACGATGACGGATCCGGGTTGCATGCTTCTGACCAGTTCCTCTGACACCAATACTGGCGTCCGTGCTCCCGAAACCAGAACGGCTCCGATTACCACGTCGGCCTTGATCACCTCTTCCTCGATGGTCAGTTGGTCGCTGTGCAATGTCTGGACCCCAGGCAGGGCGTGCCGGATGGACGCAAGGGCGTCCAGATTGATATCGAGAACCATGGTGTGAGCCCCCATCCCCATGGCAATAGTGGCAGCATTGCTCCCTGCGATCCCCGCCCCAAGAATGACCACATGCGCCGCCTTCACCCCGGTCGCTCCGCCGAGCAGTTTTCCCTTGCCGCCGCCGCTACGCTCGAGAAAGTATGCGCCTTCCTGGGGGGCCAGGCGCCCTGCGATCTCGCTCATGGGGGCGAGAAGGGGATGGCGCCCATCCCGGGTCTCTACTGTCTCATACGCGATGCATGTGGCTCCGCTCTCCAGCAGTCCTCGGGTCAACTGGATATCCGGGGCCAGATGAAGGAAGGTGAAGAGGACATGGTGAGGCTGGAGTAGGCGGTATTCGTCCTCGAGCGGTTCCTTGACCTTGAGGATCAGATCGGCTTCCGCAAAGACATCCTCCGGCCCAGAGACCATCTGGGCACCGGCCGTCACGTAAGCGTCGCGTAAGCGTCGTCAAGAAGATGAGATCCGCGGCCGGCATTGTGCTCCACCACGACATCGTGGCCACGGCTGGTCAACTCCTTGGTGCCTGCCGGAGTCAAGGAGACGCGGTATTCCTCTTCTCGGGTCTCCCTCGGAACACCTATTCGCATGGCCCCTGTCCTTTCACGCGCCGCGCCTGCTCCACCAGAAGCAGCGTTGCCAGCGTCTTGGCGTCTGTTATCTCGCCTACCCGCTGCAGGAGAACGTCCAGAGGATACTTGACCAGAGTGAGTTCCTCGTCGAAGTCAGGCTCGGTATCGACTGAAGTCAAGTCCCGGGCGAGAAAAGCATAGAGTCGCTCGTTGACAAATCCCGGTGAGGAGTAGAAATGGCCGAGAGATGTCCAATCCCCGGCCAGCAAGCCTGCCTCTTCGCGCAATTCGCGTTGCGCTGCGACCAGGGGATCCTCCCCCCGCTCCAGGGCGCCCGCAGGCAGTTCGAGTAGCTCCCGTCGAATCGGGTGGCGGTACTGACGCACAAGAAATACTTGGTCCGACCCATCGAGAGCTGCAACCACAACCGCACCCGGGTGCTCGACCACTTCCCGAACGGCCTTCTGACCGCCTGCCACCTCTATCTCATCAACTCGAAGGGTAACGATCCTGCCTTCGTAGATGAGGCGAGATGACACCACCGGCGGCATCGCACCAGGCTGCCCGGATGGATCATCCACGGGCACCGCCCAGAGAGGTGGATCGACGAGGAGAATACTCGGGCGCCAGCATGATCATATTCAGGATGAGCGCACAGAGCCGCTCCAAGTCGTCGAGCGCCAGGTGCTCGTCGGGACTATGCACCTGCATCATGCCGGCGTCGAGATTGACTGTCGGAAGTCCTCGCCCGTTGAGTATGTTGGCATCGGATCCGCCGCCCGCTGTCTTCATCACCGGTTCCAAGCCCAATGCCGAGATCGCGGCCTTGCTCAACCTGACCACAGGAGCCCGGCCCGTCAGAGCAAAGGCATGGTATTCGTTCACAAGGCTCACATCCACATCCACTCCCAGGTGGGCAGCACCTTCTTGCAGGGCATCGACCATGGAGGCCGCGATGTGGGCCAACTTCTCATCATCATGGCTGCGACACTCTCCCCGGACCTCGCAGAGGTCCGGGACGATGTTGGACGCCGTGCCGCCCTGTATCACCCCGATGTTTGCGCTGCTCTCCTCGTCGATTCGCCCGAGGTGCATCATGGAAATCGCTTGGGCGGCGGCCTGAATGGCACTGCGACCCCTCTCGGGTTCCACGCCGGCATGCGCTGCCCTGCCATGGAAGATGGCGTTCAGAGCCTGCTGACTGGGCGCTTTGACCGTTATCCCCCCGACTGGACCTGAAGCATCGAATACGGCGGCCAGGGGGCTGCTCAGCACATTCGTGTCCATATGCTTGGCTCCGACCAGGCCGGTTTCCTCGGAGACCGTGAAGAACAGCTCGTACGAAGGGAACTGATGACCCGATGCCCGAAGCAGTTCGGTCGCGTGAACCAGCCCAACCACAGCAGCCTTGTCATCGGCGCCCAGGATTCCGCGCACTGCGTTGCGGAATATGCCGTCCTCCAGCACCGGCTCGATGGAATCAGGCGGCTCGACGGTGTCCATATGAGCGCCGAGCGCGATCTGCGGCACCGTAGATTCACCTCGAACCAAGCACCACAGGTTTCCGGTGTTTCCCGCTATGGCCGCCCCGGTGTCGTCCTCATGGAGGGAGACTCCGCTACCGGCCAGATGGAACTTGATGGCATCGGCGACCGGCCTCTCGTCCTTTGAGGGGCTTCTGAGGCGGGTGAACTCGAGGAAGAGCTCCGTCAGACGCTCCCGCGACGGTGCCGGAGGGATACTCATCCGTTGCTTTCCACCAAGCTGTCGCAAACTTCGACGGGCACCTTGCTCTCCGACCCACAGCCGCACTCTATGGCCGCTCCCACGAACTCTCTAAAGAGTGGATGCGGCCTTGTGGGCCGGCTCTTGAATTCGGGATGGTACTGGCAGGCAACAAACCACGGGTGGTCCGGCAACTCGATCACCTCCACCAGGCGATCATCCGGGGTCATGCCGCTGATCACGAGGCCATGGTCCAGCAGCATACTGCGAAAGATGTTATTGACCTCATACCGGTGACGATGCCGCTCGTATATGACTTCTTCCCCGTAGGCGGCAAACGCCTTCGTGCCGGCCACGAGTTTGGTGGGCGATGCGCCCAAGCGCATAGTCCCTCCCATGTCGGCGATATCCTTCTGTTCAGGAAGCAAGTCGATCACTGGGTAGTTCGTCGACGGATCAAATTCCGAGGAGTTCGCTCCCACCATCCCGGCCACATGGCGGGCAAATTCCGCCACAGCCACTTGGAGACCCAGGCAGAGACCGAGATACGGCACCTTGTTCTCGCGCGCATAGCAGGCCGACATTATCTTGCCTTCTATGCCGCGAATACCGAAGCCGCCAGGAACAAGAATCCCATCGGCAGAGTCCAGCTGCGAGGTAATTTCCTCCTTGCGAAGTGTCTCCGCATCCACCCAGATAACGTCGAGTTGCCTCCCGTGATAGATGGCCGCGTGCCGGAGCGCTTCGACGACGCTCAAATAGGCGTCCTGGAGTTGAACGTATTTGCCGACCAGCGCGATGCGCACCTTGCCGGTTACCGCCCTGACACGATCGGCCAAATCAATCCACTCTTCCATCTGGAGAGGCCCCGCGGCAGTGAGTCCGAGTTTGTCCACCACCAGTTTGTCGAGGCCCTCGTCGCGGAGATTGATAGGTACGAAGTAGATGCTCTTCGCGTCGACACAACTGATGACTGCTCTTGGCTCGACGTCCGTGAATAGCGCTATCTTGTCCTTCATCTCCTGGCTGATCGGTCGGTCGGAACGGCAGATGATGATGTCCGGCTGGATCCCTATACTGCGGAGCTCATTGACGCTGTGCTGGGTGGGCTTGGTCTTCAGCTCACCGCTGGTGCCTATGAAGGGGATCAATGTCACATGGATATAGATGGCGTTTTGGCGGCCGATCTCCTTACGAAACTGCCGGATGGCCTCGAGGAAGGGCAGGCTCTCGATGTCACCTACGGTTCCACCGATTTCGGTGATAACGACGTCGACATCCGGATTGCGGGCTAGTATGACGTTGTAGTAAATCGACCCAGAGGTGACGTTGGAGTCGCGCGTCAGGCTTTCGTCTACGAAGCGCTCGTAATGCCCCAGGTCGAGGTCGGTTTCGGCACCATCGTCTGTGACGAACACCTCGCCGTGCTGGAAGGGGCTCATGGTTCCGGGATCGACGTTTAGATATGGGTCGAACTTCTGGATTACTACTTTGAGGCCACGGCTTTTCAGAAGACGACCGAGCGAAGCGCCCGCGATCCCTTTTCCAAGAGACGATACAACGCCACCCGTGATGAAAACGTGCTTAGCCATGCTCTCCCCTACCGCGCTGGTGTGTAGACCGGGCGGCGCATGGCGTCAACTAGCCCCGCGCCCCATCCAGTCTAGCAGACAAGGTTGCCGACAAGCGAAGCCGCGAATATAGAGCGCCTGGGCCGGTCCTAACCCGACAGGCGGCTTACAACCGCCCTCTCTCGTAACTGGCGGGCATGAGCCATGGCTTCTGAATCCTCGGGATGCCCGCCCATCATCCGGCACAATTCTCGGACTATCGCCTCATCCTCCACGAGGCTGAGATGTATGACCGCCGGCCCCTGGTCGGAGATCTTCTTATCCACAACGTAATTCCGGTCTGCGAGTGCGGCTACCTGGGCAAGGTGAGTGACCACGATAACCTGCGAAGAGGAGGCCAGGTCCCGGATCTTTCCGGCGACGGCAGCACCGGTGCGGCCGCCAATGCCGGCGTCGATCTCGTCGAGGATTAGCGTTTCATTGCCGCCCACCCCTGCAAGAGCGCATTTGAGCGCCAGCAACACCCGGGACAATTCGCCACCGGATGCCGTCCTGGCCAGGCTCCGGGGTGGCTGCCCCGGGTTTGCCGCCAGGAGGAATTCTACGGACTCGGATCCCGACGAACGCAGACCCTCCCAACCTTCTCGGGGGTCGACCCGCACAACGATCCGGGCTTCCGGCATGCCCAGATCCGCCAACTGGTCAACAACTGCCTGCTCTAACAATGGACCAGACTCCCGGCGGCGGCGACTCAGCTCTTCCGCTAATTCCAGTGCCGTCGCAACATGGGTCTCTCGATCATGCTCTAGCGTAGTCAGATCCTCTTCCGTGCGTTCGAGATCGTCGAGGTCTTCGACGGAACTCTCGAGATATGCGAGCGCGGCCTCTGTGCTTCCACCATATTTGCGGGCTATGTCCGTATATTGGCGAAGCCGTTCGTCGACCACTTGCAGACGAGCCGGATCGACGGCAATGGCGTCGAGCAGGCCGTGAAGTTCCCGAGAGAGTTCAGAGATAAGGTACTGGGCCTCGGCCAATCCCGAGGCCACTGCATCGATCGAGTCATCAACGCTATTGATGGCCGCAAGGTGTGTGACTGCCTGCGCGAGCAAGGAAGAAACATCAGCTCCTGCGTCGCCGCCGCTGAGAAGGTCGGCGGCCGCTCCCGTGCTTTTGAGTAGATCTTCCGCCCTTGCGAGCCTACGCTGCTCGATAAGAAGTTGACCTTCCTCGTCAACCGAAAGGGCGGCCTCCGATAGTTCTTTGACCTGGAAGTGCAGGAAGTCAATCTCGCGGAGACGGGCCTCTCGGGTGCGTCTCATCTCGTGGAGGCGCATTTCAGTGGCCTGCGCTTGCTGATGTGCCGCCGCAACCTTCGCGGCAAGCTCTATGACCTCAGGTCCCGACCACTCGTCAAGGACGGCAAGCTGATAGGCCGGATCCAGCAGACGTCGATACTCGTGCTGGCCGGAAAACGAGAGAAGACGGCCCACGATCTCCCCCATGCTGGCCAAAGTTATAGCTGCATCGTTGACAAAACAGCGATTGCGACCTTGCCTGTTGAGTCGTCTGGTAACGATTGCTTCCCCGGGTTCCAGCGACACCAGGTCGCGGACCTCCTCAGGGATGTCGGCGAGGGCCACAGGATCCACGTCGATCACGGCCTGCACCCAGGCATCATCGGCAGCTAGTCCGACAAGCCCTTCTTCCGCCCGCTCTCCCACCAGGAGTCCGAGGGCCCGAGTCAGCAGCGTCTTACCGGCACCGGTCTCCCCCGTGAGCACAGTGAGCCCTGGGCCAAAACGCATTTCTGCGTCCTCGATGAGAACGAAGTTGCGTATGACAAGCGAAACCAGCAAGTCGTTCCCTCTAGAGCAAGCGGTCGCGGAAGTGGTGATATAGGCTGTCGCCTTCGAGGAGGGCCAGAGAGGTCATTGCAGGCGTAGTCCTGACCCGCAGGATGGAACCAGGCGCGAGAGTCGCCAAGCGCTGGCCGTCGATGTCCACATAAGAGTCCAATTCCTCATCGGTGTTTATGATCTCGAGAACATCCTGGGGTGCGGCTACCACCGGACGGACCCCCACCAGATGTGGAGCAACGAGGCTGATGACGTATGCTTGGAGCGTGATCCCAAGGAGCGGCCCGCCAGCGGCGAGGCTGTACGCGGACGAGCCTGCGGGGGTTCCAGCCACCACCCCATCGCACAGAACCTCAAAAAGCGTTACCCCATTAATGGTCAAGGCAAGGGAACAGGTATGCGACCGGTCTCCCTTGCTCACAACGACGTCGTTGGTTGCGCGAAAAGTCTCTGCTCCGACGGCGGCTTCCAAACCGAGAAGAGGGTATTCCACGAACTCTCCGTCCAGTAGGCGGTTAACGCCACTGGTCAAGTCCTCGGGAAGAATCGTCGTTAGAAACCCCACCCGTCCAAGATTCACTCCGGCAACAGGGATCCCGAGGTCTCTCGTCAGATGAAAAGCTCGGAGCATGGTCCCGTCTCCGCCCAACACGAGACACAACTCAGTCCCAGTGAGATCTTCGGAATGCACCGCCAAGCGGACGTTCCCGGCTTGGGCAAGGAGCCCACCGTGTTTGTCCCACTCATTCTGAGGCACGATTGCTTCGATGCCGCGCCGCTTGAGGATGGCCAGAGATTCCTCCAGCGCTCCGGCCGCCACGGAGACATCTCCGTGGGTGAGCAGCACGACGTGCTTCAT
This sequence comes from Actinomycetota bacterium, assembly GCA_023483915.1. Taxonomy (GTDB): domain Bacteria; phylum Actinomycetota; class Thermoleophilia; order RBG-16-64-13; family RBG-16-64-13; genus JAMDEO01. The sequence goes on from JAMDEO010000106.1 coordinate 12,415, forward strand.
CTCAAGCCTCACCATTCGTCGGCGTGTTCATGGTCCGTGCGATAACCGCGTCCACGTGTGTTCCCAGCGTATCAAGTGGGTAGCCCTTTTCTCCACCGCGGCCGATGTGAAAGAAGTACTCGAGATTCCCGTCGGCCCCAGGCAAACCCGAGTCGGCGACCCCGAGGAGCTCGAGGTTGAGCTCTTTCGCCACGAAGATCGTCAGGTTGAGCAGAACTTCTCTGTGTACCGCAGGGTCTCTGACGATGCCTCCTTTGCCCACCTGCCTAGGGCCGGCCTCGAACTGGGGTTTGATGAGTATGAGGCCCTGGCAGATCGGGCTCATGCAGGCCATGACTGCCGGCAATACCTTCGCCACGGAGATGAAGGATACGTCCATGGTGAGTAAATCGGGGACGAACGGCAACATGGCCGGTTTGAGATAGCGGGCGTTCGTCCGTTCAAGAACGAGAACGCGGTCGTCGTGTCGCAGCCTGGAATCAAGCTGTCCGTGCCCGACGTCAACTGCGATGACCCTGGCTGCCCCTTCCTGCAGCAGGCAGTCGACAAAACCTCCAGTCGAGGCGCCCACGTCCAGGGCGAGCCTCCCGGCGACCTCGACGGCGAATGTCTTGAGAGCGTAGGCAAGCTTTTCCCCCGCGCGAGAAACAAACCGAGGTCTTTGCTTGACAGTGACTATCGCGTCCCAGGACACCGCCCTGCCCGCCTTGTCGCTGACCGACCCATCCACGAGGACCAGTCCGGCCATTATGAGGCCCCGTGCCGCGCTGCGGGTTGGTGCCAGACCGCGTTGAACAACCAGTTCATCCAGGCGGGTACGCGGAGGAGAAGCCAACGATCCTACTAGGGACGGCCGTGCGCCCGTGCCAAAATCGCAGACGCCGCAACGGCTATGGCTTCCGCACTTAGTCCAACCTCACGCCGCAGGATGTCAAGCCGTCCTTGCTGGACAAACACGGTGGGCTCCTAGTCGGGAAGACCTACCCGCCCCACCGGCATCAAGATCTCGGACTCTGCCAGCAATTCCAGGACTCCCGACCCAAAACCGCCGGCCAAAGCATTGTCCTCGACGGTTAGAACAGCTTTGTGGCGAGCTACGAGCTTCAGCAGGCTGTCCGAATCAAGCGGATGGACCCGACGCACATTTGCGACGGCGGCGCTGACCCCCTGGGCAGACAGCAGCTCTGCCGCCTGCAGGGCCAGCTGTACTCCCGGACCCAATCCCAGGATGACGATGTCTGAGCCGGGCCGCAACTCCTCCACCCAGGGGCCCTCCAGCGGCAGGATCGGCCGCCGGAGCGGCGCCCCCAGCCCGGCGGAGCGGGGAAAAGCTAGCGGATCGCCGATGGGCCATCCAACGTGAGGGCGGTTGCCAGTAGTCTCTGCAACTCACCTTCGTCCTTGGGGACGAAGACCGTGAGATTGGGCACGATGCGCAGGAATGATAGATCAAATGCTCCGTGGTGAGTAGGCCCATCTTCCCCGACCAGGCCCGCACGATCGACCGCGAATACCACGGGCAGATTCTGCAGGCATACATCATGGATGACTTGGTCGTACGCGCGTTGTAGGAAGGTCGAGTAGATGGCCACGACTGGTCGCTTCCCCTCCGCGGCCAAGCCCGCTGCAAGACCCACGGCGTGAGCTTCTGCTATTCCTACATCGAAGAATCTTTCCGGGAATGCCTGCTTGAGCGCGTCGAGGCCGGTCCCAGATGCCATGGCGGCGGTGACGCCGATGATCCTCTCGTCGTGTCGAGCAAGCTCCACCAAAGCCTCCCCGAATGCGCGCGTGAAGGTGGTCGGCCCTTCGGGATCCAAGCTCTCCCCCGTGGGAACGCAGAATGGCGGTGTACCGTGATATCGCCCCGGGTGTCTCTCGGCCGGCGTATACCCTTTGCCCTTCACCGTGCGGCAATGTAGCAAGACCGGCCCTTCAACGGCCAAACACCGGCGGATGTTCTCGCGTAGCTCTTCGATGTCGTGACCATCGACAACGCCAACGTAGGTAAATCCCAGCTCCTCGAAGAGCATCCCCGGCACGAGCGCCGCCTTTATGCTGTCCTTGAGCTGACCTCCGATTGCTGCGACCCGCTCTCCCCCCGCCGGCCCAGCCGGCAGACGTTGCAGCCGGCGCTCCAAGTCATGACGGAAGTGCGACAACCTTGGGTCGGTCCGCAACTTGGAGAGATACGTGCTCATGGCACCAACGTTTCGTTCGATGGACATGGCGTTGTCGTTGAGAACCACCAAGATAGATGTACCGAGATGTCCCGCATGATTGAGGGCCTCATAGGCCATCCCACCGGTCAGCGCCCCATCGCCGATCACAGCCACAACTCTTCCGGCCCCCCGCCTATCAGACGCATCGCCGGGACGTGCATCCGCGGCGCCCACATCTGATGTCCTTCGCCTGGCCTCGGCCATGCCAACCGCGGCACTGATAGAGGTGCTGCTGTGCCCGGTGCCGTACGAGTCGAAGGGGCTCTCGGCCCGTGAGGGGAATCCCG
>JAMDEO010000043.1 GCA_023483915.1 Actinomycetota bacterium
TTAGCAGGACGATGTAGAAGCAACGCTGACCAAGGCAACGGAGGCCGGAGCCTCCGTCATCGCCCCCAAAACAGCCATTCCGGGGATCGGCTATTGGGGTATGTTCGCCGACCCCGACGGCATCGCGATCGGGATCCTGCAGGGGGAATGAGATGGGCAACCCGCTTTTCCACTGGGAACTCATGGTTAACGACGTCGACAAGACAATCGACTTTTATTCACGGGTCTTCGACTGGGAGATCGACCGGGAGCACTTCCCCGGCTATCCGCTGATCAAGACCGGGGACAACCCCGGCGGCGGCATCCTTAAGAAGCCCGACTCCGTGCCCGACTGCGCGTTGAACGTCTACTTCCACGTGGAAGACATCGAGGCGGATGTATCGCGGGCAATGGTCTCCGGAGCAAGGATGATCTCGCCAAAGACTGTCATCCCTGGAATAGGCTTCTTTGCTGTGTTCGCCGATCCAGACGGTATCCCGATCGGCATTATGCAGATGGAGTGAGGCGACGTTGAGAGGCGTCATCGTCGCCCCAGCTGCGTTTCACGACTCAGTCCCCGGGCTCGAGTCTGTAACCGCGGCTGAGCAACTCGCTTCTGACGGCGCTGTACGGCACTTCGGGCAGGCCGATTCCGAGTCTTTCAGCCGTTGCGATAAGCGCCCCGGCGGCCCCTCCCATGTGAGCCCGCATGTGCTCCATCCGCACGGCCGAGGAGTAGGCCGCATAGTCGGTTGAGACGGCCGTCGAGACGAGCAACCACGGGTGGCCCTGCGCCATCAAGGCTTCCATGGGAAGCTGGGCCACACGGGTCTGCTCGACATGGTTCGGATAGAACGCGTCGTGGCGGTCGTATTCCACGTAGCAGCCCAAGGCCACGGGGTCTCGCCCGGCACCGGTCCGCAGGTCGTCGACCGTGTACGTGTCAAGGCCTACGACTCTCGGCCCCTCGCGTACATAGAGCTTCTGAGGAATAGCCGCAATCCCTATCTTCGCGTACCCATGCTCTTGAAGATAGCGAACCCGGTTGATCGACCACTCGAGGACGCGCCGCCGGATGTCCCCCCTCTTTTCCGGTGAGAAGATCCAATCAAATGCGAGGCCCACATCGGGCCAATCCGTCCACCGCTCGTTGAGCTCGCGCTTGGCGTTTGGCAATGTGGCGATCTTCATCGACCAACTCGCCCCGAAACTGCTCACGTTGCTGGCGCTGAGAGGCGGCAACGATTGATACGAGGACGGGTCGTAACTTGGATGGCTCAGCAACGATACGCGCGGCGCGCCACCATTGGGATAGACCTTCAGGGTAAGCAGCGCGGAAAAGCGCTGCGGCGCCGTGACGAAGTCGTTCGCTGAGCTGGGACGATCCGGCCGTCTGCCGTCGACGTCGTTGTACACCTCTTCCGACCGCCCCACGCGATAGTCAGCGCCGAGCATACGGGCAAGGTCACCCTCCACACTGGCATCGATGAAGTACCGGGTGTTTAGGCGGACTATCCCCCCTCCCTCAACCTGAATGTCCACATACCTGGTCTCGCCTCGATCGCCGGCGTCGACCAACCGCGCCGAGTAGAAGGTCGTGCCACCGCTGTACGCTCCCCGGGCAAACTGCCAGAGCACCCGGGCGGAGACATCAGGCTCGTAGACGAACCGACCACTTGAGTTGAAGGGTCGGATCCCCTTACTGCGATAGGCGTTGATGACGCCGCCCCGCCATTCCGCGTAGAACCCGCCCTTGACGTCATCGATATTGCGGGCATCCTCGACGCTTAGGCCTTGCGCCAGAGGCGTCTCCAGGAGGTTGCCGCTCGAGACAAGAGCCACACGTAGCTTCGGGGCTGCCAAAACGAGTTCCCTTACCGCTGCCAGACCTGAAGTCTGGGTGGAGTACACCACCACGTCGTATTCCGCGCTGGCCTGCGGGGAACCACCAAGTGTCCCGGAACCGTCCCCCGGGGCCCCTCCCGCCGCGGTCGCCCACACCCCTCTCTCGCCGAGCAGGAAGAGCCCGGCCGTGACCATGATCAGAAGCAGCAATGCGAGCAACAAACGGGATCTAGAGAAGGTCCGCAGCATGCAGCCTCCCGATATCGGCCAGCACATCCGCCGCATGGCCTGCCGCACGGACACGTTGATACGCAAGCAAGATCGTTCCGTCCCGGTCAATCACCACCGTATCCCTTTCGTGGCTTCCTTCGCGTCCGTTCTTCAGTGTGCCGTAGGCGTCCCCGATCGCCCGATCGCCATCGCAGATGAGCGCAAAACCCAATGAGTACTTGTCGCGAAACCGCTCGAGTTTGCCTAGTGGATCCGCAGAGACGCCCACCACGTCGACCCCCATTTCCCTGAACTCTCCAAGCAATTGGTTGAACTCAACCGCCTCCAGCGTTCAACCCGGCGTGAAAGCGCGGCTGAAGAAGTAGAGCACCAGGGGGCCCTTCGTGAGCTGCAACCTCAGATCGAAGTCTCCTTCCGTTCCGGCGGCAACAAACGATGGAGCGGTGTCTCCCACTTTGAGCACGACTGAGCTCCCTCCCCCGTTGCCTAGTTCATTCCGCGGGTGGCTGGAAGCCCAAACGCATGCGCGGCTGGACCTCCCGGCCTTTGACCACTCCGTGGGAGCCCTCATATCTGCGTAGATTCTCCTGGAGGGCTGCGATCATCCGCTTCATGTGGCCGGGGCTCGTGATAACCCGCGATACCACAGTGCCGTTACCGCCAACAAGCAGGGTGAAATCCATGACAAATTCGTCATCGGTGTGTTGCACCAGCATCGCGTTGGCATAGACGCCGCCCACGATGTTTTGTGGAAGATTCACTTTGATCTCTTTGGCCTGCTGTCCTTCGCCCCGAGGCCCGCCGGGGCCTCCAGAACCTGCCGGACCTGCCATGTGCAACGCCTCCTAGGAAATAGCTCGTGCTGGTCGACCGGTCTCCTGCATCACATCGACGAACTGGCGGAACAGGTAATGACTGTCATGCGGGCCCGGCCCTGCCTCGGGGTGATACTGCACGGTGTAGGCCGGTATTTCTGTCAGCTGAAGGCCCTCGACAGTACCGTCATTGAGGTTCAGATGCGTGACCTGGACCGGGCCAAAGTCGGACTGTAACATCATGTCTTCAGCCCTCAACCCGGCTACACCCCCCTCGCCCACAACCGCCCCTCGAGCCAGCGCATCCTTGACGGTAGCAGGCGGTTCCACCGCGAACCCATGATTCTGACTGGTTATCTCGATGCGACCGGTCACATAGTTGCGCACGGGGTGATTTATCCCCCGATGGCCGAACTTGAGCTTGTAGGTGGCAAATCCCACGGCGAGTGCCAGAAGTTGGTGTCCAAGGCAGATCCCGAAGACCGGCACTTTCCCCAACAGACCTCGGATCGTGTCGACCGCGTATCCGACCGCTGCAGGGTCGCCGGGCCCGTTGGACAGGAACACTCCATCCGGTTTCAGGGCAAGTACTTGCTCCGGGGTCCAGTGAGCCGGAACCACTATGGTGTCGCAACCGACCGCCGCCAGATTCCTGAGAATGCTCCGCTTCATCCCGTAGTCGAAAGCCACCACGCGGAAGCGGCTCTCCACACCTGCCTCCTCTGTAGACCATTCATAGGGCTGGCGGCACGTCACCGCGCTTGCCAGATCGAGACCGTCCATCGACGGGAAGAGCTGGGTCGAAGCGAGGAGCTCGTTGACATGAAGATCAGGTCCCGCCGCCACACATGCGGTCATGGCCCCGTGTTCACGAATGCGCCTAGTAAGCGCTCGGGTATCGATGCCGGCGACTCCCACTATGCCACGGGCATCCAGCCAGTCAACCCAGGCTTCCGGACAGGTGAGGTTCCAGGCGGTGTTCTTGATCTCCCGGACGATTATGGCCTTGGAGTGCGCCTCCCCGGACTCGAGAAGATGGTCGGCAGCCCCGTAATTCCCGATCATGGGGTAGGTGAAGGTGACCATCTGCCCGTGGTACGAGGGATCTGTCGTGATCTCCTGGTAGCCGGTCATGCCGGTGTTGAAGACGACCTCGCCCAAGACCTTGCCCTGCGCTCCGAAGCCGAAGCCGCTGAACACAGTTCCATCCTTGAGCACAACGTAGCCGGGAATGTCGCCGCGGTACATCAGTCCTCTCCTCGGGCGCGCGCGAAGCGGCGCGCCCCATCCACCACGGTCATCCTCACCCTTCCCGTGAAAGTCTCTCCCAGGAAGGCGCAGTTGCGGCTCTTGCCCCGTAGGGCCTCAGGCGTGACCTGCCACTTCTCGGCGAGATCGGCAACGAATAGGTCTGCCGGCGCCCCGATGGCCAGTCGCGGCTCGGGAATGCCGATCATCCGGCAGGGAGCCTCGGACATGGCTTCGATCAAACGTGCCAGCGTCACCTTCCCGGTGAGTACGAGGCCGGTATGAAGCGCGGCGAAGGCTGTTTCCAGCCCGGTGCTGCCCCAATTGGCCTCCTCAATGGGAACTTCTTTCTCCTGGGGAGCGTGCGGGGCGTGATCCGTGCCCACACAATCGATGGTGCCATCTGCCAGCGCCGCAACCAAGGCCTCACGATCATTCGCCGAGCGGATGGGTGGGTTGACCTTCAGGTTCTGATCAAAGGACGTGAGACGTTCATCGGTGAACAGGAGGTGGGCCGGCGTGGCTTCAGTCGTTATCGGGAGGCCCTCTTCCTTCGCCCGGCGGACAAGCTCAACGCTCTGGGCACTGGACAGGTGCTGTAAATGAACCACGGGCGTCTGTGCGCCGGCAAGTGTCCCGGCCGCCGCTTCGTCCTCCCCGGCCTCGATGCGCTTGGCCTCACGCCGCACGTACCGGACCAGCTCCAAGTCGCGGGCGAGCGGTCCCGACTCGCTTGCCGCCGGGATACCGCGCAGCCCCAATCTTGCGCTCCACTTGCCCTCATGCATGACGCCGTCCAGCGAAAGGCTCTTATTCTCCAGGTGAAGCAGCAGAGGCCGATCGGTCCCCCGCGCATATCTTAGGGCGTGAAGCAGCAGGTCGGCATCGGCTACCGGCTTACCGTCATCGGAATAGGCTGCCACTCCCGCGTCGGCCAACTCTCGCATCTCTGACAGCTCTTCACCGCGAATGGCCTTACTCACGGAGCCGACCTGACCCACACGCACTACGGCCTGGCGCTCGGCCTCATCTAGGACCCAGGCTGCAAGAGGACCGGCATCAATCACCGGATCCGTGTTGGCCATGGCAACTACCGCGACATAGCCACCGGCTGCGGCAGCGCGGGAACCTGAGGCCAGATCTTCCTTGTATTCGTATCCCGGTGTGCGCAAGTGAGCATGCGGATCCACCAGCCCCGGAAAGACCCAGCACCCGACAAGATCGGTGAGGACTTCAACGTCCGGCGGCCGCTCAATGCCAGAGCCCAACGCGGCGATCTTGCCGCCCTCGACCAAGACATCACCGTCCCTATCTACCCCGTGGCGCGGATCGAACAGGTGCACAGCGCGAATGAGGAACCGTTCGAAGGGGAATGTGCGGCAGGCGAATCTAGGCACGGAAGGACGCGGCTTGGTGTCCATCCAGACAAATCCTTTCGGTCTCACGGGACTCGTTTAAAGGCGTACCTATGTTATCGCGGATGGAGAGCCCGGTCCAGCCGGCTACGGCGTGCCTTCGTCCATCGACGCCAAGTTCCAGAGTATTTGGGCCGCTTCGCCTCGGCTGGCGGGCTTCCATGGATCCCATCGCTTGCCGAAGCCGGCAAGACCGTCCAAAAGTCCCGTGATCTCCGCCCTTGCCATGTTCTTCCAGTGAATCGGGTCGAACCCGCCCAGTGTTCCTGGGTTATACGCGATCATGGTATTGTCTACAAGCAGGCCCGGCTCCAGCTTGTCCACCGCTCGCACGATCATCGTGACGAGTTGCGCCCGGCTAAGGCCCGAGTACGGCGAGAACCGCCCTCCTCCCATCCCTCTTATCGCCCCTATTGACGTCAGCGCGGCGACGTACTCGTGTGGATAGAGGCTGTACAGATCATCAGTCCCCAGGTCCGAGAATGGGGGCAACAGATCCTCTGTGACGGCAAGCCCTAGTACTTCTGCAAGCAGTTTGCAGAACTGCGCTCGATTGATCTGGGCGTTAGGGCGAAAGTCCGGCTCGCCGGCTCCGGTAGGATACCCCGATACGAATCCTTTCTCCGCCATGCCCACGATTGCGGTCCTGTAAGGGTGCACGCCGGAGATGTCCGCGAATGCAAGGGGCAGCTCATCGGAGGGACTCACGACCACCAGTTCGGTGGTGAGGCGGGTCTCGGACGGATGGTAGCGAAGAAACGTCACCGACTCGCCATCGGTGGTGTTATTGGGCTGGATGTTCTCCCTCGGCGACGTGAGCCGCGTGACGGTCGCTCGAGCTATGTCGTATACGAAGAGGTAGTTATGCATGCCCAAGTAAGCCCCGGCAAGGGACTGGCCCCACCAGGCGAGTACGTTTCCGGATAGATCCAGTTGCCCGGCTGAGTAGCCCGGGGTCGAAATCCGCGTGGTCTGCCCGGTGTTCGAGTCCAGAATCGCGAGGTAACTCACCGAGGGACCGCTAGCGGTGTACCAGGAAGCCCACGCGATCTTGTTACCGGAAACTTGGATCGACTGGATCTGCTTGTCGTTACTAGCGATTAAGCTGCCCTCCCGAGTGGCAAGATCCATCGCATATAGGTCCGAGCGGTCTGCGGAGTCGGAGGCAAAATACAGCTTTCCCTCTGCCAGCGTCACCGAGGAGTTTAGCGTCCACGGGCCGGCCAACTCGGCTGTTTCCCCGGTGGCTCTGGAATAGGCCCAAGTCCTGACGACCGTCTGCTCGTTATGGAAAGAGTAGATCTGCCAGACCACCCAATCCCCGTCGACCTGGAAGTCGTAAAGCCCGGATTGGTTGGGATCGGTACTCGCAAGCTCGATAGTCGTCCCCGACTCCAGGTCGCAGGCGAACAACCGGAAGTTCGAGGAGTTGAAGTCGTATTCGTGCCTGTCCCAAGCGACCAGATCGCCGCTGATCTTCGGCCGGGACTCGTCCCAAGTGTTGTTCGTGAGCTTGGTGATTTGACCAGTCGAAATGGTGAGGACGAAGACCTCCGCGTCCACGCCATCGTAGCCCGTGAAGGCCACTCGATCGCCGTCAACATCGAAACTCCGGGGAGACAACTCGTCGCTCACAAGAGTGCTGTCTGTTCCGCTCGCCAGGTCGCGACAAAGTAGCTCTGAGCCGTTTCCTTGGGTTGCGCGGGCCCAAAACAGACGGCCGCCGTTCAGCATGGAGTCAAAGGGGTAGTGGGCGGTCTCGGTTATCTTGGTAAATTGCCAGCCTGCGATACCCTCCCCAGTCGCCAGTGCCGACGCAGGGTTCAGCAACAACAGAAGACACGCCAGACTTATACCCATTAGCCCTACGGTCAGAGCGGTTCGTCGGCGGAGCAGTCGGGTGACGTCCATCACGTCCTCCTCTCAACGATCCAGCCTGGAACTTGGTCTTCGGCTCGTCTCAGCAGTCTGCGTTTGCGCCGGTACCCTGAATCGATTGACTCCACCAGCGACCAGAAACGGTCTGAGTGGCTCATCTCAACAGTGTGGCACAACTCATGCAGGAGCACATACTCCACGAGCTCGGGGGGAAGGAACAGCAGCTTTACGTTGAGCGACAGAGTCCCTGTGCGCGAACAGCTTCCCCAGCGCGACTTCTGAAGGCGGACAGACACACGGCTCATGTGGAAGCCGTGGATCCTGGCCAATTCCTGCGTAGCAGGCACCAGAACCTCACGGCCCTTACGGAGCAGCCATCGGACAAGAGCCTGCCTGCAGGCCCCATCATCTGCGTCGCCGGTGACCCTTAGGACGAACCCGCGGGACTCTCGCGCCTGAACCGAGGCGGACTCCCCGGCTCCCCGGCAATATTCCACCCGCCATTCCTCGCCGGTGAACCGAAGACTCACGGTCTCCGGCAACACCTGGGACTCCGCGGGTTCGGTCAGAAGCCGTCCGCGCTCCATCTCGGACCACGTCCGGGCTATCCAGGAGCTCTTTTCTTCAAGGACGGCGGGGATACGACCCCAATCAAAGCCGCGTGGAACAACCACGACGAGGCCCTGGTGCGGGGACATGACCAGTCGGACACGCCTCGCCCGAGGGCTTTCGCGAACGGAGTACCCGATCAATCTACCAACTTGGCCTTAAGCGTGATTTCCGGGACTGCGGCCAAAGCTTTGGACACCGGGCAGCCGACCTTGGCCTGAGCCGCAAGATCCTGGAACTCGGCGTCCGATATGCCCGGCACCGCCGCTTCCGTGTGGAGCTCGATCCGGTCGATCGTGGGACCGGCTCCTATGCGGACTGCGGCGGACGTGTTTATCCGGTCGGGCGGATGACCATTGTCTGTCAGAAGCCCCGCCAAGAACATCGAGAAGCACCCCGCGTGGGCCGCCCCAACCAGTTCTTCGGGATTTGTCCCCGCCCCTTCCTCGAAGCGGGAGGAATACGTGAAAGGCCCCTCGTATAGGCCGCTGGCCAATCTCATGCTGCCGGAGCCCTCTTTGAGGGAGCCGCGCCACTCGGCTGTCGATCTTCTTACGGGCATGATCGTCTCCCATCATACGCGAATGATCCACCTGAGATGCCGAGGTATCGGAGCCCCGGCGTCCTAGGAGGACGTATCCGAGCGGCGGACACTCTAAACTGCGGGTGGGCTATCCCCGCCAAAGACTGGATAATTGCCAGGCCACAGCAGCGCCGGCCGACGCACCGCGCACGGCAAAAGGCTTCCGTTTTGCGCCGTCCGATCCGGGGTAGCGACCCCCTGTCTCACCAAACCCGCCCCACCAAGGCAGCCAATGGACGCTTCCCAAGTCGAGTTTCACTACGTCACCGCCGGCCCGCATTACCGGCACTCGAGGATCATCTGGTTCGCAAGCCGGCCGTTCGCAGATGTCGAAAGCATGGAGCAGACCCTGATCGAGAGATGGAACGTGGTCCTCCCAGAAGAGGCCAACGTGCTCATGCTTGGGGACTTCATCCTCGTGGAGCGGGAGTTGGCCCCCCAGATCGTCGCACGCCTCAACGGCCACATTCACCTGCTGCGCGGCAATCATGACCGCTGTCGCTCCGACCAATGGTTCTTGGAGGCGGGATTCGTTGCCGTCGACATGTTCAACGTTCACGGCCACATACATCGTCACTGCTCCGGCGATCCCAAGCATCTGTGCATCGTTCCGGAGGTCACGGAGTACAGCCCGTTAACAATGAAGCAGCTGCAGGAATACGTGAACCCGCGCGGTTACCATACCGAGTTTCGACAGCCTCCGGGAGTGCCGGAGTTCCCGCCGCTCAGGTTGCCCGAGCAAAGCTGAAGCGCCTTCCGCGCGTCTCGACGCAGCGGAAGAGGACCGCTCAGTCCTGACCTATGTTGCTCCACGCGTCGGCAGCGCGCTTAGCTTTCGTGGCAACCACAACAAGCCCCACCGCTGCAACAATAAGAACGGCGAATATCGGAAGGAACCGAAAGTCGAGCCGCTCCTCGCGGACGAACGTCCCTATCAGGCTCGCGAACGCCACCGGGATCGACGCGAAGCCCACAGAGGCTTCCAAGACGCCTCTCGATTTGCCAGGAGCCTTTCGCTCCATGAGCAGGCTGCCGGTCAAGAGCCATAAACAACCCACCGAGACGCCAATGAAGCCCCACAGAAAGAAGTCCGCCGAGAACACCGCACCGGGAGTCCTTGCACCGACGACGACCAACGCGCCTACCACGTACATAAGAACCAGCGATGCGATGGCGATTGCCATGCCGACTGCCCGGCATCCGCGCAATGTCCGCTGACCGCCGGAAGGACGCGGTTCCGGGCCGCCTACCATGCCCGGCCCCTTTCTATCCAGCAGACTCCTCGGTCAGACTCCCCGCCAGACACTGATACAGAATGGCCATGCGTACCGCCAGCCCCGATTCAACTTGATGCAGAATCAGCGACCGATCGTCATCGGCGAGGTCGCCGGAGAGCTCCACGCCTCGATTGATCGGTCCCGGGTGCATGACCCGCTGGCCCGGCTTCACCTTGAGCGATGACAGCCCCCATATCCGACTGTATTCCCGCAATGACGGCACAGGCGGCACCTTGCCCCTCGCCCGCTCCAGTTGCATGCGCAGCAGGTAGATCACGTCGACGTCGTCGAGGGCGGCGAGATCTTGGTAGATCGGCACGTCCCAGTACTCGATGCCGGGGGGCATCAGGGTCGGTGGCCCGACCAGCCGCACGTCAATTCCCATCTTCCGGAAGCCAAAGAGGTTTGACCGCGCCACCCGGCTGCGCAGAATGTCGCCCACGATGGCTACCTTTAGCCCCTGCAGATCCCCGTAGGTCCGGCGCAAGCTATAGAGGTCCAGCAGGCACTGAGTGGGATGCTCGCCCGTCCCGTCTCCGGCATTGACCACCGACGCGCTGGTGTAACGGGTCGCCATTCGCGACGCCCCCACCTGTGGGTGCCGCATCACGATGATGTCCGGCCGATAGCTTTCCAGGGTAAGGATCGTGTCCTTGAGACTCTCCCCCTTGGATACGCTCGACGACGAGCCCTTGATGTTGATCACGTCCGCCGAGAGTCGCTTGCCCGCCAGCTCGAACGACGACTGCGTACGCGTGGACGGCTCGAGAAAGACATTGATTATGGTACGGCCCCGCAGAGTGGGAACCTTCTTGATCGACCGCGACGCGATTTCCAGGAATCCGTCGCTGAGCTTGAAGAGTGTCTCGATGTCCGCAGTCGAGAGATCGTCAATCGAAATCAAGTGCATGTCGGTACCCTTTCGGCCTCTCTGGACACGTTTAAAAGGTTGACTGTCTTACGGAATTGTACCGCGGCGCGGGGGGCGACTCCAGCACTGCAAAGTGAGCCAGAGAGCACCCAGTCATCTCGATTCGACAAGTGAGCCCTTCCAGGCGTCCATGAGAATGCCATTTACCTCCACTGTACGAGAGTCGGCCCATTGGGCATCGGGCATATTGGAGGGGATAACGGCAATGAGGCGCCGCTGCTCGACAAGGCCGATTAACCGACGGTGAGTCACAACGTAGTACTCGTCGCTTCCCCAGGCTCCGGCTGCAAGGCGATATGTGGCCACATCGGCCTTGCCATCCGACGTCCGCTGTGTGGTCACGAGATCGACGGGGGCAACATGGTCTTGCCACCAGGTCACCGGTCTGCCCACACTAGGGGAGAAATGGACGACTAGCCCCACTAGCAGGATAACCCCCACAGCAAAAGTCGTGACAAGCCCGTGCGTGTCTTTGTGCCGCTTCGCTCGAAGGCCATTGCAGATCGCCAAGGCAACAACACCTGCCGCCGTAACGGCCATGCCAGGTAAATGGTAAGTCCGATATAACCAGGGAATCGACAAAGCGGCAAAGAGGTATGTCAGCCCTAACAGTCCGTCGCTGGAGCGATCTAAGACCGGCCCAGGCACCTAGCCCGAAGAGAACGACCAAGACAACGCCGAGGATTGCCGCTGCCACGGTTGTTGGAGCTAGGGACCAATTGTGGCTTTCAACCCCGTGCGACAACGCGGTGCTGGCAACGCCGACGCAGCCTACGGCGCCACCCAGAAGAGACAAACTTATGGTTCGCCACCATACCATTCGAGCCTCCACGGCGACACTTGTCGATCGTGTGACACAACGACTTGGCAAGAGGTGTCGCGGCGCCAATGCCCTCGCGATAAGATCCGCCCACTTAGGCGTCCCGTCGGGACCTTGCCGAGGTAGGCCATCCATCAGCCGAAGGCAAGCGGACGAGTTCGCAGGCATCCTTTTTGGCCGGAGAACGCTCGACAAACTTCTATGGAGCTGCTGTCTCGGCCTAGTCCTCGATCACGACCTCGTCGACGCCGTCGGTCTCCACCAAGCGGACGACTACCTGCTCGTTGCGGCTGGTGGGCACATTCTTTCCCACGAAGTCGGGCCTTATGGGCAAGTCTCGATGGCCTCGATCCACCAGCACGGCGAGCCGCACGGAGATCGGGCGCCCGTAGTCAAATAGCGCGTCAATGGCGGCCCGAATGGTTCTGCCCGTATAGAGGACATCGTCGACTAGTATGATCGTCTTGCCGTTCACATCGAACGGCAACTCGGTGGAATGCACTCGCGGCTGCTCGTATTGGACTCCCATGCGCGAGTCGAGATCGTCACGGTAGAAGGTAATGTCGATAGCACCCGTAGGCGGCTCAATCTTATAGAACGACTGGAATAGGCCGGCAAGACGCGCGGCCAACTCCACCCCCCGGCGCTGTATTCCCACCAGCGCGATCTCGCGAAGGTCGGGGGCCTGTTCCGCGATCTCATGCGTCATGCGTGCCAGGGTGCGGCCCATCTGTTCGCTATCCAAGAGAACTTTTGCCTTGTGTGCCGTCGCTTCGTTATCCATGATGTCAGCCCTTCTGACGAGCTGCGGTCTTGGCGCGATGTCCCAGCGAAGGAAGCAGGGCCGCCGCTGCTCTGTCGATCACCCAACTCACTGCCGGGCATTCCCAGCCGGCCTTCTGTTTCACGGCAATCATGTCCATAAGGAGGCGGGCGGGCAGGATTTGACCCCCCGAAACGCGCTCCTTTCCCAACGTCTGTCGCACCGCCTCCGCCTTCGCCTTTCCATTCACGAGGAACAATATGCCACGGGCGGATGCCAGCACGGGCAACGTAAAGGTCAGGCGTCGAGTACCCTCATATTCTTCAGTGGGGACGACCCAGTGCTCCCGGTCTGTCAGACCCGGGGAGCCTTGAAACAGAGAAGCGACGTGCCCGTCACTTCCCAACCCCAGAAGGATTAGGTCAAAACGGGGCAGATCTTTGCCTGGAAACACTGAGTTCAAGACTTGCGTGTACCAGTAGGCGCCTTCTTCCGGGATAAGTTCGCCAGGTACTCTGTGGACACCGGCGAGAGGCCGATCCAAGAGGCCGGTCCGCGACGCCATGCGGTAATTGCTCCGCATGTCCTCCGGAGGCACGCACCGTTCGTCTCCCCAGAAGACATTTATCCTCGGCCAGGGGATCTTGTCTCCGGACTCCCCCGCGAGAAGTTCATAGAGCCTAAGGGGCGTTGTACCACCACTGAGCACGAATGAAAGCTCGGCGCCGGTCTGCCTGGCGCGACCGCCCAGCATTGTGCCAATCAGCCGCGAGCCCGCAACTGCTAGTCCCTCTGGGTCGGCGACAACATGGATCATGGCGCTGGTTTTATATCACAAAGCCAGGCGCTGCAGAAAGGTCCAAGGCTACGCGTAGGATACTGGTCAGATCGTAATCGAGGGCGGGTGTATCGATAAGAGAAGAAAGCAGCTGATGGTCGTCTAGCTGTTGGAGGCCGAGCGATTTGAGAACGGGTGCGCTGTCCAATCCTTCTTCGGCGCCACACCGGCACACCAGGCTGTGTGCCAGCCGGGCGATGCTGATTACCCTGCCGAAGCACTCGGCTCCGCGCGCTGCGTCAGCGCTCCCCTCTGCTCGCATACGTATGCTGACTCCCGTGAGGCCCGAAAGGCGACCAGAACCCGCTGGACCAGAACCCAGCTCATCCCGCCGCAGGCGTACTTTCAGCGCCCCTCCCACAGAGCCGACCATTTCAATGACGGGATGGTCCTCCTGGCCCCACCGGGCTCCAGCACCAACGCTCATTCCCAGACGAGCTGAAAACCAGGCCGCGAAGAGCAGCGCCTGCATCGGGGCATCCGCATGGAGGATCTCCACCTCCGCGATCTCGGCAATCAACTGGCGGCGTTCCGGTCTCTCAAACACCTCAGCCAACAGTTGACGCCAGGGCGCGATCCGCAGCCACTCCAGATCTCCGACCGGCAGCTCCGGCATCTTGGACATCAATCCGGTCAGAGCCTCGACCGAAGCCCAAGGGTCAGCTGCAAGTCCGAGATCCGTGACCAACTGATCGGACAAGCCGGCCAGCCAAGGTAGGCTCTCTGCAGCGCCGGCAACGTCCTCCGTCCACCATCCGATAACAGGCACGTCTGAGACAAGCAACTGGAGGATGGCGGCTGCAAGTAGCTCCTCCCCAGCAGGCGCCCCTCTGATGACGACCTCCTCGGAGCACACGATGCGCCTAGACTCCTCGTCAATGAGACATCCCGTAGCGATAGATGCCGAGGATCCCATTCCTCCCGGAGCCACGAGGATGATGCGCCCGGGGTGGTCTCTCGCAGCAAGAGCGGCCGTGGCCCGTGCCTGCTCGAGGTTGGCCTCCCTCGTCACAGCGACCAGATTCACCTCCCTGAGGCCTAGCATCACTCCGCTGCCCTCACGACGAGAGTCCTCGTCCAGGGCGGTCCACGCGCGACGGAGTTCCCGGTCGACCTCTCCCAGCGGCACCGTCCGGCCCTGGACGAGTTTCCACTCCCTCATAGCCGTCTCCAACGGCGACCATTCGCGGCCATCATTTCCACTGCTTCTTCGGGACCCCAGCTCCCTGCGGCATAAGTGGCCAACGGCCCTCCGCGACCGCTCTCCCATAGATGCAACAGCGGATCCACGAATCTCCAGGCTGCATCGACACTATCCTCCCGGCTGAAGAGGGTTGCATCCCCCAGAAGCGCATCGAGTAAGAGCCTTTCGTAGGCCTCGGGGGAACGGCGTCCGAAAGATGTGCCATAACGGAAATCCATGTGTACAGGGCGGATATCGATTCGGGGCCCAGGCAATTTCGACCCGATCTTCAGACTGATACCTTCGTCCGGCTGGATGTGCATCGCCAGCACATTCGGCTCCGGCTCCCGCAGAGGATCTCCCCCCAAAAGCAGAATAGGTGGTCGCTTGAACT
>JAMDEO010000097.1 GCA_023483915.1 Actinomycetota bacterium
CTTTCGGTGCTCTCCAGTGATGCTGATCTGCCGGATACGGCTGCCGTCAAGCTGGATAGCCCACTTGGCCAGCCTCAGTAGCGCCATACGCGAGATCGTCGTCTCGACATTGCTGGTGAGGGCATCGATCAAGTCCGGCAACCTTAGAGCCAGGTTCCAGCCGGAGATCTTTTCCCTCGCGGCAACAAGAAAGCGCTGCTGCCGCTCCATTCTGCCGAAGTCCAGGTTATCGTCGTGGCGGAAGCGAACGTAGTCCAGGGCATCCGTACCGTTGAGCAACTGATAGCCTGGGGAGATCCAGATCGCCTCGAAGGTCTGATCTGCGCTCTTGTAGTTGTAGCGCCGGTCCACATCGACGTAGACCCCTCCCAGCGCGTTGGTGATGTCTTGGAAAGCCTTGAAGTCGATCTGGAGGAATTGATCGACGTCAACCTTCGTGAGTTGTTGCACCGTCTCCATCGTGAGTGTCGGTCCACCCAACGTGTAGGCCGCATTCAGCTTGCCGGTACCGTGACCGGGAATATCGACTCTCAGATCCCGTGGTAAGGAGAGCACCGAAAGATAGTTGTCCTCCGGGTCCACGTGAACGAGCATGACCGTATCTGAACGGCTCTCGACCCCCTCCTCGTTGTTGGCCCGCTTGTCCGACCCCAGGACCAGGATGTCTGTCGCCTCCGGAGGGTCGACGGCCCCCGGAACAGTCTCGCCCACAGCGCCGATGAGGCTGGAATCAGTCGTCTGGGTGCCGCCGAGCTTGTCGTAAAGCCACAGGAAAGAACCGCCGCCGATGGCAAGAACGACTACCACAATCCCGACAAGCGACCACAGAAGTATGCGCCTTCGCTTGCGCTTCTTGAGACCATCACTGGTATAGACAGTGTAGGCTTTGCTTTTCAGCGGTCTCCTCCGCTAGTCCGACGCGCACGAGAGTGGCTCGGCGCCTGTTCGCTCCGCCTCTGCCCCTAACATTTGCAGTTTCTCTTCGAAGCGCTCGTAGCCTCTATCTACATGGAGAACGTCGCGCAACTCGGTGAAGCCTTCAGCGGCCAACCCCGCGAGAGCCAGGGCCGCCCCCGCACGAAGATCGGGGCAGCGCACGATCGCCCCCGTCAGCGTCCGCCCGCCTATTATGACTGCATGATTGCCGTCAACCCTGATCTCCGCCCCCAGCCGGACGAGCTCATCGACAAAACCAAAGCGCTTCTCGAAGACATTTTCGGTCACAAGGGACACCCCGCTCGCCAGGGAAAGCGGGACCATCATCTGCGCCTGCAGGTCGGTGGGGAAGCCTGGATACGGCAGTGTGGCGATGTCCACCGCCGTGAAGGCTGCCGGATCGCCCACGGCCCGAATACTACGGGTGTTCTCCTGCACATGGACGCCCATGGCCCGGAGCTTGAACAAGAACAGATCCAGGACATGCGGGCTGATGCCCACTACCTCGACGTCTCCGCCTGTGACCGCCCCGGCGATCAAGAATGTGCCCGCTTCGATGCGGTCGCCCAGCACTGTGTGTTCGGCAGGATGTAACTCGCGGACACCGGTGATGCGGACGGTGGAAGTTCCCGCGCCCTCGATGTCGGCCCCCATGCTCACCAGGAACTTGCATAGGTCGACAATCTCGGGCTCGCGCGCCGCGTTCTCCAGAGTGGTGGTCCCCTCCGCGAGGACGGCGGCCATCAAGAGGTTCTCTGTCGCCCCCACGCTCGGGTACTCCAGGAACATGTCGATGCCCCGAAGCTTGTCCGCCTTGACCTCTACGAAGCCGTGGCCGGATCGGATCTCCCCTCCCATGCCGGCCAGACCGCGAAGGTGAATGTCGATCTTGCGCGGGCCGAGGTTACAGCCGCCCGGCATGGCCACTCGTGCGCGACCGAAGCGGGCCACCAAGGGCCCCATGATCTGGATGGATGCCCGCATCCTTTGCACGAGTTCGTAGGGTGCCACGTGGGATTGGACCGCTGCAGTATCGACCGTCATCGTTGCATCGGCGAAATCCACAACGGCGCCCAAGTGCTCCAGCAGTTCGCGCATGGTCTGCACGTCTTGGATGTCGGGCACGTTGTGAAGAACGCTCACTCCAGGCGCGAGCAGGCTGGCGGCCATCAGCTTCAGGGCAGAGTTCTTGGCCCCTGACACAACAATCTTGCCTGACAGCCGTCCACCACCCCGGATTATTAGCCGGGACTCCCCGGAATCCCTACTCATGGATTTAACAGGCTGCTGAAAAACGAAGTCGCGGCCACCAGAACGCACTGGCCGGCGCGACAGTTCGTCCTCGGTCGCACAAATAGCGCTGCTATTCGCACTTCCTGCGTCCTGCTCTCGCGCTCGCCCATCGTATCCTGGCGGCGGAACCTCATTTCTCAGCAGCCTTTTGAGGACTCGTCTCGAACGAGCCGCTATGCCATTTCTGCGACTTTGAGTCGGTTCCGGGCTCGGTGAACTGCAAGTTGCTCCCTGAACGGGTCAACTTCTTCTCCTTCGGGAACCGTGCCTTGACGGTACATCTCCAAGCGGTGCAAAGCCCGCTCAAGGGCACGCTGCACCCGCGGCACATCGATCGCGCCAGCCTCCTCGGCGCTGTCCGCAAGAACGATGACCTTGTTCGATTGTACCTTGGCAAAGCCTTCCGAGACAGCGAAGCTGAGCCACCTTTCGTCTGGCGTGAGAGCGCGCAGTCGGCCGATGCTGAGTTGTGCAACCAAGGGAGCATGTCGGGGCAAGATGCCCATCTCCCCAGTCACCGCAGGAAGCACGACCATACTGACCTCGCCTTGGAAAGTCAGACCCCAGGGCGAGACCAGCTCCAAGGTCAGATATCGGCTGTCTTCCTGAGCCAATCCGCACCGCCTATGCTGTGGCCGCAGTTTGCGCCATCTCGGCGGATTCCTCCTCAGCCTGGGCCGCACGGCCGGCCCCTGCCGCTACAAGCACGTCGTCTATGCCGCCCTGATACCTGAAGGCCCTCTCGGGCAGGTCGTCGTGCTTGCCTTCAATGATCTCCTTGAAGCTGCGCACCGTCTCCTTCAGGGGCACGAATTTGCCGGGTGTACCCGTGAACTGCTCGGCCACAAAGAAGGGCTGCGAGAGAAACTGCTGGATGCGGCGGGCCCGCCGAACCGTCACCTTGTCCTCGTCAGAGAGCTCGTCCATGCCCAGGATCGCGATGATGTCCCGGAGGTCTTTGTAGCGCTGGAGGATCTCCTGCACCCTGGTGGCGACTTCATAATGCTCGTCGCCGACCACTTGGCGGCTCAGCGCCCGGCTGGTGGAGTCAAGCGGGTCCACGGCCGGGTAGATCCCCATCTCTGTGATGGCGCGGCTGAGCACCGTCGTGGCGTCGAGGTGGGTGAAGGTATTGGCAGGAGCCGGGTCGGTGAGGTCGTCGGCCGGAACGTAGATGGCCTGGACCGAGGTGACCGAGCCGCGGCGCGTGGAAGTGATGCGCTCCTGCAACTCGCCCATCTCGGAGGTCAAGGTGGGCTGGTACCCCACTGCAGAAGGCATCCGACCAAGAAGGGCCGAGACCTCTGAACCTGCCTGTACGAAGCGGAAGATGTTATCTATGAAGAGGAGGACGTCCTGGCCCATGACATCACGGAAATACTCCGCCATCGTCAGGGCCGAGAGGCCTACCCGCAGACGCGCGCCCGGCGGTTCGTTCATCTGGCCGAATACCATCGCGGTCTTGCCGATGACGCCTGACTCGCTCATCTCCAGGTAAAGGTCATTACCCTCGCGTGTCCGTTCGCCCACACCGCCGAAAACCGAGATGCCGCCGTGCTGGGTGGCAATGCTGTGAATCAGCTCAAGGATGACCACCGTCTTGCCGACGCCGGCGCCGCCAAACAGGCCCACCTTGCCGCCTTTGACATATGGGGCAAGCAGGTCGATCACCTTGATCCCAGTCTCCAGCACCTCGGTCGTTGGCTCGAGTTCTTCGAATGCCGGGGCAGGACGGTGGATGGGCCAACGCTCGACTCCCTCGGACACAGCTGGACCCTCATCGATCGGTTCCCCAAGGAGGTTGAATAGACGACCCAGAGTTTCCTGGCCCACAGGAACGGCGATAGCCTTGCCGGTATCGACGACCTCCATGCCTCGCGCGAGGCCGTCTGTAGAGTCCATGGCCACGGCCCGGACTTTGTTGTCCCCCAAGTGTTGCTGTACCTCAGCAACCAGGTAGATGTGCCCAGATGCCGCCTCGACATTGATTTCGAGCGCGTTATAGATGGCTGGGAGCACCTCGGGGAACTCAACGTCGATCACCGGCCCGATGATCTCCACGATCTTGCCTTTGTTCATCGCGTCTGCTGTCCTCCTATCCAGCAAGGGCGTCGGCCCCGGCTACCACTTCCAGGATCTCCTGGGTGATAGACCACTGCCGTACCCGGTTCATGGCCAGGGTCAAATCATCGATCATTTCAGTGGCCGCATCGGAAGCGTTCCGCATGGCCGTCATCCGAGCCCCATGCTCGCTGGCCATGCTTTCCAGAAACGCTCGGTAGATGCTGATCTCAAGATACGAGGGGATGAGGTCCTGGAGGATCGCCTCCTCCGAGGGCTCGAAAATGAAGTCCATGTGCTTGGCTGCGTCCGACGGAGTATATCTCGTGGCCAATTCCTGCTGAATAGGCAGAATCACCTGGTCGACGACATGCTGCTCCATGGCACTTTTGAAACGGTTATACAGAATGTGAACGCGATCTGTCTCCCCGTCGCTGTAATGCGTTCCGACGCGGTGAGCCAGGGCCTGAGCGTCCAGGAAGACCGACTGGTCCGTAATGTCGACATACGTGTTGTACAGCTTGTAGCCCTGGAAACGCAGAGTGCTGATGCCTCTCCGGCCCACGGGGACAAGGTGGACTTCTTTACCTTCGGTTCGATACTTCTTCACGAGATCGGTGGCATGGCGCACGATGTTCGAATTGAAGGCGCCGCACAACCCTCGATCCGCGGTTACGGGGATGATGGTTACAGTCTTCACCTCGGGGTGCTCGCGCACCAGCGGATTCATGCTCACATCTGCGGATAAGTAACGGGCGACGCCGCCGATGAACTCCAGCATGTTATCCGCGTACGGCCGGGTGGCCTCGATCCGTTGTTGGGCGCGTCTGAGGCGCGCCGCTGCCACCATCTCCATCGCCTTGGTAATCTTCTTCGTATTCTGTACGGAGACGATCCGCCTCCGAATGTCACGTTGCGATGCCATGTATGCCTCTTCGCCTAGGCTCCGTCTGTGGGAGCCTGCTGAAAAACGAAGTCACGGCCACCAAAACGCACTGGACGGCGCGATAGTTCGTCCTCGGTCGCGCAAATAGCGCTGCTATTCGCACTCCCTGCGTCCTGCTCTCGCGCTTGCCCATCGTATTTTGGTGGCGCAACGTCATTATTCAGCAGCCTTCTAAACCTCGTATGCCACGACCGGTATCGCACCGATATCTCCCTCTGCGGCATCCCAGCTCTCTTTGAACTCTTCGATGACAGACCTGAGCCTGGCCTCGGTTTCTGAGGTGAGATCTTTGCTTGCAGCTATCTCGTTGCCGATTTCAGGGTGATGCTTCTTGAGGTGATCCAGCAATAGCGCGTTGAAATCCGATACCCTGGAGACCGGCACATCATCAGCGTATCCCTGAGTGGCCGCGAAGATGATCATGACCTGATCCTGCACCGGCCAGGGTGCGAACTGTGGCTGGTTCAAAGTGGCCACGAGCCGCTCGCCGCGGGCCAGGCTCTTCTGAGTCTCCTCGTCAAGTTCCGACCCAAACTTTGCAAAGGCCTCGAGCTCGCGGAACTGTGAGAGGTCGAGCCGAAGGGACCCGGCCACCTTCTTCATCGCTTTGATCTGTGCGTTGCCTCCGACCCGCGACACTGAGATGCCGACATTGATGGCCGGCCGCACGCCCGAATAGAACAGGTCACTTTCCAGGAAGATCTGACCGTCCGTGATTGAGATCACATTCGTCGGGATGTAGGCCGAAACATCGCCCGCCTTGGTCTCGATGACCGGCAGAGCCGTCAAGGAGCCCCCGCCTTCCTTGTCATTGAGCTTGCACGCGCGCTCCAGAAGACGGCTATGAAGATAGAAGATATCCCCGGGGAAGGCCTCGCGGCCAGGCGGCCGTCGCAGGAGCAGGGACATCTGCCGGTGAGCATCCGCGTGCGCGGTCAGGTCGTCATAGATGCACAGGGCATGCCGACCGGAATAAGTGAAGTATTCGCCCATGGCCGCACCGGCATATGGCGCGATGTAGCGCATCGGCGCCGAGGTAGAGGCAGGCGCCATGATCACGATTGTGTAGTCCATGGCCCCATGCTCTTCGAGCCGTGCCACCAGGCCGGCCACCGTAGAGGCCTTCTGCCCGATGGCGACGTAGATACAAACGACGTCCTGCCCTTTTTGGTTGATGATGGTATCCAGGGCTATGGCCGTTTTGCCCGTTCCCCGGTCGCCGATGATGAGCTCGCGTTGTCCCCGACCGATGGGAATCATTGAGTCAATGGCCTTGATGCCGGTTTGCAAGGGTTCCTTCACCGGCTGCCTGCGAACAACGCCGGGCGCTTTGAACTCAACGGAACGATACTCTGCGGTCTCCACGGGGCCTTTGTCGTCCAGCGGCTCCCCTAGAGGGTTGACCACCCGGCCGATGAGGGCCTCACCCACGGGAACCTGGATGACCTTGCCGGTTCGTTTGACAAGGTCGCCCTCCTTGATGAGGATGTCTTCCCCCATCAGCACTGCACCGATGCTGTCTTCCTCCAAGTTCAGCACGAGACCCATAACCCCATGCGGTAGCTCGAGCATCTCCGAGGCGACCGCGCTCTCCAGTCCCTGGATCCGCGCCACACCATCACCCACTTGCACGACGGTGCCGACTTCCTGGACATCTATCCCCGCTTCATACTGCTTTATGCGGGACTTCAGGACGCTCGTTATCTCCTCAGGACGCAGCTTCAACTGAACCCTCCAAGCTAGCCATAGGGCTGGTCAACAATTGGCGAAGCTTCTCGAGCCGGTGCCGCACACTGGCATCAGCGACCCGGTCGCCGATGCGCAACCGGAGCCCACCCAGAATCTCCTCATCAACCATCATGGTCAGTTCGACCGTCTTGTTGAGAGACGATTCGATCTTCTTCTTCAAAGCCTCCTGCAAAGAGGCTGTAAGGGGCACCGCCGTCACTACTTCGACGTGTACAAGCCCCGCGGCCTTTTCGACCAATTCCACGAACGCTTCGCGAACTCCCACAAGCTCAGACTCGCGACTTTTGTCCACGATCAATCGAAGGAAGTTTCGGAACAGTTCGTCTCCCCCCTCGGTCAGGTCCATCAGTGCGTCCTTCTTGCGAGAATCGGATATCTCCTCCGCCTCCAGGAACTGTCGTAGCTCGTCGGAATTGGTGACAGCTTCAACAAAGTCCTCCAAGTCGCCACGGACGCGCTCCAAGCGGTCCTCTTCCTGCGCCGCTTGGTAAAGGGCGGTTGCGTATACGCGCGCTATCTTGCTGTATCTCAAGCCGTGCTCTCTAGTTCTCACTGACCTTGCTCAGGTCGATCTCATTTATTGCTTGCTGGATGAGCTTGAGCTGGTCTTCACCAGACAGGCTCGTGCGGGCGACCCTTTCCGTAGCGGCGACCGTGAGATCGGCCACCTCGCCGCGAATCGTCTCGAGGGCGAGCGCGGTATCCCGCTCGATTTGGCGGCGTGCCTTGGCCAGCGTAGCTTCCGCCTGCAACCTAGCCTCCTCGAGGACCTCAGCCCTGCTCGCCTCTCCGAGCTTTCGTGCCCTATCCAGGATGCCCTCAGCCTCCTGGCGGGCAGCCGCCAGTTGGCGTTTGTAGTTGGCAAGGAGCTCCTGGGCCTCGTCACGGAGGCTCTCGGCTTCATGAATAGCGCCGTGAATCTCGTCCTGCCGCTTCTTCTGAAGCCGCATGAGGGGATTGAATGCGAACTTGTAGAGCATCCCGACCAGGACTAGGAAAGTGATCGCGGACCAAATGAACAGCCCCGGGCTTATCTCAAATATCTGCATATCCTCTCCTGGCCTATCGGCGATCAGCCTGGTGTCCCGTGTTCGACACGCGATCTGTCCCTAGACAACAAACAACAGGATGATGGCGATGACGAACGCATACAACGCGAGCGCTTCGCACAAGGCCATACCAATGATGAACACCGTCCGGATGTCGGCGGAAGCCTCCGGCTGCCGCGCGACTGCCTGGGACGAATTACCGGTCAGGTAGCCGATTCCAAGACCCGGGCCGAGTGTGGCCAGACCCATGCCGATGCCGGCGGCGAGGTTGGCGGCTGTCTGGGCGTCGAATGCCATTGCGATGTCCTCCTTGGTCAGGTGTGTGGCTAATGCCCTGCGTAGATTGCCGATTCGATGTATACGACGGACAGCAGTGAAAAGATGTAGGCCTGAATGAAAGCGATGAAGATTTCGAAGCCGGTCATGATTATCACGAAGAGCGCCGTCGGGGCGATGATCGCATTTGCATACTGCAGCAGCAACCCCAGCATGACCAAGATGATCATGTGGCCGGCGATGGTATTGGCAAAAAGTCGGACGGAGAGCGAGAGAGGTTTGAAAAACTCGCCCATGAGGTGCACGGGAAAGAATATCCCGTTGAGCGGCCTGGCCATGGCCTTGGGCACTCCGGGCGGCGTCAACCACGACTTCAGGTACCCGCCGACCCCATGCCTCCGGAAGCCCTGGAACTGGACTACAAGGAAGACAACTATGGCCATGCTGAAAGTCACGTTGATGTTCGCCGTCGGCGTGTAGGGTTTGAGTACCTCAGGTTTCGGGATGAGGCCGATCAGGTTGGTGACAAAGATGTAGGAAAAAATGGTGAGAATCAGGTAGTAGTACTTCTTGCCCTTCTCCCCGATCTGTCCGGTGAGATGGCCGGTCGCGAAGTTCAGGAGGATCTCGGCAATGGTCTGCAAGCCATCGGGTTCCTTACGCATCCGCCGGGCCGCGATGTAGAAAAAGGCAAACACCACTGCCGCCGATACCCACATGTAGATGACGGCGTTGGTAATTGAGAAATCAAACGGCCCTACCTTTGGGATGGAGACCACATCCTGCACGTTCAGCTCGTGCAGCGCGTCGATTATCTTGCTTCCACCCTGCTCAGCCAGCATCCAGCCTCTCCTAGGTTGTTCCCGAGGTGCCCGCGGACGGCGGTGCTCCGTGGCGCCTGACTAGGTTGAAGAGCCAGATGCCGTTGAGAATTGTAAACAACACTACAAATGCAATGCAAAGGGCAAGGATATTGAGGGGAGACCACAGCCCCAACACCACCAGGATCACGGCGAAGAATGTCAGCCGCACGATGAAACCAAGAACGCTGACTAAGGGCGTCATCATGAAGGCACGCCTGGAAGCCCACTGCTGGAGCCGGACCGATAGGAAGTGATATGTCCCCGCGAGTGCCGCTCCCACTATTGCCGATATTACAGCGAGCCCCAGAGTTTCCTCCCGTTATGCCATGCCGAGCACATCTACCGCTCCGGCCCCCCGCCCAGACCGGAATCTTCGCGCTTCCCGCGCTGTTCCCGTTTCCGTTTCCGCGGTACATCATTAAATAACATAATTACCAAATATGCGAATCCGATGGCCGCACCTACGAAGACCCCCGTCAGCGTGAAGGCTGGACTTCCGGCCTGTCCCAGCAACGGCTTCGAATTCCTTCTCATTGGCGCAACCGTCGCAGGATGATTCGGGATTTGCGGAATCCCGGCTCATGCCATCCGATATAGCCGGGTTCCCGCTTCCTCGAAGACCTCCATGGCGAGATCGTCCGGATACGCCCCGGCGAAATAGACCGCGGTCACGTCCGCGTTGACCAACATCTTGGCACAAACTGCGCATGGTTGATGGGTGCCGTAGAGCTCGGCCCCCTGGATGGCGATGCCGTGATAAGCCGCCTGGATGATCGCGTTTTGCTCGGCGTGCAGGCCCCGACACAGCTCGTGTCTCTCTCCAGAGGGTATGCCCAGCTGTTCGCGAAGGCAGCCGCGCTCTAAGCAATGACGCAGGCCACGAGGAGCGCCGTTATAGCCGGTGGCTAGTATCTGCCTGTTCTTCACAAGAACCGCGCCCACTTGGCGCCGTAAGCAGGTGGAGCGCGTAGCCACCACGCGCGCAATCTCCATGAAGTATTCCTCCCATGAGGGGCGGGGGGCGCAGACAGGCATGGGCTCGCCGGTTGTCATCATGAGTTTAGGTCGCAGTACAAAGGAAAGGCGGCCGTCAGCTCACGACTGCGCCTGAGCAGCCGGTTGAGCCCGGCCTCGTCGTGCTTCACGGTGAGCGTCTCCACGATAATGCGGCCGACTTCACGCATCTCTTCCGGCCCGAAGCCGCGTGTCGTCATCGCCGGGGTGCCCAGACGAAGGCCCGAGGTGATCGTGGGCGGGCGCTGGTCGTAAGGGATTACGTTCTTGTTAGCCGTGATGCCAACCCTGTCCAGCAGTTCCTGCGCCAGTCTTCCGGTCATCTCCGTATCATCAAAATCCACTAGGAGGAGATGATTGTCAGTACCCCCAGACACCAGCTTCAGCCCCCCCGCAAGCAGAACGTCGGCCAGAGCCTTAGCGTTCTCCACTATGCGGCGCTGTTTCGCCCTGAATTCGGGGGTAGCCGCCAGCAGGAAACATACGGCCTTACCGGCGATGACGTGCTCCAACGGACCTCCCTGGATGCCCGGGAATACGGCCTTGTCGAGGCGAGCGGCATTCTTGGCCTCACAGAAGACCGTTCCACCCCTGGGTCCGGCGAGAGTCTTGTGGGTGGTAGTCGTGACCCACTGACTGTGCGGGAAAGGCGACTGGTGGACGCCACCGGCCACCAGACCGGCGATGTGCGCCATATCCACCATGAGCTCAGCGCCCACCTCATCGGCAATTCTCCGGAATGAGGCGAAGTCGATCTCCCTGGGATACGAACTCGCTCCGGCAAGGATCAGCTTAGGCCTGCACTTGAAAGCCTGGGACCTCACCTCCCCCATGTCGATGAGCCCGGTCTCCCGGTCTACGCCGTAGTGATAGAACGTGTACCCCCGGCCGGAGAAGTTCACGTTGAGGCCGTGGGTGAGATGCCCACCATGCGCTTGGCTCATCGACAAGACCGCATCCCCAGGTTCGAGGGCGGCCCAATACACGGCCTGGTTGGCCGTCGAACCACTGTGTGGCTGAACGTTCGCGTGCTCCGCACCATAAAGGGCCTTAGCCCTTTCGATGGCCAGGGCCTCCACTTCGTCGACAACGTCACAGCCGCCGTAGTACCGCTTACCCGGCAGGCCCTCGGCGTATTTGTTGGTAAGGACGCTTCCAACTGCTTCCAGCACCGCCACAGGTGTGAAGTTCTCCGACGCGATGAGCTCGATGTTGCGCTGTTGGCGCGTCAACTCGCGAGCAACCATCTCGCTCAGTAGGGGGTCAACGTCGGCGAGCGGGAGGTCCGCATAGCTCGCCACGCCGGAATCATCTGTCAATCTCGATCGCCTCCCACAAGTCAACCCAACAATCCATCAGCATCTTGAGGAGTTCCTCTCAACGCCCTTGTATCCGCCACGCATCATCTCGAGGCGCTCGGCATACCTCCCGCCCAGAAAATCTTCCTGCAGCCATGCCTGCAGGATCTCAACGGCGGCACCGGTACCCAGCACGCGAGCCCCCAGGCACAGAACATTTGCATCGTTGTGTCGCCTGGCCATGCGCGCGGAAAACGACTCGCTCACCGAAACGGCTCTCACGTTCGGGTACTTGCCGGCGGCCAACGCCATGCCCAGCCCGGTTCCGCAGACAAGCAGTCCCATGTCCAATTCGCCGGTGCTCACTGCCTGTGCCACCTTGTGGGCATAGACGGGAAAGTCGACGCGCTCAGCGTCGTACGTACCCACGTCGATGACCTCGTGCCCGGCAGCCGCCAGCTCAGCCATTAGGGGTTCCTTCAGCTCGAATCCGGCGTGGTCGCACCCAAACCCATACCGCATGCGTCGGCCTCCTCCAAAACGGAGAACAAGAATATCAGATGACGCGGACGCTCCAGCGTGGCCCCGAGTCGTTGCGGCTTACCCAAGCAGGTCGATGGTGCGTAGCACCTCCGAGGCCGGGACTGCCCCTTCCCGAACCACTATGGGGCGACCGCCTGCGGACACCGGGCGCAAATCGACCACCGTAGAGGCAACGCCGCCCGCCTCGAGGTCGGCGCTTGGCCGAAGGGCGGCGGAGCACCGCGCCAGCAACGCCGGGTCCACATCGGCCAAGGTGGCCACTGCCGGCTGCCCGCTGATGTTCGCACTTGTAGCGGCGAGGGGAAGGTCCAGAGCATTGAGAAATCGGAGGAGTTCCGGGTGATTGGGCACCCGAACGCCGAGCGAGTCCACCGTCCCCACACCACGCGGCCGCGGAGCGTCCGTGGACACAATGAATGTGAATGGACCGGGCAGAAGACTGTCGAGGATGAAATAAGCGGAATCGACTAGATCAGGCAACGCTCGGCGAATAGACTCGACCGAAGAGAAGATCACGGCAGCCGGCTGGGCTTCGCTCCGACCTTTGACCACGGAAAGGCGCTTAGCCCCCTCGCGCGAAGTCCAGGCGGATGCCAGGCCGTATACGGTGTCGGTGGGAAGCCCGATGAGGCCTCCTGCCTGTAACGCGGAGGCGAGGGTCACCAACTTCTCCGCCGTGGCAGCTGAGATATCGAAGACCTCGCATCCGGGACGCGCCGCCTCGACGATTCGATCTTTGCCGGAAAGATCCTTGTGGATCTCAAAAGCAGCGAAGCCCGACTCCGCTGCAAGCATGGCGACGCTGCCGGCCTGTCCATCCCCCACCTCGAGGATCGCGGTTCCCCCAGGCATGAGTACTCGGGCAGCCTCTGGAAGAAGGCGACGAAAGACGGCCAATCCGTCTTCTCCGCCATCCAAAGCTTCAAGCGGTTCGTAGGCCCCGACATCCGGTTCGAGAAGCCGGATATCAGAAGAAGCGATATAGGGAGGGTTGCTTACGACCATGCGCAGACCGGCGTCCGGGACGCCGTCCAGCAAGTCGGCCTTGACCAACTCGACCAGATCTTGAAGTCCAAGCGCCTCGCGATTGCGGCCGGCCACCACGAGTGCCTCCGGGCTGGCGTCGGTGGCCAGGACCCGCCGACCGGTCTCCTGGGCGATACTGAGAGCAATGGCCCCACTGCCGCAGCCCACATCGGCGATAAGCGTTGGGCCCGCCGCGGCTTCCGAGGTCCTTTTGGCCGCCACTTCCCGGGCCGAGGGGACCACGATTGTCGGCTCAGGGCGGGCGGTCATTTCCGGGGGGGAACTGCCTGCTGCAGCCGTGCTGCCCGACTCGTTTTCACTGGTCGCCGGGCGCCCGACGTCAAGCGTCTCCCATAGGGGCTTACGGCGTAGAACTCCCAGGGCGATTTCCACGAGCTCCTCCGTCTCCGGCCTGGGGATGAGAACCGCCGGGTTAACCTCCAAAAAGAGATGGCGGAAGTGGGTCCTTCCTAGGATGTACGCAACAGGTTCCTGTCTTCCGCGCCGTCCGATCAGGGTCCTGTAGCGGTCCACCTCGCACGCCCCCAGGGGCCGGTCGTACTCCGTGTATAGGTGGACCCGGTCCAGACCGAGAGTCTCAGCCAGCAACAGCTCGGCATCGAGCCGTGGTGACGTTGAGCCCTTCTCACGCAGGTAGCCGGACGCGGTTTCCAGCAGGGACCCCACAGTCCAGCGCTCCATAAGAACCTGATTCGCGTTAGAAAGCTGCGGCGGCCAACTGCTCCGCCCTCTCGTGGGCCCGGAGAGCCTCGGTGAACTCTTCGAGTTCCCCCTGCAGGACAGATTCGAGACGGTGCGAGGTCAGACCGATGCGGTGGTCCGTCACTCGTCCCTGGGGGAAGTTGTAGGTGCGGATCTTCTGCGCGCGGTCCCCGGTTCCCACCTGGCTGCGCCGCTGCTCCGCCAGCTGCGCATCCTGCTCCGCCTGAGCCATATCGTAGAGCCGCGCCCGGAGGATGCGGAAGGCCCGCTCCTTGTTCTGCAATTGAGACTTCTCGTCCTGGCACGAAACGACCAACCCCGTGGGTATGTGGGTCAGCCGCACGGCTGAGTCGGTTGTGTTGACAGATTGGCCGCCCGGGCCCGTGGACCGGTAGACATCAACTCTCACGTCATTGGGATCGATGTGGATCTCGACGTCCTCCACTTCAGGAAGCACGGCGACGGTAGCAGTCGATGTGTGAATGCGCCCCGTAGATTCCGTGACCGGTACCCGTTGTACCCGATGGACCCCGGACTCGTATTTGAGGGCGCCATAGGCGCCACGGCCCTTGACTTCGAAGATGATCTCCTTGACACCGCCAAGAGTGGCTTCTGTCGTGGACAGAATCTCCGTCTTGAACCGGAGGCGTATCGACTCGCCGTCGGCGCCAGCACGTACTTCCACGATGGCATTCTTATCGTCCCGGGGGTCCTTCTCCAACACGGCTACGCGCAACTCCTGTTCCAGAGTCTCCAGTTTCTGCCGCGCGGTCGCCTTTTCTTCAGAGAGGAAGTCCTTCATGTCTGGATCGAGGCCTCCCTCGTTGAGCATGGCCTCGGCCTCTTCCATAGATTGCTTGGCCTCGCGGTAGGCTACGGCGAGTCGATACGCCTCCTCCAAATCCGCATGTGCCTTGGAAATCTCGGCGTAGCGGGCCTGATCGCGCAGGAGTTCTGGATCGGCCAGCTGCTCCAGCAGGGCTGCGTACTTCTCTTCGATCTCGGTTGCCAATCGATCGATCATGTGAACTCCGAACCGCGGAAGGCGGTATCTAAGACATTGCGGGAACGGTCTCGGCTACGGCCTGCCTAGAGGCATCCATTGCCATCACCTCTTCCAATGCCGCAGCCGCCACCTCGAGCTGTTCTCCGGTCGGCTCGCGGGTAGTCAGCCGTTGAAGCTGGAGACCCGGCCACAGCAACACGCGGGCGAACGGCCCGTGGGGATGCCTCCCTGCCCATTTTATCCCCACCTCGTAGGCAATACCCACGATCACCGGAATGCCAACGATCCGAGAGAGAACTAGATACGGAAGGGTGGGCTTACCCACGATCGCGAACAGGAACACTGCGATCACCATTACTAGGAGCAGGAAGCCGGTGCCGCAACGGGGATGCAGGGTGGAGTACTTCCCGGCTTCCTCGGCATCGGGTTTCCCACAAGCCTCGTACGCATGGATTACTTTGTGCTCCGCTCCGTGGTACTGAAACACCCGCCTGAGGTCCGGGATAAGGGAGATCCCCACTATATACAGAAGGAAGATCGCAATCCGTATGAGGCCCTCCACCAAGTTGAAGAGGAACGGGTTGGAGAAAGTGGACTCGAATTGCTTGACAACGACGAGCGGGACAACCACAAAGAGCGCGACGGCCATCGCCGCCGAGACGAAGACCGTGACGGCTAGCTCCTTGAAGCCAAACGAGCCGGACCCTGGCGTGGGGACAGTATCGGTCGCGGATCCGGGCGCGGCGACTGGAGTCACCGCCGTCCCTTCGGTGACCGTGGGTGACCCGACCGCCTCAGACGAGACTGCGGCGGCCCCAACCAGCTCTGGGGAGACTGGGGCGGCATGTTCTGGCACGGTGGCCTCCTCGAGGCCGATGTTTGCCGAGATCCCCAGGGCTTTGATCCCCAAGCTCAACGACTCATAGAGCGCGACTACTCCGCGAATCACCGGGAAGCGAAGGATCCGGTGGCTGGACCCGGGGGGATCTAATGGATATGCCGTCCTTGCGATGCCGCCTGACGGCCGTCGCACCGCCACTCCCCAGCAGTTCCGGCCCCGCATCATCACACCCTCGATAACCGCCTGGCCTCCGAAGGTGTGCTCGCGAGTACAGGCAGGTGAGTCTTCGGAAGCGTTGCTCCGCTTCAGCCGGCTCATGTTGAAGGTGCGACGGACCTGGATAGCCCCATCCCAGCTATCTCGATCTCGGAATAGGGTTGGCCGCAGGACATCTTGCCCTCTGGACAGCCCGAGTTCATGCAACCCGGTCCGGTACCTTCGAACAGCACGGGAGCCACTGCGGAAACGAGGTACCGCATTGCCCAGGCAAGCCGGTTGATCTCCCACTGCGCCCGCCGGCAGCAACGCAGAGTGAAGAAATGGCGCAGTTCGCGGGCATTCATGGTCACCACGATCTTTGTCTCTGCCGCGTTTGGAAGGACAAAACGCGCATCCTCATATACGGATTCTTTCTCCCTGCCCTCAGCAATACCAAGTTCCACCAAGCGTTCATAGGCAGCGCGCGCGTTCCGCATCGCCTCGAAGAATACCTCCCGCGCTTCTGCGGAGCTCATGATGTGCGGCGGCACAACGAACTCCTCCTCGCCGGTAAAGCGAACGTATCGCTGGGATTGCTGACTGTACGAAGCGAGCCGGTGCCGGACCAACTGGTGCGAGCAGGCCCGGGATATGCCGTCGATGGCAAAGGTGAAGCTCGCATGTTCGAGCGCGCTCATGTGGCCGGAACGGACCAGTCCGCGCACGAGCCGGCGCACCTCGTCATCGGGCATTTCTGCTTTGAGCTCGGCCGCACTGATAGGCGCATAGCAGAGGCGCCCCGCAGAGCCTACGGCGCGCTCGGGCGCCGGTGTGTGCTGAAGAAGGGTTACTCTGAGATCGGCAGGCACAGCCGATCCTGGGTCACTTGGTCTTCTCGGCGCGGCGATACTTCTTGTTGAACCTCTCCACCCGGCCGCCTGCGTCGACGATCTTCTGCTTGCCCGTATAGAACGGATGACACGAAGCACAAACCTCGACCTTGATCTCGGGCAGGGTCGAGCGAGTCATGAATGTCTCGCCGCACGAGCAGATGACCTTGCTCTCCACGTACTTCGGATGTATGTCTTTCTTCAAGGTGCCTCCAGTGACACGACCTGAAAGGTATTTAGCTAGATACTGGGTGCAAAAGGCACGATATGATAGCACGCTGCGGCGGCTATCAGCCGCCGTCTCGGGAGGATATCGAAGCCAGCGCAGCTCTTGCTACCTGCAGAGCTTCGTCCAGGCTCACGACCTCTCCAGACTCCCACGCCAGTCGGGTTTCGCGCACCACTTGACCTAGCAGAGGCCCCTCCGTGAGACCCAGTTCCCTCATTAGAACCGTCCCGTCGAAGGGCGGCGCTGCGAGACCCTCGGACCTGTTTGCCCAGTTCCCCAGGAAGACAGACGCTGATTCGGCCAGGATGGCCGGTCTCGTCGTCCGAGACGCCCTCGCCGCAGCGACACCCGCGGCGATGAGAACCACGTCCGGCCCCCATGGAGCCGTCTCCCACACGAACGTGACCATCGACCGGGGAGAGGCTGCAACAGCTTCGAGACAATGTTCCGGCTCCACGCCGGCGACTCTGCACCGGGAGAACCAACCCCCCACCGTTCGGAGGAGCGCAGTTAGGTCCCGCGAGAGTTTGAGCCTGCGTGCCGTGGTGACAATGCTACCAGGAGGGGTTCGATGGACAAGTGTGGCCAGGCGCAACGCCGCCGGACGGGAAAACGTGCCGTCCACAGGCTTGGCTAGCCTGTCCTTCAACTTGCGGTTCCAAGGTGCGACCGGCCAAGAGCTCCCCTCCAGCAGGCCATCGATGGCCTCGAGGTATCTTGGCCCTTCGTTGCCGCCGTCGACCACCGCCTCAGGCAGGAACTCTCCCAGTAGACCAAGATCTTGCAGGATGCGCACCCCGGAAGCCGAGTCCCCTGCGTTTAAGACAAGAGCCAGCTCGCTCACAATCCTTTCCGTCGCCGCGCGCGCCAATTGCCCAGTGTGCGACCGGATGAGATTGGCCAAGGCTGGTTGGAGCCGGAAGCCCAGAAGGTGGCAGAAACGCACGGCCCTCATCAACCGCAAGGGGTCATCGACAAAGATGCGGTCGGAGACGGGACAGATGAGGCGTGCGCGAAGATGCTCCTGCCCGTTGAAAGGATCCAACAACTCATGCTCCCACTTCCCCGGACCCTTCCGAGGATCTCCGGCGAAGACAGGGGAGGCCATGGCATTGATGGTGAAGTCCCTTTGGGCCAGATCATCGAAGATCGCTCCGCCGCGCATTCGAGCGATATCGACGTACCCCCCGGAACCCAGAACTCGATATGCCCCATGACGAGCGGAGAGCGCGAACCAGGGGGAATCCAGCAGCCTTGCCAACTCACCCGCAACCACCGCGGGATCGTCGGCGACCACGACGTCAAGGTCGGGGGAGAAGCGTCCGAGCTTACAGTCGCGCACCGTCCCGCCGACCAGCCAACCCTCAGAGTGCCGACGCTGCAGGACCTCTTCGAGCACCTGCAGCATCAGTGGACCTCCTCGTCTTCCTACTTCGAGCCCTTCAGCTTGCGAAGGCGCCTTTGGTAGGTGAACTTGTCGATTCCGTAGGCTATGGCGGTGTACCCGACGAACCCCACTACCGCCAGGATGACGTATGCGACAGTGCTGGTTCCCGGCTGTTTCCACACGAACCGCACGATTATCAGGTAGAGCGCCACCAAGATCGCCCCCTGTATGGCGGCCCGCTTCAACTTCGGTGGCCTCAGGGCCGGGCGACCGGCCTGCGCTGAGCGTGTCTTTTGTGTGGGGCGGCTGGGCTTGCCGCCGTATACTCGCGAGCGGCTCGGCCGCGTAGAAACAGGCGCTTTGGGAAAGGCTTGTCGGGCCGCTCTACGTGTTTCCTTCTTGGACATATCCCTCCATGGGCCGTGATAGGCCTTAGTTATGCCTTGCTGTCCGCAATGGCCCGCACGATGTCGCCGCGGGTCACGATTCCAACCAACTGGTCGCCCTCGACCACCGGGAGGCGGTTCACGTTATGATTAGCCATGAAGGTCGCTGCGTCATAGACGGAGGCCTCCGGGGATATCTCCACGACCTCTTTGCTCATGACATCCTCCACCTTGGTACCGAAGGCCTTGCGAAATCGTTCCTCGAACTTGGTAACACTCTGCAGATAGATGACGCTTTCGAGAAACTGGATGTAGTAGGGGAAATGGAACTCGGCGTCCTGCAGGATGACGTCAGCCTCCGTGACCATGCCCACCACCTTACCATTGCCGTCGACCACCGGCACTCCACTGATCTTGTGCTGGGCAAGGATCTCGGCCAAGTCTCGGATGGTGGTCTTTGGACCGACCGTGATCACACCAGCCGTCATGATATCCCGGACGGTCAACTCGTCCACGAAGGCCTCCTCTCGTAGTTCCGGTCGGCAACGACCGCGGGCAAACACTCGATCAGATCACCGGCAAGAATACCTTGCGGATCGGTCT
This sequence comes from Actinomycetota bacterium, assembly GCA_023483915.1. GTDB lineage: Bacteria > Actinomycetota > Thermoleophilia > RBG-16-64-13 > RBG-16-64-13 > JAMDEO01. The sequence continues at coordinate 19,318 of JAMDEO010000097.1, forward strand.
GGGCGCGCACCCGGCCTGTCTCCGCATGGATCCACGCGCCGGAATAGGCAGCTTCGAAGGGGTCGAGGCCCTTCGCCATGAGAGCCGCGATGACTCCGGACAAGACATCTCCGGTGCCGGCCGAGGCCAGTTGAGGCGGCCCCTGAACAATCGCCCGGGTATCTCCCGATTGAGACACGACCACCGTGGACGATCCCTTGAGCAGCACCACCTGACCGGTCACCTCGGCCGCCCGGCGGGCGGCGGCGAGAGAAGAAACAGCGAGATCAGCCACCGCGACTCCCAGCAGCGAGGCCAACTCGCCAATATGTGGGGTTAGTACGAGGCCCGGACGGCCCTTGAGGGCACTCGGTTGCCCAGCAAAAGCCATAAGCCCGTCGGCGTCCAGAACCGCAGGCACGTTGCTCTCCAAGATTACGCGTCTTAACGCCGCTCCGGTAGCCGGGTCCCGCCCGAGGCCTGGACCCGCCGCCAGGGCGCCCAGCCGCTCGTCAGACACGACCTCCAGCGCTGCATCGGCGTCTGCTAAGACATCACCACCGGAGACCTCCTGCATGACCATCTCGACCAGCCTGCTCCGCAGCCCGTCGGCTGCACCAGCGCTCACCAGCAGCCTCACGTATCCCGCCCCACTTCGGTAGGCGGCTCTTGCTGTGAGCCAGGCGGCACCCGGATAGGCCCGCGAGCCTGCCAGGACTGCTACATATCCGGCGCGATACTTGTGGTCGTCCGCTCTGCGGCCCGGGATGTTCACGTCGTCCTTCGTCACAACCCAGAGGTCCGGCTCGGGCTCTAAGAAACTGGGGATCCCGATATCCCAAACCACGACTTCTCCAGCGGCCTCTGAGCCCGGTGGGCATACCAGGCCGGACTTCGCCGAGTGGAACGTGACGGTGACATCAGCCGCCACAGCATCCTTGGCTATGCTGCCTGAAGCTGCGTTAACTCCCGACGGCACATCGACGGCAACAACAGGCACGCCGCGGGCCGCGGCCTTGTTTGTCAGCCTCGCCCATTCCGCCACTTTCCCCCGCATCTCACCTTTGGCGCCCGTGCCGAGGAGACAGTCCACCACCAGTTCGGTCTCGTCCCACAGGTAATCGGGAACCGATCCCAAGCGAAGATTGACCCCTGCCTTTTCGGCCGCGTGGAGATAGAGGGCGGCATCGGGGCTGAGCTCCGCGCTCGATGCCGCCGTCACGATGCACGCAACTGGATGTCCGGCAAGATGAAGCTGCCGGGCCGCTGCCAATCCATCGCCCCCGTTGTTGCCGTTGCCGCAGACGATAAGGGTGTGCCACCCGGGGAAGCGCGATTGCACCAAGGCGCTCACTCCCAGCGCCGCCCGCTCCATGAGAACGGGCCCGGGCACGCCGATGTCTTCGATCGTCGCCCGGTCCAGCTCCCGCATCTGCTCGGGCGTGAACACGGCCGCCCGGTCCTCCAGATTACAGAGGGACACCATGCTCGATTCCTCCATGTCCTCTTCCTCCGACCGGCGCGCCACCGCAGCAACTGAAGCGCCGGCAAGAGAATCGACATGCGACAACGAAACGCTTACCGGCCCTATACCCAAGGAGTCGGCCAGCAACGCCGTCCGCCCATGCATAACGATCTGCCTCGGCGGATCCCCGCTGACCTCGATCTCCTGCCAGGACAGTACCCCGCTGCCAAGAAGTTTACCAACGGCCTCCTTGGCAGCGAAACGGGCGGCCAAGTGCAGATGGGGCTTCCCTCTCGAGTGACAGTAGTCGAGCTCTGCCCGTGTGAATACCCGCGCTTCCAAGCCGGGGTGCCGATCCAAGGCCCGCCGGAAGCGCTCGACGTCCACCAAGTCAAATCCGCATGGCATTGCCGTCCCCGGGCGCGCCACTTGTCGGCCTGGCTTCATCTCGAACCCGAGTCTCTACTCCACCGTGACAGTCTTGGCGAGGTTGCGAGGCTGGTCGACCTTCTCGCCCCGGTTCTTGGCTACATAATAGGCAAACAGCTGCAAGGGCACGACGGAAAGAAGAGGCGACAGCATCTCATGCACCTTGGGGACATAGAGAACATCGTCCGCGATCTCCTCGATGCCTTTATTGCCCTGAGACGCCACGGCTATCACGCGGGCCCCACGGGCCTTTACTTCCTGGACGTTGGACATGAGCTTGTCATAAATGAAACTATCGGTCGCCACCACGAGCACCGGAGAGCCTTCCTCAAGCAAGGCGATGGGGCCGTGTTTCATCTCGCCAGCAGCGTAAGCGTCGGTGGGTATGTAAGAGATCTCCTTCAACTTGAGAGCGCCCTCGAGGGCTACCGGTAGCCCGAGATTGCGGCCAAGGCACAGGAAGAACCGGCTGGGGGCATAGACAGAGGCCACTTCATTCACCGTCGCGGCCGCACCCGCTTCCAGATAGTCACGTAGCAGTCCGGGAATGGTGCGCAGCTGGTCCGTGAAGGCCCGCACTTCCGTCGGTGACAGATGCCCCCGTGCCTCGGCCAAGTACAGAGCAAGTAGCAGCATCGCCAATTCCTGAGTGAGGAAGGTTTTGGTAGCCGCAACGCCGATCTCGAGGCCGGCCCGCGTGAAGAGGACGCCGTCGGCCTCACGGGTGGCTTGTGACCCGACAATGTTCGTCACCGCAAGCACGCCCGCCCCTGCCTGACGCGCAAGGCGCATCGCGGCAAGGGTGTCGGCGGTCTCGCCGGATTGTGAGATGGCGATGCAGAGGCAATCGTCGCCAATAACAGGCTCTCGGTAGCGAAACTCCGAAGCGACCTCCACCTCTACCGGAAGGCGCGCCCACCGCTCCAGGGCATACTTCCCAAGAAGCCCGGCATGATAAGAGGTGCCACAGGCCACGATGACAACCTGCTCGATCTCCCGGATCAACTCCGGGGTCAGTCCCAGATCCTCCAACACGACGGAACCATCATGCGCGATCCGACCTGCCAGAGTCTCTGCGAGGGAAGTGGGCTGCTCGTGTATCTCCTTGAGCATGAAGGTCTCGTACCCCGCCTTTTCCGCCGCTTCGTCATCCCAGTCCACGGTCTGGGTATCGCGGCGTACCGGCAAACCATCCAGATCGAATAGCTCCGCACCCTCGCTGGTGATAACTACGACTTCTGCGTCCTCAGGGAAGATGACCGACCGGGTTTGTGATAGGAAGGCCGGGATGGCAGAGGCCAAGTAGTTCTCGCCGTCACCCAGTCCAACGACCAAGGGGGTCTCCTTGCGAATGCCCACTATGACATCCGGCTCGTCGACGGCGATGACGCAGTAAGTGAAATGCCCTTCCATCTGCCGGTAGGCCTCCACTACAGCTTCGTGCAACGATCCTTGGTACGCCCGTTCAATGAGATGGGCGACCACTTCCGCATCGGTTTGAGAGGTGAATTCGTGTCCCTCGGCTTGGAGTTCCGCCCTCAGGGGCACGTAGTTCTCCACTATGCCGTTGAGCACAATCGCGAAACGCCCGGAGCAGTCGGTGTGCGGGTGGGCATTCTCACTCGAAGGCCGGCCGTGAGTCGCCCAACGCGTATGTGCGATCCCGGTGGTGCCGCCGTTTTCAATTTGATCCAGGATACCTTCCAGATTATCCAGATTCCCGACAGAGTGAAGGAGACTAAACCGACCGTCCTGGACAACGGAGATGCCCGCCGAGTCATACCCGCGGTATTCGAGCTTCCTCAGTCCGTCGAACAGTATGTCTCTGCACGGCCTGCGGCCGACGTACCCGACGATTCCGCACATCAGTACTTGCCCTCCATGTTTACTGGAGCATCAGCTCCACATAAGGCGATGTCCACGCCGCAACCAGCGCCTGATACGAAGGCACCATATCGATCATCTCTCCGACACGGCTCCTCGCATTCTGCGTCGCTAGTTCGACCACCAAATAGTCGGCGGACCGACCCAGCTCCCTTAACCTTCCATCGACGAAGAAAACGGAGCCCGCGCCCAAATCTTGCCTGCCCACGCCTATTATCAATCGTCGCCGGGATGCCTCCCGGGCCGGCTTAGTATACTCCTCGAGCACCTCGGCCCGGATCACGCAGGCCTGCTGCGAGCAGCCGGCCAAAGGTTCATAGAAGAGTGCATCCTGGCCTAGAAGTAGGGCCTCCCCGCATCGGACCTCGGTTATCTCCCCAGGTAGTTTCTCTCCTCGTGCGAGCAGCCAGAGAAGGCTCGAGTTTCCACCAGACACATGCTCCACATGCACCCCCGCAGCACGGAGATCTCTAGCCGCGACGGCGATGTTCTCCACAGAGGCACGGATACCTTCCGCGGCCCCCTGAAAACAGGCATAGTTCGTGGAAATGCCTCTAAGATCCAGCTGCGGGAGCGCCTCAACCGCACGAGCAAGCCCGAGGAGCTGTTCCTGCGGTACGCCCTCTCGCAGGTCGCCGGTCTCCACCTGCAACATTATCCGATGCCTGCCTTGCTTCCCATTGGCCCCGGGCAACGCAGCAATTGTCGCAGCCCCCTCCAGGGAAGAGACGTAAGAGACGTCCCCTGGCTCGAACTCCTGTTCCAAGGACGGCAGGTATATGCGATGGAGCTCCGCGTCTGGCAGTTCGGACCGGATTCGGCGCAAGTTCCAATCCCGAGTATCCGCGAGGGCCACGGCGCCGCCCGCCAGCATCGCCGCTCCCACGCGAGGCTCGCCAAGACACCCTTTCGTCACCCCGATCAGGTCTATCGCCTGGGAACGGAGCACGCCTGCAACGACTTCGGTATTGCGGCCGATGGCCTCGGTGTCAACCAGCAGAAACGGCACTCTTGGTCAGAGGCTCCTTTTCCGATATCAGGCCGGGTCAATAAGAAAGGGCGAGGGAGAATTCTCCCTCGCCCTCATGTTCCCTGGGAGCAAGTCCGCCACCCGATGCAGACCAGGCGGCCGACCGGCATTCGCAAATGGCTGCTAGCGCTTGGAGAACTGCGGGCGCTTACGGGCTTTCTTCAGCCCGGCTTTCTTGCGCTCAACCATGCGGGCGTCACGCGAGAGATGACCGGCCCGCTTCACTTCGGGCTTGAGCGAAGGATCGGCTTCCACGAGCGCTCGTGCCAGACCGTGCTTGAGCGCTCCCGCCTGACCAGATTTGCCACCGCCGTGTATCTGGGCGATGACGTCATAGCGGGTATCGGTTCCCGTCTCAACCAGCGGAGAGCGAACAGCCAGCATGAGCGTCTGGCGATTGAAGTATTCCCTGAGATCTTTGCCGTTCACCGTAATGACACCAGTACCGGGCATAAGACGGACGCGGGCGACAGAGGTCTTTCTCTTCCCAGTTGCCGAGTAGACTACTGCTGCCATGGTAGTTCCTCCGGGCGCTGAGCGGCGTGGGGATGCTTCGGCCCAGCGTAGATCTTGAGTTTGCTTAATTGTTGAGCTGCCAGACGATTCTTGGGAAGCATGCCCTTGACAGCCTTGCGCAGGACCTCTGTAGGCCGGCGCCCAATCATGTGGCCAAGGGTCTCGCTTTTCAGCCCCCCCGGATAGCCCGAATGGCGGTAGTAGACCTTGCCGGTGAGCTTCTTGCCGGTGACCGCGATCTTCTCAGCATTGACCACAACGACAAAGTCACCGGTGTCAACGTGAGGCGTGTACCGAGGCTTGTTCTTGCCTCGCAGCACCACGGCGATCTCAGACGCCAGACGGCCCAGATTCTTGCCCTCTGCATCTACGACCCACCAGTTTCGCTGTACCTCACCGGGCTTTGCCGAATAGGTTTTCACTCTGCCTCCTTAAAGCGCGAGGGCAGATAATAGTGGAGAAGACCAACCCGTGTCAAGCCGCCAACGGCACGCGCTTCAGCGCCCCTTGGTCATCATGGAGACAACCTCTTTGCCGTGGGTCAATGCCTCCTTTGCGTCCGTGAGGCCGTGAACCTCCACCTTCGAGAACGGGCCAAACGGCATTTCGGTCATGATTGCGTCTAATTCTTGGAGGGACTCCACGCTAAGGATTCCGCCACCGGCCTGGACGCCCGCGAAACCCCAAGCCTGCTCCATCTTGCCGTTCTTGGTGTTGCCGTCTATCCAGCCTATCATTGCATCAAATATCGCGGCGGCAGCATCAGGGGGAAGGGGAAACTTGTTTTTCACGATTATCAGGAATCTCATCTCTTTCTCCTCTCGGGGTGCTCCGGAAGCATCGATCGCTGGTGTTATCCCCGACAGGTAGGCCCATTAACCGTGCGCTCGGAACCCGTGTGTCCGTTTGGCACGCACGCCCAAACGGGTAAGTGACCTCAAGGAGCTCTGGCGACAGGAGGCTATTATGCGCGCACGTTGGGTGGCAATCGTGATGGGTGTCCTCAGCGCAATCGCGCTCGTCGTCTTGGCGGCCGGCTGATAGCCAGCACCACCGCGGGAGTTCCCGCGGCAACCGGACGCAGAAAGTCTCAGTCACCGCCAATAGGTGCGTACCCGTGGGAATCAGTCCCGGGTAGCCGCGCCGGGATCAGCCTCGAAGCTCGCGAACATCACATCGAGCCACCGGCCCGATATCTCGGGAGACAAGAATTTCCTGAAGCCCATCGTCTGAGAGACGTCCCCGGCGAATGCAAACCCCGTGATGAACCAGGCCACCTGCTCGGCGTCGACGTGAGCGGGAATCTTACCCTCTTGTTTGCCTCGCTCGACTATTTGTGTGAATTCCTTCAGGGTCTCCAAGTGCTTCGCCGCGAGCGTCTCGCGAAGACCCTCGCCTGGAGCTCCTGCCACGAATTCAAGCAGGAGATGGGCGTGGTGACGCTCTCCCTGGCGCGCCCAGAGCTCGACGTGATGGTCACAGATCTCTCGGAGACGTCCCAGCGTGTTCTCATGGGACCCGGTCATGCGGGAGGCATAGATTCTGTCGTAGATCGCGTCGAGAGCCGCCAAAAGAATCTCCTGGCGGCTCGCGAAATGCGTGTAGAGGGATGCCTGCCGGATGCCGGCCCCGGCAGCAAGGCGGGCCATCGTCACACCCTGCAGGCCATATTTCCCGATCAAGTCCAGCGCGACATCGACTATCTGCCGCTTTCTGGCGGCGGCCGCCATGCGGGGCGTGTGTCTTACTGATCCGTCGTTCACTGTGTTCCTTCACGGCGTTCGCACATGGCGGTCCGGCATCCCGTGTTCCGAGAGTACCACGCCTGCAGAGGGACCGGTAATTCCACCATCGTCCTGCTATTCGAGGGGGGGCGTTCTTGCCTTGACAAACTAGGGTACAACAGGTAGTTTAACCCAGAACAATAACCTGTCGCGCGGTAGTTTAGCGGACGCGCCGACCTCTTCGGAAGGCGCGCCGACAAAGCGCGAGGGCTTGATAGGCAGGAAGCAGAATGGCCGAGACTCGTCGGTTGACCAACCTCACGACCGGTGGTCCTGTTCACGTCGACGTTCGGGACGGCAGGATCCTTCGCATCATGCCGTTGCAGCTAAACGGCAGTGATGGGCCTTCTTGGACCATCCGCGCCAGGAGTCGGGACTTCACCCCTCCCCGAAGGACCACGCTCTCTTCGTGGACCGTGGCCCACAGATCCACCATCTATTCACCCAAGCGCATCCTGACGCCTCTGAAACGAGTCGACTTTAGTCCGCAGGGCGCAGCCGACTCAACCGGCCCCGGCGGACGCAATACTCACATGCGCGGCGAGTCGGGCTATGAGCCCATCAGCTGGGATGAGGCCTTGGACATCGTTGCCGGCGAGATGGTTCGGCTCAAGCGCGAATACGGGCCGGCGGCAATGATGACCACTCCATCGTCCCACCACATGTGGGGCAATGTGGGTTACCGGTTCAGCGCGTACAACCGTTTCATGAATCTGTGGGGAATGACCTACATCGAGCACAATCCCGACAGCTGGGAGGGTTGGCAGTGGGGCGGCGACCACATGTGGGGCTTCAGCTCCCGGCTGGGCATTCCCGAGCAGTACGACCTCCTGGAAGACGCCCTGAAGAACGTGGAGATGATGGTGTTCTGGTCGTCTGACCCCGAAACTACTTGCGGCGTATACGGTTGCCATGAGAGCACTCCTCGCCGTCAGTGGCTCAAGGATCTCGGTGTAAAAATGATCTTCATTGATCCTTACTTCAACCACACCGCCGGCCTCTTCGGGGACAAGTGGCTGGCTCCGCGCATGGGCACGGACGCCGCTCTGGGCCTGGGCATTGCCTTCGTGTGGCTGACCGAGGGGATGTACGACAAGGAATACGTGGCCGCTCGCACCCACGGCTTTGACGAGTGGAAGCGGTACGTTCTGGGTGAAAGCGACGGTGTCCCCAAAACCCCCGCCTGGGCCGAGGGCGAAACCACGATTCCCGCCCGCGAGATACGGGCCCTCGCTCGAGAATGGGGCTCAAAGAGGACCATGCTGGCTGCCGGTGGAATGGGCGGATGGGGTGGCGCCTGCCGCTCCTCCTATGGCGCCGAATATGCCCGGACGATGATCGCTCTGGCTGCCATGCAGGGCATGGGCAAGCCCGGTAGCAACATCTATTCCACTACCGGCGGCGTGCCCGCCGATCGTTCCTTCTGGTTCCCCGGCTATGCGGAGGGTGGCATCTCGGCCGATACCGCCAACACGGCGTCCGGCTACCGCTTGGCTGCCCGTATGTGGCCCAATGGAGGAGCAATTTCGAACCCGCAGCACGGCGCCGAGGGGCAAATAGGCTACCGCCTACGCATCCCCGAGATGATGAATCATGAAGACCTCGAGTGGCGTAGCAAAGGCTTCTGCGGCGGTTCCATCGAGATGCAGTTCAAGAAGTACCAATACCCGGCTTCGGGTTACCCACACGTGCAGATGTACTACCGCTATGGTGGTTCCTTCATCGGAACAATGACCGAGACAAACCGATTCGTGCGGAGCTACAGGGAGGGGAAGGTCCCCTTTGTCGTGAACCAGTCTATTTGGCTTGAAGGCGAAGCGCGATTCGCCGACATTGTCCTGCCGGCATGCACCAACTTCGAACGCTACGACATCGGCGACTGGGCGCACCCCTCAGGCTACGGCACCCACAAGTTCGACCAGGTCAACCATCGGATCATCGTGTTTCAGCAGAAATGCGTCGAGCCGCTGGGCGACTCCAAGTCTGACTACGAGATCTTCCGATTGCTGGCCAGACGCCTGGGCTTCGAGGACAAGTTCACCGAGGGCGGCCACACGGAGTACGACTGGGTGAAGCGAGTCTTCGAGGCCAGTGATCTTCCCAGCCGCCTCACTTGGGAGGAGTTCGAGAAGAAGGGCTACTACCTGGTCCCGGTTCCCGAGGGTCAAGAGCCCACTCCGGCCCTGCGCTGGTTCGCTGAAGACCGGCCGAAGGATACTCCCGACTGGGGCCCGCCGCCCTGGGATCAGATCGGGGGAAGGGGTCTACAAACCCAGAGCGGCAAGATCGAGTTCGTCGCTAACAGCCTAAAACGTTTCTATGATACCGATGGTGAGGATCCGGAGCGTCCTGTCATGGGGCCGCAGTACCTACCTAGCTGGGAAGGCCATCACGCCGCCGAGGTTTTCGAGAAATATCCACTCGCCATGGTGTCCCCCCATCCTCGGTTCAGCTTCCACACCGTCAGTGACCTCAAACAGGCTTGGACGGATGAGATCAAGGACCACAGGGTGCGAAAGGAAGACGGACACTACTACTGGATCATGCGCGTCAACTCCAAGGACGCAGCGGTGCGCGGTATTGCCGACGGCGATCTGATCCGCGCGTACAACGACCGGGCCTCCGTGATTTTGGCTGCGCAGGTGACCGAGCGCGTCCCGCCGGGAACGGTCCACTCGTACGAATCTTGTGGCGACTACCTGCCACTGGGCGAGCCGGGCCGTTCTCCCGACCGGGCCGGGTGCGTCAACACGCTGACCTCAAAGCGCTTCATAACTCCGACCTCCCCCGGCCAAGCACCCAACTCGTGCCTGGTCGAGGTCGAGAAGTGGGAGGGATAGGAAGCCGCGATCATAGTCCAGCCGCGCCGGCGGTAAGGCCGCGGAGCCAAGCTCCGATGCGGAGCCGGGGGCTTGACCTCCGACCCTCAGATTACGAGTGGCCCTTGGGCGTCTTCCCCTGCCTTTTGCCCGCTTTCCTACGTGACAACAGGCGCCGGCCGGCTCCGCCGGCGAAGGGGAAAATCGCCAACACTGCCGCTATCAGCGCTCCGGGGGCCTGCGGCCGTAACGAGGCCGACAGAGTAGTAGTCGGCGATTCGGAGGCGGGAGTATCCGTCGATGTCGTCGCCGAAGTCCCTTCCGTGGTCGCCGTTGTGGTCGTTGCAGGATTCTCCGTGGTGGTGCTGCCACCCGCCGGAGGCGAGGCGGTAGTTGTTGTGGCGGCGCCACCGCTAAAGGCCTGAGCGCCCTTCAGCACCACGTCGTACGTAACGAAACCGCTCACTCCGGCTGCCATATCCCCGAGGTTCCAACGAACTGCGGTCCCGTCTTCAAGTACCCCGCTGACATCTTCCGGTCCGGGGTTCCGATAGTCTATCCGGTAGTGAATGCGATCGCCGGGGCTGAGGTTCCCGTCCTGATCGAGATCGTCGTACCCCACGGCCTGTGCACTGAGAGTAAGGGCAGACGGGGAAGAGACCGTGGCCTGGCTCTCCGTCGTCGAAGTCGTGGGAAGTTCGCTCGAGTGCAGACCGCCCGTCGCTACGGAGACGACTACTGACTTGAAGACGGGTTCCCGGCTGTCCGCAGTGAGCACTACGATGTTGACCACATCGTTGGGTGCGGCCACAACTATCGGAGTTCTCGCCGACGAGGCGGTTGTCGTGGTGCTCTCGCCCGTCGCAGGAATGCTCGTCCCCCCCGAGGCCGAGCCGGATACGACAACCGGAGCGACCACCGACGTGAAGACGGGCCCCCACTTGTCAGTGATGAGCACGGCAATGTTGACCACGTTGACGGGCGGAGCCGTGGAGGCGGCTTCAGATGCTTCAGGTATAGGAGCCTGCTCCGTCGTCACGATCGTGGTCGTGGGCATATTCGCACTGGTTGTGGTGCTCTGACTGTTGGTTGTGGGAGTCTCTTCGGTGGTTGTGGTGCTCTGACCGGTAGTCGTCGTGCTCTGGCTGGTCGGGGTGCCGCCGCCAGCAGTCGTCGTGGTCTCCCCGGCAGCCGCGGCGCCCTGACCGGTAGTTGTTGTGGCCGCGCCACCACTGAAGGCCTGAGCGCCCTTCAGCACCACGTCGTACGTAACGAAACCGCTCACTCCGGCTGCCATATCCCCGAGGTTCCAACGAACTGCGGTCCCGTCGAATGATCCCCCACCCGTGACTCCTTCGACCGAAGCCACATGGGCCGTATCGAGTTCGTCACGCAGCAGTACCCCACTGACATCTTCCGGTCCGGGGTTCCGATAGTCTATCCGGTAGTGAATGCGATCGCCGGGGCTGAGGTTCCCGTCCTGATCGAGATCGTCGTACCCCACGATCTGCTTTGTGAGGGTATGAGGAAATGCACTGGTGTCCGCCATGAAGCCCAAGCTGTGGAGGTGGCAGGACAAACAGTCGCCAGGCCGGGGCGACCCAGCAACGTATTGCTTCACTGCCGGGTCGCTGTGGATGGAATTGAGATCGTGACACCTTCCACAAAGCGCCGGCACCTCAGCCACCAACAGATTCGCGGCGCTTGCTTTGTGGGGAACGTGGCAACCATCGCACGGAAGGGAAAACGGAACCACCACTCCCTGGCGGCCCGCGTTGGTGTGGGTCACGATGCGACCCGGCAAGGTGGGAACAGTGGAACTGGAGGTCGAGGAGTCGACTATGCTGGTCGAAGTTTCAGTGGGAGGGAAGCCGGGCTGGGCATAGACGGCCAGTGCCACAAGCGGCACCAGGGCCGCACCAAGGACCAACGCCAGCCAAAGACGCGGGCGCCCGGTCGCAGCGCGGATCTTAGACAACTTCGCCAAGCTGGCTAGCCTCCGATCAACCCAACCGCCTTTTACGAACCCGCCCCTTGGGGGGTAGCCGGCAGATCGAATACAAACAGTCCGGCATAACGGTCGACGACATAGAGCTTACCGTCCATGATCTTCAGCCCGTGAGGAGCCTCAAACAATGGGGCCGAGTTCTGGTCCCCGGGGTCCTTGCGACCCACGAGACCCAAATAGGTTCCGGCCTGATCAAACACTTGGACCGCGACCGCCAGACTATCGCTCACATAGATATTCCCGGCATCGTCTACGGCCACCGCCTTTGCCCGGGAAAAGCGGCCGGCCGTGTCGCCCGACTGTCCAAAAGCCGACACGAACTTGCCGTCAGCTGAGTACTTCTTGACCTGTGCGTTCAGTATGTCGACGACATACACGTTCCCATCCCTATCGAGCGCCAGCCCGCCGGGGACATTGAAGCCGTTCTCGCCTGTCGCAGGCACGCCGCTCCCAACCGTCCAGAGAAGATTGCCGGCTGTGTCGTACTTGATCAGCCTGTGGTTGTTCGCGTCGCTCACCGCGAACGAACCGTCACTCCAAACTGCAATGCCGATAGGCCGGGGCGGCAGGGCGTCTGCGGAATTACCTCTGGCTAGAGTGATCACCTGGCTCACTTTTCCCGAGGGGGCCAGGATAAGCACCCGTCCGGTCCCCGAATCGGCGACATACAGCTGTCCTTGGTTGCTGGCGATCGCCATCGGCGCGGATAGAACCAGCTTGGGGTCGACTTGCCCGTCCAGCACGAGTGAACTCTTCCCGTCGGCCGTCACTTCAACCAGTTGGCCGTGGCCCGTATCGACTACGAACATCGTGCCGTCGATTACGGCCATGTCGGCAGGTTGGTCCGCCGGTAAGGAGGGGCCTATCTCGACATGCAAAGCGAGCGTAGCCTGCCACACTTTGTCGGATACCGGCTGTGACTCATTCTCGGACCCTTGGCCAGGGACCAACTGGCCCGCCGATGTGCTAACGGTCCCGTTATTCTCAGAACCTGCACATCCGGAGACGAGACTGACCGCCAGGACGGTTAGGGCACCCCCCACCAAGACGAGATACCAGAACCTCCTTGACTTCATTAAGTCTCTCCAATCAATCTTATTGAGGCGTACCGCGAAGACTCTGCCGTGCTCTCGAACACATGATCCCTACTTGTGGCAATTGATGCACAACTGCGCGGGAGCCATGGTGTTCAATGAGTTCTCATCGGTGATCGAGCCGTGCGGCGTGTGACACGATTCGCAAGCCAATACCGCATTGGCCTTGGCCGACACGAGGTTGGTTGTTGGATCAAACAACCTCGTACCGGTGTAATCTCCAGCAAACGGATTCCAAATCGCGTCGATAGGCATGCTGACTGCGCTCGGAACGATGTGGGTCCTGTGATTGATACCCGTGCCGCCCAGGCTCGCATCGAGGTTACCGGCGTGACAAGCAACGCACACGTTACCTCCAGGGGTGACGGTAACGTGGGCGCCATTGGCCCCCGTGCGCCCGTAGATCAAGAAATCGGTGTTGCCATCGTCGTGAGGGTTATGGCAAAGATCGCAGTCCCTGCCCGGGCCATAGGGCTGACCTTTTTGCGACCCGCTGGTAATGAGCGTGGAGGCCGCCTTGGTTTTGTGATTCGCCTTCGTGGGGTCGAAAACGGTTTTCATGCCCGTTACCGCGACGGTCCCGTCGTGGCAGCTGTAGCACAAAGGTTTGATGGCCGTGGTCGAGCTAGGGCCGACAGAACTACCACCACCGGACGCGTGAGGATTCCGCGCCCAGAGGAAGGCTCCGCTGGCGTCGTGCGGGATATGGCAGCCCTCACAGGGATTTGCGCCTGGAAGACCTCTGGTGACATTGTGAACTGTGTTTACCACATTGGAGTGATCGCCGGGGGCGGCCGAGGCTATCGAAACAAAGGCCATCAGGAAGACCATGAAAACGATCAGAGCAATGCTGACTAGACCAATCTTCTTGCCCACTAATTTGTCTCCCTTCCAACGTTCAGAGAGGTATTTCTGCTTCCGAGGAGGAGAACCTGCGCACCCCCTGAGGGCAGTTGAGCCATCAAGGCAACCGAGTTGGCCAGGCGACTTGCTCGGATGACCTTCGCTCGGGATGCCCGGGCGTGAGAACAAGGGCGAACCCTGTCATCGAAAAATGACCGGACACGTGATACCCCGTCGTCTTGCGCATGCCGAAGAACCCGACTCAGCGCTCCCCCCTTGTACCCAAAAGCCGGACGGAAAAGTCCCGCTCAACTTTATCATGGTTGCCGAGGAACAGGTCGACCGGGAGAGCTAAGGAAAACCTAAGAAGGGGCCGCGGCTTCAGTCTGGATGTCAGGACCGCGGAAGCTATAGCCGACACCCGGGTAGGTCAGAACGTACTCGGGGTGCCGGGGATCCTTCTCCAGCTTCTTTCGTAAGTAGCCGATATAGACCCAGACATATTGGGTCTCTTCACGACAGGCGCTTCCCCACACCCGCGCCAGAAGTTCCTCTGTCAGCATGACCCGGCCCGCATTACGGCACAGTTCCGCCAACAGTTTGTACTCCGTGGCACTAAGTCGTACTTCTTCTCCGCGGATCTCCACTCTCCGCCTCTGGAAGTCGATAACGAAATCGCCGCTGCGAAGCTCTGTGCCCGGGCCTCCGGTGTCACTCGCCCGCACCCGGCGTAGCAGCGCACGCACGCGCGCGAGCAATTCCGACGTGCTGAAGGGCTTGGTCAAGTAGTCATCGGCTCCTGCATCTAGGCCCGTCACCTTGTCCGTGTCGTTTACCCGCGCAGTCAGCATCAGAATGGGCATACTCGATTTCTCACGCAGCCGCCGGCACACCTCAAACCCATCCATATCGGGAAGCATGACGTCGAGGATCACAAGATCGGGCCCGCGGGCAGCGGCGGCCAAGAGCGCCCCCTTGCCGTCGCGGGCTACACTCACCCGGTAGCCGCTGGCCTTCAACTCACTGCGGAGGAAGGCGAGCAGCCGAGGCTCATCGTCCACAACAAGAATGTCACCCTGATGCACGTATTATCCCTTCACGGCCACGTGCAGGGGTAGGGTGAAGTAAAACGCGCTGCCTTTGCCAACCTCGCTGTCCACCCAGATCCGCCCGCCATGCGCTTCCACGATTCCCTTGCAGATGGCCAGGCCAAGCCCTGTACCTCTCTCCCGTCCTGTTTTGGCACCGTCGCCTCGGTAGAACGGCTCGAATATGCGCTCGTACTCTTCAAGGCGCAGTCCCATCCCCTGGTCCACGACGGCGAATCGGATGACCTCTCCGACCAGATGCGCTGAGACCGTGACGGAAGAGGGAGAAGCGGAGAATTTCAAAGCGTTCGACAGAAGGTTGCCGAGAACCTGCTGCACGCGCTCCGGATCTCCCCAGACGGCAGGGAGATTGGGGTCCGCTTCACACAAGATCACTCGGCGTTTGGCGACGGGCCGGATCCCGGCGATGGCCCGCTCAATCACGCCTGAAGGCGACAGCGGTTCCCGGTTCAGGCCCGGCATTCCCGCCCTTATCCTCGATACGTCGAGAGACTCTTCAACCAAGGTCGTCAAGCGGTCGCAATCCTGATCGATAGCGCTCAGATAGTCGCGCTGCATACGTTCACTTCGGTCCACATCGGTTCTCAGGAGCGCTGTTGCGTAGGCCTTGATGCCCGCGAGTGGCGTCCGCAGTTCGTGCGATACGGTGGACACCAGTTGCGAACGGAGAGTATCCAGTTCGCGTAACGCCTGCACCTTCCCCGCTTCGGAAAACAGGCGGGCGTTCTCGATGGCGATGGCTGCGTGGCTGGCAAACCCGAGCAATAGCGAGACGTCCTCCTCCTGGAATTGATTGGCTGATGCACTCCCAACGTAGAGAACCCCAATGACCCTACTTCCCGACTGTAATGGGGCCGCAATGGCCGAACGGATCCCATCCGCCCAGGCGGCCTCCTGTTCTGAATGACTGAGTTTCGCGTCTGCCGCGTAGTCCGCCGTCCAAACCGGTGCCCCGGTGGAGACGGCTAATCCGCCAAGTCCTTCTTCCCGGGACGGTCGCTGATGAGCCGCTTTCACAACCTGGTTGCCCGCGGACATGCTTACCGCCGTATCCAGTCCATCCTCCCCGAACAGGAGAAGCTGGGCCTTCTCCATTCCCAGCAGCGTTGCAGCTTCGTCGACGATTCGTTCGAGAACGTGATCCAAGCTCTCCAGCGCGGAGATCTCTGTGGCGATGCCCAGCAAAGAGGACGCACGAGCAGCCGCACGTTGTTCTTCGTGGTACAGCAGGGCCCGATCGATGGCGAGGGCGATCTGACTGCCGATGGAGCGCAACAGCTCGATATCACGAGGAGAGAACCCGCGTCGTTCGCGGAATGCGATGGCGAGCGAAGCGACAGGCCGCTCCCCGAAGCGCAGGGGTACTAGCGCCAAGGAGCCAACGCCTGCAACAGCCAGTGCCCCGCACGCTCTGTCGGCCTTACTCAAATCCTCCAAGATGACTGGCTCCAGCGAACCGTCCCGCCCACGCCCATCCGCGCAGCCGTCTCGAAGCAATCTCCGTAGGTCCGCTTCAGGCAACTCTACCCCGGCGTGCCACATAGTCTCCTCTCTGGGCGGTGCCAGGAGAATCGTGACCGCGTCGGCGCCGAACACGTTGCCCACGGTCCCTGCCACGAGAGAGAGGACCTTGTCTAGCTCCAGGGACTCGCCGGCTGCAAGGAGTACCTCATTCAGCGCCGAGAGCTCGCGGTTCCGCAGCAGAAGGTCCGCTGTCTTCTCCTCTACACGCTCTTCCAGTACAGCATTCCAGGAAAGCATCTCCGAAAGGGCCGCCGCCAGTCTTTCCCGCACGGTATCGAAGGCGTGGGCAAGACGACGGATCTCCCCTACGCCGACAGCGGGAACTGGCCTCTTCAGGTCACCCCCGGCGATGCCTTCGCAAGCGAGCATCAGGCGGTTGAGCGGCCGCACGACGGTACGTCCGGCCAGCCACGCGAAGACAACGGCGAATATGAACACGATCCCACTGCCCCACAACAGCGGCCACTGCAACTGACGCAAGGGAGCGAGGATCTCCCCCTCCGCCTGTGCAGCTACCACCCCCCAGCCCGCACTCGTTACGGGAGCGAAAGCCATTACCTGTTGACCCGATACTGGCCCACTGGGGGTATGGCATACATGACATTTGGTGACTTCCGGCTGCGCGGTTACAAGAAGAGTTGCCAGCCGCTGCTGGTGCTCGGCGGTGCCGAAAGTCCGCTCGGGATAAATGTCGATTAGAGGTCGCCCTGTGTTGTCGAAGATCTCCGCGTACCCGGTCTGTCCAAGCGCCAAGGGTTGGATGGCCTCGACAAAGCCCGAGTCGGCAAGCCTTATCGCACCGAAGAGGATGGCCTTTGTCTGGGTACCGGCCGGGGTCGCCGGAAGCGCAACTAGTAAAGACTGCACTTCATCGGCTCCAAA
The DNA here is from genome assembly GCA_023483915.1 of Actinomycetota bacterium. Classification (GTDB taxonomy): domain Bacteria; phylum Actinomycetota; class Thermoleophilia; order RBG-16-64-13; family RBG-16-64-13; genus JAMDEO01. The sequence continues at coordinate 36,684 of JAMDEO010000097.1, forward strand.
TGGAACCGCATTGCTCACACCGGGTTCCCCGTTTGCAACAAGGGTCTTGAGGAGGTCCCCCTGGGGAAGAACGGCGCCGATCGGAACCCCTTCTATGGGATCACTCCCAGCCAGAAGCCGGCCCGTACTGTCCATTAAATAAACACCACCCGTGAAGGCGTCGTCCGGGCCTCTATTTGTGAGCGGGGCCTCCAGTGGCCGAAGCTTGTCCCCGCTCCCCTCGGCAAGCGCCTGCGCGATCTTCGTGAGGTCAGCCAAGTCACGGCGTACGAGGCCATCGACTCGGGCGGCTGCCAACTGCACACTGACGGCTCGTTCTTGCTCCATCTGGCCTTGGGCCTGCTGCATCGCCTGGCCTCCCCAGACAGCGAAGAAAACGAGCATGGCTGTCATCAAAAGCAGCACGAGGATGATGATCCTGTACTGCAGACTTATCGTAGTTATGCGAGACACAGGCGCCTCAAAAGCTCACAATGCGCATCATCCCTATCACAATTTCCACCAACGCAGTATAGAGGACGCCGCTTGCGTCGCCAACGCGACCTCTTAGGGCTTCCTTAGTCTGTCGAGGCCAGCTCTTAGCCTTTTCTTTGCCGGCCGGCTGTAAAGTGAAAGTGAACATTATGATTACTAACTCGATGAAATCACTACCCATTTTTGACGGTGGCGGATGGCTTGCCAGAGTCAAGCCGCGGCGGGCTGATCGCGAGAGGAGTTGTGGCGTTGAGAAGCCGCCGGCATTTCATTTGCAGTAACTCTCGGGCGGCAATCCTGGGCGGATTTGGGCTGGCCCTCGCCGCGTTGGCAGCTTTAGGCCTTATCGCCCTTTTCTACGCGGGCCCTGCCAGCGCGCACCCGGGTAACACTTGTGATCCCGAACCTGGCCACGGAGGGCCTGGTTGCCACGTCGAGGTTACTACGACCACCGGCGTCACCATCCCATCCACCACCGACACAACCTCTCCTGCGGAGACCACCTCCACCGCAGACACTGCCTCTGCGACGGGCGTTAATGGGAGCTCGGTGTCGGCAGGCGGCCGGGTGCCTCTTGGAGGCTCGTCGCTTGCATCCAATCCCAGCGCACCCCGAACCTTTGTGGATAAAAACAACTGCCTTTCCTGTCACGGCGATTCTTCCCTCGCCGACCTCATGACGGTCCAGAGGCCCGATGGTTCCTCCGTCTCTCTGTATGTGGATGGCAACGAATTCTCTAACTCAGTGCATCGCTTCAACGACTGCACCACCTGTCACACGGACAAGCCTCACGACGTAGAGACTCCGCTGACCAAGCTATCTCTAGCAGAGAAATGTGGCTCCTGCCACCAGCACGAGTACGACCAGTATATAAAGAGCGTGCATGGTGCGCCTCAGGCCAACGGAAATAGTGACCCGGCCACCTGTGTGGACTGCCACAGTTCCACCTCCAACCCGCACAACATCGTGCGAGTGCTGGATCCTTCGGCCTCCACTTATCCAAAGAACATCGCGCAGACGTGCGCAAAGTGCCATAACGATCAGAAATTGATGGACAAATACGGCATCGTGGAGAAAGTCTACGACTCTTACATGAATTCTTTCCACGGCAAGTCCATCAGCCTTTCCGGTAAGAACCCGGCCTTGCAGCAATTGAACACGGCGACATGCGTGAACTGCCACGGTTCGCACAACATCGCCCTGGTCTCAGACCCCAACTCGCCGGTAGCCGGCATGGATAACTTGGCCAAGACCTGCGAGCAGTGCCACCCAGGCGCCGGCGTAGAGTTCGCCAAGGGTTTCCTTGGTCACAAAGAGGCCGATCCAGCTCATATTCCCCAGGTGTTTTGGGGCGAGAAGTTCTTCTTCGTATTTACCCGCGTCGTCCTAGCGGGCGGTGTCGCCCTAGTCGCCGGGCCCTTTGCGCGCAAGGGTGTGGATCGGATCAAGCGTAGGAGGAAACCTCCTAAGAAAGAGGAGGAGTAGAAGGAATATGGCCACGAGCGGAGCTACAGCTGACCGGATCGACGGTGACTTCATCCGTCGCTTCGACATACATCAGCGGATCCAGCACATCATGATGTTCTCTTCGTTCATCATGCTGGCCATCACCGGCCTGCCCATGAAGTTCAGCGACTGGGGCATCAGCCAATGGTGGATAGGGGTGTGGGGCGGCATCGACAACTTGAGGATGGTACATCACGGCGCGGCCTGGGTCATGATCTCCTCCTTCGTCTACCATGCCATCTACCTAGTGGTCTGCCTCGTCGTGTTGAGACGGCCCTTTCCGACTCATATGCTTCCGCGGTTCCAGGATGTTAAGGACCTAATCCAGGATGTGAAGTACTGGGTCGGCCTGAGCGATGAGCCGGCAAAGTACGGCCGATTCAGCTATCGAGAAAAGTTCGACTATCTGGCCGTTGGGTGGGGCCTTCTCATCATGATAGGAGGCGGCTTGATCCTCATGTTCCCCGTGACGGCCGCCAAGATCCTGCCCGGCTGGGCTATTCCGTTTGCACTGGTCGCCCATAGCGACGAGGCTGTGCTCGCGGTGGGCTGGATACTCATCGTCCACATGTATTTTGCCCACCTCCACCCGCTGGTGTTCCCAATGAACAAGTCGATCTTCACAGGCAAGGTTCCCTTGCATCAGTACAGGGAAGAGCACGCGCTGGAATACGCCCAAATAATGGCTGCGGCTAATTTGCCCCTGGAACCGGCCGAGGAGGTCCTCTCGCCTGTGCCCGCGGAATTGCCCGGCTTTCAGGAGCCCGTCGTTCAGGAGGCTCGCGTAGCCGAGCCCGTCTAAGAAGTGGGACGGAGCAAGACCGAGCAAGATGATAACCTTGCAGTCGTGGAACCAAGAGCTTGTACCAACTCATCTGGCTCGGCGCTCGTAGAACGTAATCTCGACGAGTGGCAGCCCCTGCTGTAGGGGAGCAATCGAAGCATCAAATGGGCAACCGCGCGAGAAGAGTTCAGCATCACGATGAAACGCCGAGCAGCACAGAATCGTCCGCCTGCGGTGGTGCCCGCTCCGTGGACCCAGAAGCGAGCTTGCGAGTACCGGCCTCCGCTCTCCTCGAGGCGCTCCCTTTCTACGCTCTCGTTCTCGATGATCAACACTACATTTTGCAGGCGAACAGGGCGGTGCGCGACCAACTTGGGTTGGAGCCGGATGCCATTATCGGCCAGTACTGTCCCACTGTCGTTCACGGGCTCGAGGAGCCCTTTTATGCTTGCCCTTTGGAGGAAGCCGTCGAGAAAGGGTGCGCAGTTGAGCGAGAAGCGTTTGACGAGAAAACTGGGCGATGGCTAAGGGTAGCCATCTATCCCGTCGCGCCGTCCGGCCCGGATGAAAGAACACTGTACTTTCACATGGTCTTTGATATCACGGCAGCCAAAAGGGCCGAGGAGGAATTGAAAGCCTCGCACGACCAACTGCGAGAGCTATCCCGCTTTCTGGAGTCAGTACGCGAGGACGAGAGGACCAAATTGGCCCGGGAGATCCATGATGAACTGGGCCAGACCTTGACCGGCATCAAGATGGATTTGTCTTGGCTGGCAGGGAGATTCCCGCAGGATCATGAGCTTCTGGTCAGGAGAACGGAATCCCTGTACAAGCTGGTTGAGGAGACTATCCAGAGCGTCAAGAGGATCTGCTCCGAGCTCAGGCCCGCAGTGCTTGACGACCTTGGCCTTGCCCCTGCACTGCAATGGTTGACCTGCGATTTCGGCAAGCGTGCTGGACTGCGGTGCCGATTCAGCGCCCATCCCCATGATATTGTTCTTGACCGTGACCGCTCCACAGCGATCTTCCGTATCTGCCAAGAAGCCCTTACCAACGTCGTTCGCCATGCGGAGGCAACGAGGGTCAGTGTGCGTCTGACAAAGGGGCCGCACTCCGTAATACTACGAATCAGCGATAATGGTAAAGGAATCCGGGAGAGCCAGATTGTAAACCCCCGCGCATTCGGGTTGCTCGGCATGCGTGAACGCGCTCGCGAGTGGTCGGGCGAATTGAGAGTCAGCGGAACACCCGGGAAAGGGACCGTTGTGACCCTGGGTATTCCTCTTGGTAGGGCGAAGGGCCCCTCGTGCTGAAGATCCTTATCGCTGATGATCACCCGGTGTCTCGGCGGGGCCTGAGACACATAATCGAGGAAACCTCCGACTTGATCCTGGCCGGCGAAGCGGCGGACGGACGGGAAGCTCTACATGAAGCTCTGACGGGCGACTATGATGTGGTGCTGCTCGACATCACAATGCCCCACCTCAACGGCCTTGAGGTTCTGTCTCAACTAAAAAAAGAACGGCCGCATTTGCCCGTCCTCATGCTGACCATTCACCCCGAGGAGCAGTATGCCGTACGGTCCCTCCGGGCAGGGGCGTCGGGATACTTGACCAAAGAAAGCGCTCCTGAGGAGCTCGTCGCGGCAATTCGAAAAGTGGCGCTGGGCGGGCACTACGTCAGCGCTCCCCTTGCCGAGCACTTGGCGTACGTCGTGCAAATTGGGGGACAGCCTCGACCTTACGGACCCCTCTCTCGCCGAGAGCACCAGGTGGTGCGCCTCCTTGCTTCCGGTACGAGCGTATCCGAGGCAGCCCGGGAGCTATCCCTCAGCCCCAAGACGGTGAGTACGCACCGTGCACACATTCTCAAGAAACTGAATCTGAAGAACAATGCCGACATTACTCGCTGGGCGAGGACCGAGCTTGCGGACTAACGATCTAGCAGGCTGCTGAAAAGCGAAGTCCAGTGCCCCCCGGGGGCAGCCTCGTTGTGACTGATTCTCCTGGCTTGTCGAGGGATCACTACTGAAGGTCCTGTCAGCCGAAGTCCTAGATGAAGATCAGAGTACTCCTGGTCTTCGCTATCTGCTGTTGCGCCGTTCTCTTAGGAGTTCCTTAGTCTTTCAAGCCCGACTCTTAGGCCATTCTTTGGCTCGCGCTAGTACAGTACAGATATATAAGCAAACTACTGAGGATTCCATAAGACAAATGCTTACCTTGTCATCAGTGATCGCCTGTAAGTCACGGTTTCATAGGGCTTTGATGAAGGCAGGGGGCGAAACGTCATTCTTCGAGATCCTGCTAGCCAGGCGTGGACGGCTGGCGAGAGGAGAGGCGGCATGAGGAATAGCAAGCCTGTGAGAGGGAAGTCACTCCGTAAATCGCTGTTCCTCGCCTCCGGGATCGCCATCGCGGCAGCACTCGCCATTGGGCTCGCGGCAACTTTGTACGCAGGACCTGCGATAGCCCATCCCGGAAACACGTGTAACCCAGAACCCGGCCATGGCACCCCCGGCTGTCATATAGCGGAAACGACCACCACCTCCCCATACACTCCAACCTCCGCCGCGGGCAGCAGCACGACAACCCCTATCACCACTCAGGGGTCGTCCACCAGCGTGGTCCCTCCCTCTGGCGCCGTGACCGCGATTGATCCCAACGCCGTCCAGATGTTCGCAGACAAGGAGCACTGCCTCTCCTGTCACGGGGATCCTTCTATCAAGAACCTCATGACCATCAAGCGTCCAGATGGCACCCCCATCATCCTGTTTGTGGACACGAAGGTTGGGTCAGACTCGGTCCATCGTTACAAGGATTGCACGTCGTGCCACGGCGATGAGCCGCACGACGTGAAGAGTCCACTCAACAAGCTGTCCCTTAGCGAGAAGTGCGGCACGTGCCACGAATACGAGTACGCCCAGTGGAAGAACAGCGTCCATGGCAAGCCTCAGTTCGATGGCAACAGCGATCCCGCCACGTGCACCGACTGTCACAGCGTCACTTCCAATCCCCATAACGTAGTGCGGGTACTGGATCCGGCGTCCTCAACGTATCCGAAAAACGTTGCCGACACCTGCGCAAAGTGCCACGACGATCCCAAGCTGATGGACAAATACGGCATCGTGGAGAAGGTCTACGCCTCGTACATGAGATCGTTTCATGGCAAGGCGATGAATCTGGCACCGGGGAGCGCCCCGCTCAAACAGCTCGATACGGCGACCTGCACGAATTGTCACGGCGCCCACAACATCAGTTCGGTAACCGATCCCAACTCGCCGGTGGCAGGCATGGACAACCTACTGGCGACATGCCGCACGTGCCACCCTGACGCCCAGCCCCAATTCGTCAGTGGGTTCTTGGGCCATAAGGCAGTGAATTCAGATTTCCTCCCGCAGGCCTACTGGGGGGGGAAGGCTTTCTACATACTCAGCCGGGGCATGTTGGCAGGAGGTGGGCTGATAGTGGCGACGTCGATCAGCTTGCGCGGTGTGCCGTGGGTGGGTCGTCGGATCAAGCGCCGCAGAGCGAAACGGCGCCGCAAGGGAGAGGAGGAATAGGCCATGTCATCGCGCATCGTGATTGAAGAACGCAGAACGGGTGTAGCAATTACCCGCTTCGACGTGCAGCAAAGGGCCCAGCACCTTCTTCTAATAGCGTCGTTCTTTGTGCTGGCCATAACTGGCCTTCCCCTCAAGTACAGTGAGTGGGCCGCCAGCGCCTGGTGGATGGGAGTGTGGCACGGCGTCGACAACGTGAGAGCGGTGCATCATTATGCGGCCTGGATCATGATTGCCGTCTGTGCCTACCACCTGATGTACATCATGGTCAGCCGGCCCTTCTCCACCGCGGTCCTGCCCAAGCCGCAGGACGTCAAGGACTTCATCCAAGACATCAAGCACACTTTCCACTTGAGCAAAGAACCGCCGAAATACGATAGATTCAGCTACCGGAACAAAGCAGCCTATTGGTTGGTCTACCCCGGAGCGCTCACCGTAATAGTCACCGGCCTGATCCTGCTCTACCCTACTCAGGCCACCGCTCACCTGCCCGGCTGGACCCTCCCATTGGCTCTGATGGTCCATAGCGACGCAGCTATCTTGGCCATCGGGTGGATCGTGATGGTGCACATGTACTTTGCCCACTTCTCCCGGCACACGATCCCGTTCGACAAGTCCGTCCTGACGGGCAAAGTCCCCATCGAGCGCTACAGGGAGGAGTTCCCCCTGGAATACGCTAGGATCGTGGCCTCCGAAAAGATACCGGCGCCTTCCCGCAGGAAGATACAGAAGCCCGTGTGGGAAGACGAAGTAGAGTTCGAGGAGGCAGCGGAGGAAGACTAGGCTGCGGACTGGTCTATCATCGGCCCGCGCTGCACGCAGAGATAGTCTCTGGGAAAGTGCAACGGCCATCACGAATGTTGATGACGCGATTGGCCACGAGCCGCGACTCGAGATTGTGCGTCACCATCACCACGGCGTGGCCGGCGCGCGCGAGCTCCCGTAATAGCTCCAGGACCAGCTGCCCGCTCTCGGTATCGAGGCTGCCGGTTGGCTCATCGGCAAGAATTACGGGCGGATCGTTCACGATGGCCCGGGCTATAGCAACCCTGCCCTGCTCACCCCCCGAAAGCTCGGAGGGAAGTCGCGCGGCCTTCTTCGCGTCCAGGCCCAGCTGCTCCAAAGCGTGTAGTGCTTTGCCGCGCTTGTCCGGCATCTTCAAGATGGCCAGCGGCAGCATGACGTTCTCAATGGCAGTCAGATAAGGCAACAGCTCCAACTGCTGGAAGACAAACCCGATGTATTCCCGGCGTAAGTCCGCTTGTCGCTCCTGTGAAAGCCCATAGACGTCTATCCCGTCGATTGTGACGGTACCGGTGGTAGGAGGGTTCATAGCCCCGAGAATAGAGAGCAGGGTCGACTTGCCGGAGCCTGACGGCCCCATTATAGCAACGAAATCCCCCCCCTTCACCTCAAGGCTTACTTCAGCAAGCGCGACGACGCGGCCGGGGCCGGCCGGTCCATATTCCTTGCCTATCTGGGCAACAGAAAGCATTCGACCTTCCTTATAGTTTTCGCAGCGCGATAGCGGGATCCAGGCGCGCAGCCATCAATGCCGGGTACACCGTGGCGATCGCGGCCAGCACGATGGCCAGCAATGCACCTCCAACAATCACCGGGATACTCGCCGCGAAGTTGAGATCCAGGCTGGGGATAATCTTCGGCCCGTACAGCGCACCGAGAACTCCTAGAGCGATACCCACTGCAGCAGCAACGGCGCTCAACAACAGAGACTCGCGGAACATCAGGCCCATCACGTCACGGGCTCTGAAACCAAGGGCCCGTAACACACCGATCTCCTTCTGCCGCTCGCGCACCTCAGTCAACATGGTCAACACCACGATGAGTGTAGCGATGAGGATAATGAGGATAGTGGCCCCCAGACCAATGCTGGCAAGAGAGGAATTCGCTCGAGCATTGAACTCCAGGCTCTTCTTGACCGAGCGCACGTCTACTCCGGGGACTGCCTCTTGGATCTCGCGCCCGACCTGCTCCACCATCCCTGAATCGGTTACGGCCACTTCGATCATGTTAGGCGCGGCATTCGCTCCTGCAGCCTCGGCCAGCGCCGCACGATCCATTATGACTGCGTTGTCCTCTTCACCGCCCGTTTCCTGCAGCACTCCGCTCACGACGAATTGCTTCCCTCCGATTCTCAGGGAGGTCCCCGTATCAGCTCGGAGCTTGTTCCGTGCCTTCAGACCAAGAAGCACTTGGTCGCCCCCCGCCGGGAGGGTACCCTCAACCTTCCACCATGGTTTCACCCGGGCACTGGAAGCTACGTCGGTGCCGATGGCAAGGTAATCCGCCCCGGAGATGTTCACCGCACGCAGCACGACCGGGAGCACTGCGGCCAGGGACTTTTTGGACTTGATGTTCTGCACCCGGGTGACGGCCGAGGGATCGAGAAGTGCCATCTGTGCCGACCCGGCCGTGGCCACTGTGACCCCGCCATACTCCAGTGACAGCTGCGGGTTCTGGGGAATCACGATCAGACTGGCGCCGTACCGGGCAAGACGCCCATCGAGAGTGGTCCGCAAAGAGAAGGTCAGAGACATCACCGCTACGAAGGCCGCGACGGCCGTCGCCAAGCCTAGGATGATGAGGACACTCTTCCCTTTGTGCCGCACGAGATGCGCCAAGGCGATGTTGTTCAGCCCCATGCCCTCCATCCTGGTCAGACCTTCCGCAACGCGACCAAAGGGCTGAGACGGGAAGCCACCCAGGCCGGATATAGGGTCGATATCAAGACAAGGAGAGTTGCGGCACCGATAGCCGCGAAGAGAATCTCCGCCCTTGGAGCCGACACACCCGAGACACCGGCTGCCACCCGGGCGAAGGGCCCCGAGACAAGCACGGCTAAGAGGACACCCACAAGCGATGCTGCAATGCCGATTACGAGGTTCTCGAGGAGCAGCACCTCGATCACATGCCGCTTCCGGAATCCCATCGCCCTGAAGATCCCGATCTCCCCCCTACGGCCGCGAACGGCTCCCAGAGTGGACGCCAGAATCACCAAACACCCGGCAAGGACCATGAATGTGGAAATCACGATGCTGAACAGACGAAACTGGCCAACAAGGATCTCGCGCGACTCGATGGCCTTCCGGAGAGCCGAGACCCGACTGCCCGGAATCGCGGTCGAGATCTGCGCACTGATGTCTTCGATGGGACAGGAACTGCACCATGCAGACACCTCAACGAAGCTCACCTCCTCCTGACGGTTCCACAAGCGTTGAGCTGTCGCCAGGTCCAGAAAAAGGATGTCGTCCTCCTGGGAACCGGTAGGCTGCAGAACCCCTGCGACGGCGAACTCTTGGCCGCTGACATCGATGGTCGACCCCGGATGTCCACCGAGGCGTGCAGCCGCCCGCGAACCCAGGAGTACGTCCGTGGCGCCGCCCGGGGTTCGGCCCTCGATCTGCCACCACTTCTTCAATCCCAACTCCTGGTCCCACTGGACCCCTGCCGCCATCAGACTCACGCCCTGGACCTGGACTAGTTGAAGTAGTTTCGGGGCCACCCGATTGATGTTCTGGCCGTTCTTTATCTTGCGGATGAGGGCGACTTGGTCCATCGTCAGCGGGTGCGCGCCATAAGTGAGACCTCCTACGCGGACCCCGCCATAGGTCAGTGGGAGTTCCTCGCTGTCGGGCAGAACCGTGATGTTCGCGCCGTATTCGTCCACCTTATTCGCAAGATCGCCGCTCGCGCTCCGGTTGACGAAGTAGAGAGAAGCGACCACTGCTACAACCGAGGTGATCAAGACGGCAAGCATCAAGGTCCTTGCCCAATGCTTCCGCATGTTGCGTAGAGCGACGTTTGACAGACGCATCGCGTGCGGGCCGAGTCAGAAGTTCCTGGTCACCGGCCTTCTAGGCGCGCGGAACCCAGCTCTCAAGAACGTCCGTCGCCACATTCACGTTGTCTCCCTGAACGACCGTGGTGAGTTCCTTCGGAGGATAAGATTGGCAACCCCCGCTCTTCCCCTCGAGCGTGTTGAGGTCCCAGTGCGTGAAGCACGTGTTGCAGACGAGATCATTTCCCTCTATGTGGAACTCATACGAATGGCAGGGCTCGCACAAAGAGCTGGCCACAACCAAGCGCCCGCTTGGAGCGACATAGGCCAGAACCGGAAGAGCGTTGCCGGCAATGTCGTTGTAGCCGGCGGGCATCGGATCGTCACGGTGATAAAGGACCCCCACGATCTTCTTCGCCTGGAGCTCAGAGACGGGAATCTGCAGATTCCCCCCCGTGACAGACGCCGTTTGTAGGGTGGTCATCGCTACGGGCCCGCCGCCGTAGTCGGCGCCACCCTGTACGACCGTCGGGCCACCCACCGCGGGAGTGTTTGTGGCCAAACGCACTCCGAAGAATGCTCCTACGGCTACAACCACCACCGCCAACCCGATGATAACCGTCTTTTTTACCGGGAACCGACCCTCTTTCTCGAATCTCTCGCGTTTCGTCAGCTGGGCCGGCGCCTTCTTTCTTGGCGTGACGCTGGCCGGCGTCTTCTTCGTTGGCATGACGTACCTCTGCTGGTCGAGCTGTAAGATCTGTTGACAAGGGGTAAGCCGACAGTGCTGATAATCATACTACAGTTTGTAGTATCACGGACGAGCTGGGCCATGAGAAGAGGCGACCCAGGCCTTCGAAGCCACCCGGTCGCGAGCAGCTATCGATTACTTACTTCGAGGCACGTGGAGACGCCGGGACCGCCTGTCAACGTATTACCGGTGACTGAGTAGAGACTCACCCCCAAGAGAGCAAGAATCAGCCCAAGTGCTGCCACACCGCAAAGGAGTCGGCGACGGCAGGAGTTGGCGCGGTGATCGTCAACCAGGCACCGCACTCGTTCAAGCGCGAGTTCTTCGTGGGCGAAGGCAGCGCCGATATGTTGCATCGCAAATGACCTGAAACGCGTCGAGTCGACGAGAAGGCCGGCAACACGGCTCACGCTCGTGGCGACCAAGAGCGTATCGCCTATACGCCGCGACGCGACGGTGTCTGCAGATATCTCGACATGACGCCGCACCCCGGCCTGAGCCCGGGCAACACCGGGGAAGATGAATAGGGCCCTGTCGATCATTCGCGACAGCAGCAGAATCAAGTTGTCGTGCCCTGATGCGTGCGCGTCTTCGTGGGCCAGTACAGCCTGGAGTTCCTCGGAAGATAGAGCTTCCCGCAGCCCCTTGGAGACTAGGACGATGGGATGCAGGAAGCCGACCGTCAATGCGAAGACCTCCCGGTCGGCCGCTTCGTATACCGGACGGGACAGCGAGGTCGCGATAGGTAGAGCTCGGGTCAGAACCGCGCGTCTTACTCGTCGACTGGCTCGCACAGACACTAGCCCGGTCCACGCCATTCTTGTAACGAGCCAGGCCAACCCGGCCGCGACCAAGGACCACATGCTGAATGAGACCCACATTGGAAGGGCATGGATGCAGTGGGTCCCGTGAACGCAGGCGGTCCCCAGAAAGCCGGCGAACGATTCCGGCGCCAGAAAAAGAAGCAAGAAGATCGACAACCCCAATACCAATCCCGCCAGGCACGCAAGGACGCTGAAATAGACCCAGACCATGGCCCTGTGATCGATTGCAGGTTCGACAAACCGGCGGACCAAGAACGGCGCGGCGGCAAGCAGCGACAGCGAGGCAAAGAGCAGAGCTAGACCGACGATGACCTTTCCCGCCGTTTCTCTTCAATTATCTGAGCGAGCAGGTCGAGTTGTTCGACGTCGTGCTCTGTGACGCTGTCGACGAATTGGGCAAGAACAGCTTTGTCGGCATTGGCCAGAACGCCGGACATGAAATCCCGAACGACTCCCGCACAGAAGTCCTCGCGCTTGGCGGCTGCCTCATATAGGTACGCACGGCCGACCGGGCGAGACATCAGCAGCCCTTTCGCCGCCAGTCTGCCCATCACAGTCATGACAGTTGTGTAGGCGATCTCTCTGCGCTCGAGCAGACACTGGTGCACGTCCTTTACCGAAACAGTGCCCAGTTCCCAAACGCATTCCATGATTTCGGCCTCGAGATCTCCCATGATCTGTGTGAGGCCGGATCGCGCCCAAGTCCTGGGGTTGGGTTTGTGCATGCCCTTCTTCACGGATGAGCTCAGGACCCCGCGTCCCCCATATCCGATTGACTCCTCAGACCATGATAGACGTTTTGAGGCGCCCGCGGATCGTGGGAGGACCCAGGAGGTGGCGGCACCGTTGGTTGCCCAGGCGCAAGTGCGACCGAATGCCGCTTGATCCACCATCGTCCGACTCTGCCGCCCACGTATTGGGCTCCGGCGAAGGTCACACATGTGAAGGGGATGAACACATACGAGAGATGCGCTTCGTATCGGGCGAGGACGATCAGGATGACCGGCACATGGATTGCGAGAAACCAGCGCAACGACAATTTGCGGGTGTAGGCACGGTAGAAGCCGAATGGCAGGGTCACGAGCACATCAGCCACGAGTACCACAAACAGACGTATCAAAACAAGCGTCCTCCGCCAGTGACGAACAACCCTGAACTCCCCTCGCCTTCATGGTACCAAAGCTGCGCAAGCTAATCATCATTGTCTTGGTTTCATAGGGCAAAATAGGTACACTAAGGCACTGCTGCGCACACACGTCGGTGTGTGCCCGAATGCCCTCGACTGGGAGTGAAGATAGGCGTTTTACCTGGCATCTTGTTGCTTGCTCACGGCGGCCCCAGTTCCCTTGAAGACATACCGGCTTTTCTCGAACATATTCGGGGAGGTCGACCGCAATCTGAAGACCTTGTAGATAGGGTACGCGAGAAGTACCGTCTCATCGGCGGAGCCTCACCGCTCTCGGAAATTGCCGATCGCACGGCGCGGAAACTCGAGAAAGCCTGCGGACTTCCCGTCTATGTCGGCATGCTGCATTGGCACCCTCTGCTCGAGGACACCATTTCGCAGATGGCGAGAGATGTGGTCAACCGCGCTCTTGTGATCTGTCTCGTTCCTCACTTCAGCGAGCTCAGCGTCGGAGGCTACCGCGGCAGGACTGCCTCAGCCATGAATGGGACGGGACTGGCCTTCGATTTCATCGATAGCTGGCACACATTGCCTCCATATATAAATGGCCTGGCGGATTCCATAGCCGCCTCGTGGAGAGAACTCGGGTCCGATGCTGGAATCGGGAGCCACGTCGTCTTCTCGGCGCACAGCCTGCCCAAAACGGCGCTCCCCCCCGGCGACCCATACCCGCTGCAACTCCAAGAGACCGCGGAGTGTGTAGCCGCTAGGCTCGGACTTCCTCCGGGAGGGTGGACTGTAGCCTACCAGAGTGCGAGCGCAAATGGGCAGAGCTGGCTAGGTCCATCCGTTGAACAAATCCTCGTCGAGCTCGCCGATCGAGACATAGACAGGGTGGTAGTCTGCCCGTTTGGTTTCGTGATCGATCAGGTAGAGATTCTTTATGATTTGGATATCATCATGAAGCAAAGAGCCGGGGATTTGGGCATCAGTGCAGTGCGAGCTCCGGTTCTGAACGACGGCTCTGCCATGATCGACAGTCTTGAACTGCTCGTCGAACAGTGGAGGGGATGAAGCTGTTGGAGCATAAAGATGCATACCCCTGGCCCCGACTCGTTTTCTGGGAGACCACTGCTGCCTGCAATCTAGTCTGTTCTCACTGCCGCCGAACCGACGTAACGGACGAGGTGTCGCCTGACGACCTGTCTGTTCGTGAGGCTGAAGGCCTGATTGACGAGCTCTCCGGTTGGGGTCGCACCATCCTGGTACTTTCGGGGGGAGAACCACTGCTTAGGCCCGATATCTTCCACCTCATGAGCTACGCCGGCAAAAGGGGACTCATCGTCGCCCTGGCAACCAACGGGACCCTCATCGACCAGGGCGTGGCCAAGCGCATCCGGGAAAGTGGTGTCGATCGCGTGAGCATCTCTTTGGACGGGGCAGATGAGCTGACTCACGACACCTTTCGCCGACTACCGGGATCGTTCCGATCGGCTATAGCCGGCGCTGAGGCCCTTCGGGCCGCGGGAACCCCCATCCAGATAAATGTCACCGTCGCCAAGCATAACGCGGACCAGCTCGACGAAATGGTGCGACTCGCGAAGGGTCTGGAGGCGGCGGCACTACACCTCTTTCTCCTGGTTCCAGTCGGCTGCGGCATGGAGATCGCTGAGGAGCAAACACTGCAGGCCGACGCCTATGAGGAAACGCTGAACTGGCTGTACGAGACGGAGCGGCGGGAGCCGGACCTTCAGCTGAAAGCGACATGCGCACCCCATTATTTCCGAGTAGTCCGCCAGCACCAAGGGATGGGTGTCGATCGTGATGACCCATCTCGCACGACAGGGCCGGGGCATCCGGCCTCCCACGGCGCTGGCCCCGGGCCAGTGGCGCTCCACGCCAGTACTCGAGGATGTCTGGCGGGTTCTGGGGTCTGCTTTGTCTCCCATTCAGGTAAGATCTACGGCTGTGGATATATGCCTATCGAAGCGGGCGATCTGAGGCGGAATACACTTGCTGAAATATGGCAGACCAGCGAGCTGTTCGCAGAGCTGAGAGATCCGGGCTGCCTCAAAGGTAAGTGTGGGGTCTGCGGCTTTCGCAGGGTATGTGGGGGATGCCGGGCAAGGGCCTACGGAAGCACCGGAGACTACCTTGCGGAAGAGCCGTTCTGTGCGTATCAGCCGGGCAGCCGTTCTGAGCTTCTTTCGACCGTTTCCGAATGCCAGGGGGAGGTTCACACTTGACCATCGTGTTGGTGGGGTTGAGCCAACGTACGGCTCCGGTGACTCTGCGGGAGCGACTATCCAAGATGCTCGAGTCCTCGGGTTGCGCGGACGAGACAACTTCTGCCATACCTAGCCTGATTGGGTCGGGCTTTCGAGAATTCGCCCACCTCTCGACGTGTAATCGCCTGGAGATCTATGCCGTTTCCAACGGCACTCACAGTCATACCCGCGAACTGATCGCCTCAAGGCTGGCGGAGTTGGGCGGCATCTCGCCAGAAGAGCTGGAGCCACATATCTATCACTGGGAAGACGCGGACGCGGTACGCCATCTTCTGCGTGTTGCCAGCGGTCTGGACTCGCAAATGTTGGGGGAAACTCAGATCTTGGGTCAGGTATCTGAAGCATTCGCCTCGGCCAGAACGAACGGAACCTCTGGTCCCTTGCTCACCTACCTGTTCTCCCGCGCCGCACACGCGGGAAAGAGGGCGCGATCGGAGACAGAAATAAGTAAGGGAGGCACCTCCATCAGTCAAGCGGCTGTGTCCCTGCTGGAGAAGGAGCTCGGGGACCTGTCGTCACGGAACGTGTTGGTGGTGGGAGCCGGGGACACCGTGGAGCTCGCGGTCCAAGCTCTGCATAAGCGAGGCGCCCCGAAAGTGTGCTGCGTCAACCGTACCCTTTCCAGTGCTCAGGCCCTCGCGTCTCGGTTCGGTTGCCTGGCGCGGCCGTGGGGAGAGCTGGCCGGGGCTCTCATGGCCGCCGACGCCGTAATCACCGCTACCGGATCCCCTCACCCCGTCATCTACTTAGACGATGTGGCTCCCATTCTGGAGCAGCGCCGGGGAACTCCCTTGGTATTTGTCGATATCGCAGTCCCTCGAGATGTCGATCTCGAGGTGGGGTCCCTTCCCGGCGTGGTGCTTCATGATATTGACCAGCTGGAGGCCGCACTCGACCGGAATCTCGGTCGCCGGTTCGCGGCCGTGCCTGACGTTGAGGACATCGTTGCCCAGGAGACCCAGGTGGTGATGGATTGGCTCCATGGCCGGGAAGCCACACACCTGGTGTCTGAGCTTCGCAAGCACGCAAAGTCCGTCGCAGACGCCGAGGTCGGTATCGCCTTGCGCAAGCTCGGGAGCATCGATGAGAATGCTCAAGAGATCATCTTGCGCATGGCCAACCGCATTGTCAGCAAGTGTATTCCGCC
>JAMDEO010000114.1 GCA_023483915.1 Actinomycetota bacterium
TCGACGTGGCTGAAGACGGGCTTATCAAGGTTTTCGCAACGGACGGGAAGTTGGGCGACGCGTGCATCCAGCGCATCGGCTTGCTGACTCGGGAAACCAAGGCCGGCGACATTGTCGAGGGCCGAGTGGCATCCACGACGTCGTTCGGGGCGTTCGTGACCCTCAAGCCCGGCACCGACGGTCTGATCCACATATCGCGGCTGGCTGATCACCGAGTCGGTACAGTCGAAGAAGTGGTCAACCGCGGTGACCTTGTGAGAGTGGAGGTCCTAGACGTGCAATCGCAAGGCGGCAAGGAGAAGATCAGCCTCCGCCTGCTCGAGAACCTCTCCGCAAAGGAAGGCAGTGTCGACTGAAGAGTATCGCCTGGAGCGCATTCCTAACGGCCAGAGGCTGATCAGCGAGAAGCTCGACCATTTACGTTCGATCTGCCTCGGCTTTTGGATCCCCGCCGGATCGCGGGATGAGCCCGATAGGCTTGAGGGCGCGAGTCATTTCATTGAGCATCTTCTCTTCAAAGGCACATCCAAATACACAGCCGAGGAGATCGCGCAGATCTTCGATACTCTCGGCGGAGAGCTGAATGCGAGCACTTCCCGGGAATACGTAGTCGTTTACGGGCGCTTCCTGGACGATCAGCTGCCCGTGGCTCTCGACGTCATGACCGACATGCTGTTGACTCCGACTTTTGCCGACCTCGATCGGGAACGCGAGGTGGTTCTGGAGGAGATTGCCATGGTGGAGGACTCGCCTCAGGACCTCATTCACGACGTACTGGCGGAGGTAGTGCTGGATGGACATCCCTTGGCCCATCCGATATTGGGCACGAGGGACACCATCGCTCTCGCGTCGGAGGAGGATATCAGGAAGTTTCATCAGAGGCGGTTCGCATTCAGCGACATGGTAGTTGCGGCAGCCGGTAACGTGGACCACGATCAGGTGAGAGAGCTGCTGCTGGATCGCCAGCCTGCCCCGGACAGCAAGAACCCGGAGCGCTCTCCCTCCGTTCCGGATGTGCCGCCCAAGCGCCACTTCGTCACCAAAGAAACCGAGCAGATGCATGTATGCTTCGGCGGAATTGGAATGGCCCGGGATGACGAGCGGCGGTTTCAGCTGTCTGTGATCGACAGCCTTTTCGGAGGCTCTCTCAGCTCGAGGTTATTCCAAGAAGTGCGCGAAAAGCGGGGACTCGTCTACAGCATCTACTCCTTCGCGAACCTGTACAACGAAACCGGTCTCGCCGGACTCTATTTCGGGTGTCGGCCGGAGCGCCTGGGGGCGGTGGTGGAGACGGTGGGACGCGAACTGGTTCGCATAACCAAAGAGCGCGTGCCGGACGATGAGCTGCAGAGGGCCAAGGAGCATTTGAAGGGTAGGATGATACTGGGACTGGAGAGTACCTCCAGCCGCATGACACGCCTAGGCAAGGGCGTCATCACCGATACCGAGATCCTTTCGCTGGATGAGTTGGCTGAGCGGGTCGACTCGGTGACGAGCGAACAGGTTCTCGAGTTGGCCGGGGAGATGTACAACCCCGAGCGCCTTTCGGTGGTGGGCATCGGGGCCGACGAAAGCGCCTTCACCGATGTGGTTCCGGTCGACTGTCTCGCCGGGTTAATGGTTTGACGGAAGTAGGTGAATTGGACGTCGTGCGAGTGGCGGTTTCCGGGGCCCTGGGACGCATGGGCAGTACGACTTGCGCAGCGGTGGGGGCAGATGCTGAACTGCGCCTCGTCGCGGCTGTTGATCCAGGTTTTGCGCATGGTCCGAGCGAATTGGCTTCAGTCGCCTCGTCCTGCTTCGCGTTGCTCGGAGATGAGGGCCGCTTCACGAGTCTTGATGACGCGCTGACTGCCGGAGGTATCGATGTCGTTGTCGATTTCACCGTGCCAGCAGCTGTTTTGGACAATGTTCTTACCTGCGTTCGGCACAGGATGCCCGCAGTAATTGGCACCACCGGGCTTTCTGCCTCCGATCTTGCCCAGATCGACAAAGCTTGCTCCGAGAACGGCACGCCTGTGCTGGTCGCCCCGAATTTTGCTGTGGGGGCAGTGCTGATGATGGAGTTCGCCTGCCAGGCAGCCGAGCATTTCAAGGCCTGCGAGATAATAGAGATGCATCACGATCGCAAGCTCGATGCTCCCTCCGGCACATCCCGGCTCACTCGTCTGCGGATCGAAGAGAGTTGGCGGAAGATTGGCCAAAACAAGGAAGTGCCTATCCATAGCGTTCGTCTGCCTGGGCTGGTCGCCCATCAGGCGGTCATCTTCGGTGGGACGGGAGAGACACTGACCATTCGGCATGACTCGCTGTCCCGTGAATCCTTCATGCCGGGGGTAATTCTGGCGATAAAACGGATTTCGGCTTTCCAAGGACTAGTCGTGGGTTTGGAGAACGTCTTATAGGATCTGATGACGCCATCCGGGGGCCTCGAGGTCACCGGATATCTAGTCTCTCGGAGGCTTGACTCTCTTATGGCTCGTTTCGAAACGAAGTCACGGCCGCCCAGTTCGCGCTGGGCGGCGCGATGCATCGTTCCCGGTCGCGCCCGTAGCGGTGCTACGCCCGCTTCCCGTGTCCTCGCCTCGCACTCGCCCATCGCGTCCCTCGCCCAGAGGGCACCCGGCGGACTCCGTTCCGAAACGAGCCCTTAGTGACGAAAGCAGCGCTCAAAGTCATACCCCTGGGTGGACTGGGGGCTATCGGTAAGAACATGATGGTCCTTGAGTACGGCGATGCAATGGTACTCATCGACAGCGGGCTCATGTTCCCCGACGACGAAATGCTCGGAATCGATCTTGTCCTTCCCGACTTCGCTTACGTCGTGGAGAACCGGGATAAGCTTCTGGGCATTCTGCTGACCCACGGCCATGAAGACCACGTGGGGGCCCTCCCTTATCTGCTGAAGGAAGTTGAGGCTCCCGTCTTTGGGACCAGGCTGACACTGGGGCTGGTGAATGCCAAGCTGGGAGAGCACGGGCTCCAGGGAAAAGTTACGCTCCGTGAAGTGAGTCCGGGGAAAGACGTGCAACTCGGCCCCTTCAGCGTTGAGTTCCTCGAGGTCTGCCACAGTATCCCGGATGGGGTAGGACTGGGACTCCACACTCCGGTGGGCGTGGTGGTGCACACAGGAGACTTCAAGCTGGATCAAACGCCCATCGACTGCCGTGTGACGGCGATGCAGCGCTTCGCCGAACTGGGGAGAAAAGGCGTCCTTCTGCTGCTCTCCGATAGCACCAATGCCGACCTTCCTGGATTCACGCGCCCAGAGCGCAGCGTGGGCGAGAGTCTCGAGGGAATCTTCGCTTTGGCGCCCGGCAGGATCATAGTTGCCTCATTCGCCAGCCATATCCACCGCATCCAGCAAGTCATGGATGCGGCGGCAAACCATGGGCGCTCGGTCGCAGTGATCGGCAGGAGCATGGTGAAAAACGTCAATATCGCCTCGAATCTTGGCTATCTCACCGTTCCGGACGGGCTCGTGATCCGTCCCCACGACATCGCCCTTCTGCCGCCGGACCGGGTCACCATCCTCTCCACCGGCAGCCAAGGCGAACCGCTCTCGGCACTGGCAAGGATGGCCTCTCATGACCATCCCCTGGTGGAGATCACCAAGGGGGACACCGTCGTCATTTCCGCCCGTGCGGTTCCCGGAAACGAGACGAGCGTCTACCGGACCATCGACAGGCTGTTCGCAGCGGGAGCCCGAGTCATCTATGAATCCTCGGCGGGGGTGCACGTATCGGGTCATGCGGCCGCGGAAGAACTGAAAGTTATGCTGAACCTGGTCAAGCCACGCTATTTCATGCCGGTCCACGGCGAGCACAGGCACTTATTCTTCCATGCGGAATTGGCAAGATCCGTGGGGATGACCGACGACCAGATCTTCATTCTCGAGAACGGTGATGTGCTTGAGCTCGACGGCGAGCATGCTGCGGTCACCGGGCAGGTACAGGCCGGTATGATATTAGTGGATGGCTTTGCAATGGGGGATCTGCACGATCTGGTGCTTCGGGACCGCCAACATCTGGCGACGGATGGCCTGGTGATGGTAGTGGTAGCCAGGAGCCTGCAGAACGGCAAGATAGTCGGCGAGCCCGAGGTGGTATTTCGAGGGTTTGCGCATTCGGGGGACCTCGAAGAGCTTAGTGAGGAAGCCAAGAGGCGAGTGATCGAAACGCTGGAAACTGTCGAGATGGCGCAGATGACCGACGCCACCCTGCTCAAGAACCACTTGCACGACGTGTTGCAGAAATACCTTCACAAAGAGGCAGGACGGCGGCCGATGGTCCTGCCGGTCGTGGTGGAAGTGTAAGTCTTCCAGGGAGGACTGAGATGGCCGTTCGGGCCAGACAAGAAAGCGATCGTCTCGGGCGCACGAATGTGAAGCCCAGCAGGTCGGCTGCGAAACGGCGAACGGCTTCGGCGTCCAGCAATCCGTCGAACCGCGGTGGCATGGTGGCGAAGCGCCCTCAGGCCCCGGGAGCAGTCCGCCGCCCGGTCCCTGGGCGCAGACAGGAGATCATCGCTCTGGTTCTGTTCGGACTTGCGGTGTTCTGCCTGTTCGTCCTCGTCGCTGGAGGCACCGGCGGGGTGGTCGGCCGGGGATTGAACGCAGGAGTGATATTTGCCTTTGGGCGGTTGGCGTTCCTCCTGCCGCTGTTCCTTCTTGCGCTCGCGGCGACGACCGTTCTCGCCATCAAGCTGCACCGCTCTCTCTGGTTTGGCGGCGCAATGGTGTTTCTTTTCGGGCTCCTTGTGTTGGTGGCGTCCGGCTTCATGCCGGTGGGCTCGCATGGCGAGGACACGTTTGTGAGGGCCGTCTACGAAACCAGAGCCGGAGCGCTAGGCGAGGTGATCTATGCCATCTTGTTCCGGCTCGCCGGGAAAGTTGGGGTGGGCGTCATCGGTTGGGTCACCTTGTTGGCGGGGTTCAGCCTCGCCACCGGTGTGACAGTGAGGCGGCTTGCCCTGGGGACCAAGAAGGCGGCGGAGGTTGTGAAGGCCGGCGCCGAGCGGAGCACTCTGGTGAGGAGGAACCGCCAAGATCGGCTCGACGACACCGTGTCCGCCCATCCCTTCGCCACTGGCGGATTCGATGGCCTGACTACGGGCGGACCAGCTCGACATGGCGCGTCCTCACCGTGGTTTGGCCCGCGGGACCTAGTTGCTGAGGCGACAGGTGTTGAGCAGGAACCCGGAGTTTCGGGGCCTTTCGTGGGCGAATTCGAGGATTGGGCCGACGGACGGACCGTGTCGCGCAGTCCCGTGGCCGTGGACGATTCCATGCATGGGGGAAGGTGCGGGGTTCTCGACGGGGCGCAGGCCTTCTCTGATCTGTACGGCGCCACGCCGGCGGAAAGAGCGGTGTCCAATCCGGCGGCAGGCGCCGGGAGCGTGGCGGCGTTGGGCGGCGGAGCGGGCGCCATGGGCCTCGTCACAGCCCCAGGCACGGCAGGCGCTGGGGCTGTTGCCTCTGTAGAGCGGGGAGTCGCAGGAGAGGCCTCTCCTGCAGGAGCCCTTGCCGCCGCAACTACGAGCCGAACGGAATCAGGCGAGGTCCGTGCCGCGGTTGCCTGTGAGGCGGACCGACAAATGCCCGGACAGGAGACGCTTCCAGGACTCGCCCGGCAACCTCGCCAAACTGTTCTCCCGGTGACCGAGCCCGCCTATGTCCTGCCGGAGTCACATCTGCTCCGCAAGAGCGCGCCGACAGCTATCACCGGACAAGGGGCCGAGAGGGACACTGCGGCGGTTTTGCTCCATGCCCTCGCGCAGTTCGGCGTAGAGGCCAAAGTGATAGGCATGGTTGTAGGTCCCCGCGTAACCAGGTACGAGCTGCAGCTTGCTCCGGGCACCAAAGTCTCCAAGGTTTCCAACCTCAAGGACGACCTGGCATACGCTCTCGCCAGCACAGAGATTAGGATTCTTGCGCCGATCCCAGGCAAGTCCGCGGTGGGGGTGGAGGTTCCGAATCAGCGGCCCGACTTCGTCACCCTGGGCGACATCTATCGGGAGTTTCCAAAGACCGCCGGGCCGCTTATGGTGTGGCTCGGAAAAGACATTTCCGGGAAAGCCGTATACACAGATCTCACGCGGCTGCCGCATCTCCTCATAGCGGGTACCACCGGCTCGGGCAAGAGCGGCTGTGTGAACTGCCTGGTGTCTTCCGTTCTCCTGCGAAGCAACCCCGAGCAGGTGCGCATGATCATGATCGATCCGAAAAAGGTTGAGCTGTCGCACTATGATCGCATCCCGCATCTCCTCGTTCCCGTGGTGACGAACATGAAAGACGCAGCGGGTGTTCTCTACAACGTAGCCAAGGAGATGGAGGACCGGTACGAGCTCATGGAGCTGGAACACGCCCGCAATCTTGCTGAGATGAACAAATCGCGGGCGCGCCGAGGGGAGCGCGCGCTACCGTATATCCTGGTCGTCATAGACGAGTTGGCCGATCTGATGATGGTCTCTCCACAGGAGGTGGAGGAGTACGTCATCCGGCTGGCGCAGAAGTCTCGTGCCGTGGGCATCCACCTGGTCGTAGCTACTCAGCGTCCCTCCGCGGACGTCATAACCGGCATGATAAAGGCCAACATTCCTTCGCGGATCGCCTTTGCCGTATCGAGCCAGACCGATTCTCGAGTCATTCTCGACGTCAACGGCGCTGAAACGCTTTTGGGCATGGGCGACATGCTGTTCAAGCCGCTCGGCTCCAGCCATCTGCAGCGCGTTCAAGGGGCTTACATCACCGAAGAAGAGATCGCCGTTCTCGTCAACCACTGGCGGCATCAGGCCGAACCTGAGTTCCGCGAGGAGCTGTTGCGCCGACCGGCCGAGCCCAACAAGAGGAGCGAAGAGGACCTATTCGATCCCGACTCGGACGACCTGCTCGGGGATGCCGCCCGCTTGGTCATCGAGACCGGAAGCGCGTCCGTCTCTATGCTCCAGCGGCGGCTGCGCGTGGGGTACACGCGGGCCGGCCGGCTCATTGACATGCTGGAAAGGCGGGGCATTGTGGGGCCGTGGGAGGGCAGCAAGCCTCGGCAGATACTGGTGGATGCCGACGACTTTGACCCAATCCTGGCTGCCTTGAGGGTGGAAGCCGACGCGGACGGTGGGACCCTCTGTGAGTGATCTGCAGGTCCCCTCCGTGACCGCCGCCAAGGTCATGGAGGGCGGTTTCCTCGTTGTCGATGTTCGATCTCCCAGTGAGTATGCCGAGGGCCATATGCCCGGATCCATCAATATGCCCCTGCTCAACGATGCGCAACGTGGCGTCGTTGGCCTCGCCTACAAAGAACACGGAGCGGCGAAAGCCCGCGTGGCGGCAATGGACGAAGTCACACCCGGCCTCACCGCGTATCTCCACGAGTTGGTCGATCTTGCCGCTCTCCAACCGCGTCGGCGTCGTCTCGCGATCATGTGCTGGCGCGGAGGGGAGCGCAGCCGGAATGTCGTTCTCCTATTGGCACTCATAGGAGTCCACGCTGTGGCCATCTCGGGCGGGTACCGGGCATATCGCCGGGAAGTTCTGGCAGGTCTCGATCAGTGGGCACCCACGGTTCCCGTGGTCACGCTCTACGGTCACACCGGTGGGGGAAAGAGTGCCCTGCTGCGGGCGTTGACCGAAACTGCCCCCAATTTGTCGCAACCACGGCCATGGCCTCTGAATCTCGAGGAGCTGGCGCTTCATCGGGGTTCGGTGCTCGGAGGTCTCAATCAGCCTGGTGAGAGGCAGCAGAAGGACTTCGATGCCCTGCTCTGGGACCAGCTACGCCACCCCAGGGGCCATTATCTCGTCATGGAGGGAGAAGGGGGGAAGATAGGGCGCATCTTTCTTCCCGCGCGCGTGGCCGAGGCCGTGCGCACGGGTCTGCCTGTCCTTGTCAGGGCGCCACTGGAGGCGCGGGCAGCACGCATAGTGAGTGAGTACGGCCCCGAGAAATGGACCGAAAGCGATGTGGTCAGATTCCGGCGAAGCCTTGGCGTCATAGGTGCCCGGATCCCGCGCAAGACGCTCGTTTCCTTGGAAACGGCTTTCGATGATGGTAGATTTACCGACGTTGTACGGGAGTTACTGGTGCAGTACTACGACCCGCTCTACGAACGATCATGCGTCGAGGGCCGGCGCTTTTTGTGGGAGTTTGAGACCGGGGTCGATCCGGCTGAGGATGCGCAGCGATTTGCACGAGACATTGCCCGCTTGATCGAAGAGGTACCTTCTTCTGGCTTCCCCTCCTGACATAGGCGATCGACTACGCGAAGCCCGCATTCGCCGGGGCCTTAGCATCAAGGACGTCGAGAGTGCCACGAAGATCCGAGGGAAGTACCTGGAGGCCTTGGAGGAGGATGATTTCGAGGTACTCCCGGGATCCACGTATGTCAAGGGATTTCTCCGGCAGTACGCCGTGTTCCTGAAGCTCGACGCCGACAATCTGGTCGAGGCATACAAGTCCGCTTTCGAGTCCCGGATCGAAGAACTTGCTTCGCCGATCCGGGCAGAAGTGACCAATCAGCGACGTGGCTCTACGAGCATTGAACGCAGAAAGAAACGGGTGCGCCGGCAGCACAGCGGGTACGCCCTCGTTGCCCTGCTCGCCATCATAGTCGTCGGTCTCTTAGCCTGGTTCGGCGCGAGTCGGGATCACGGCACTGCCTCCATCAACGCGGAGAATATCTCTACGTCCACCATCTCAACGGTTGCAGGGGCCACGGAGAACCAGGGCACTTCCTCGACCGCCCCCTCCTCGACCGGCACGTCCAGCGTCGATTCAAGTACCGGCGGCGATGGCGCTGCGACAAGTACTTCAACGCTGCCTGTCGCCACGGTGAGTTCCTCAGTTGTGGAAACCACGCCGGGCAATGGTTCGGCGGCCAACGACAACGGCCAGCTCAAAATGGTGGTTTCGGTTACCAATGGAAGCTGCTGGCTGGTCGTTCGTGAGGACGGCAAGAACGGAGCTGAGGTCTATGCGGGCACCTTGTCCGCCGGGGGTCGGCAAACCTTCGACGGAGCCAAGAGGTATTGGATGAATGTGGGGCAACCAGAGGCCCTCACGGTTTCGATCGGTGGCAACTCGTATACACTCGCACCACCCGCGGGGACTTTCCTGGTGACGGAAGAGGGAGTCGAGCGAAGTCAATAGCATGACCCCTGGGACTGCGCCTCCGACCATCGTGTACGTGCACACGCTGGGCTGTCCAAAGAACGACGCTGATAGCAGAGCGCTTTCTCGGCGGCTGGCCTCGGCGGGCGTGTTGACGGCCGAAGATCCCAGCATGGCCACGCACATCCTCCTCAACACATGCGGATTCATACGCGAGGCCAAAGAGGAGTCGATCGCCGCGATACTCGCCGCATGCAGCAGCTATGGGGGGGACCGGGTAGTCGTGACGGGCTGCCTGGTCGAACGCTATGTCGAAGAACTCCGTGCCGGCATCCCCGAGGTGGCCGGATGGTTCAAGCTCTCAGAAATAGAGCGACTGGTGGCGGCTCTTCAAGGAGAAAAGGTCCGGGGCGGATCACCGGCCTCCAGGGGCGCATCCAAGATTCGGCTCGAAGGGGCGGCGGCTCAGGCCCATGCCTACATCAAGATATCCGACGGCTGCGATGAGCTCTGCACCTTCTGTGCGATACCCGCCATCAAAGGTGGCTATTATTCTCTGGATCCCGCGCAGATCATGGCCGAGGCGGATGCTTGTTTGGCTGCGGGTGCCCGTGAGCTCGTCCTGGTTGGACAAGACTCTGCAGTGTGGTCATATGGAGACCTGGGCCTCACCGATCTCGTCCGATTACTCGCCGAGGACGGCCGGGTGGCCCGGATTCGGCTCATGTATCTGCAGCCTGAGCATGTCACCGGACATCTGCTGGAATACATGGCATCCCAGCCCAAATTGTGTAGATATCTGGACGTGCCCTTTCAACATGCTCACCCGGAAGTTCTCCACCGGATGGGAAGATGGGGAACAGCAGGAGACTATCTTGCTTTGCTTGCCCTGGCCAGGCACCTCATGCCGGATGTCTCGGTGCGCTCGACGTTCATAGTCGGCTTCCCGGGGGAGACCGAGGAGCAATTTGACGCACTTTTGGACTTCGCGGCGAGTGCCCAGTTTGACCATGCGGGTGGGTTCGTATACAGTCCCGAGGAGGGAACATCGGCAGAGAGGCTGAGACCCAGGGTGCGACGCTCGATGGCGCGTGAGCGCCTGAATCGGCTGCGGGAGGTTCTGGACGCCCAGGCAGAATCACGGAATCGGCAACTCGTGGGCTCCATCGTTGAGGTACTTCTGGATTCGACTGCCCGCGAGGACCTTGAGGAGGGGATAGCAGCCGTTGGACGGACCGGGAGGCAGGCGCCCGAGGTCGACGGCGTTACCTTTGTGATGGGAGACCTGCCTGAAGGGGTCACCACGGGGAACTTGATCAGGGTTAGGGTGAGCGATGTGATTGGATACGACCTGGTGGGCACGTATGACAAGGCCTAACTTACCCAACTCCATAAGCCTCTTCCGCGTGCTCGTGGCGCCGGTACTGATGGTGTTCCTATTGGTCGAATTACCCGCGGGGGATATCGTCGCGCTGGTCATCTTCGCAATTGCCGCCCTTAGCGATTCCCTCGATGGCTACATAGCCAGGCGGCGACGCCAGACGACGGTCATGGGCGCGTTCCTTGATCCGCTCGCCGATAAGTTGCTCGTGACCGCTGCCCTTGTATCCCTCGTCAGTCTCAATCGTCTGTCCGCCTGGGTTGCTATGGTGGTCATTGCAAGGGAATTTGCCGTCTCCGGGCTGCGGATGGTGGCAGCGGCGCAAAACGTGGTGATCTCAGCCAGCAAATGGGGCAAAACCAAGACCGTTATGCAGATATTGGCCATAGCGGCTCTGATAGTAGAGCCAAGATGGTTCAGACCAACTTGGACCCTGGGCGGTCGGAGCATCACCTGGTATTTGGTGATGTTGATGTTGATCCTTACAGTAGTGAGTGCGGCAGATTACTTCTGGCATGCCCGACGTCAGCTGGCCGGGGCGGCGATGGCGAAATCTCCCGGAGATTCGGGGCCCGCATGAGGCGCCCAGAACAGTCAGGCGGGCAGCGCGAGAGACTTTTCATCGGGGTCCCGCTTCCGGACAGCCTGTATCGGCACATCCGAGAGGCCCAAGAGTTGCTGCCGAAAATGGGAGGCTTGCGCGTCCTAAAAGAGGAGCAATGGCACGTCACCGTCGCATTCCTCGGTTCGGTCGGAGCTGAGACCGGGCAACTGGTGCGCGACATTGTTGAGTCCATCCCACAGGGTACGAGTGGAGAGGCATGGCTTGGGAGTTTCTTGATGCTACCGTCGGCAAATAGGGCCCGCGTGGTGACTCTGGCGATCGAGGACGATCAGGGCGTCTTCGGCAGGGTGTTCGAGGCTGTCATGAGCTCGCTCGAGGCGGCAAAGATCATGGAGCGAGAGAAGCGGCCTTTCAGGCCGCACCTTACGATTGCGCGCCTGCGAACCCCTGGTCCGGTCAAACCAAGGTCTGAGATCGATCGGGTGCGATTCGCGGTAAAGTCTGTGTGTCTCTACAAGAGTGAGTTGAGGCGAGAGGGAGCCATCTACACCGTTCTTACTCGGAGAGTGCTCTGACGTTTGGGGGTGAGACAGCGGCTGTTGCTTGGCTCGAGGCGAAGGGGGACGAGTCCTTGGGCCCGCCGTTGCTCCCCATCGGGCTTGTATCGTGTTGAATCGATTTCTTAGGAGGGATGGTGGAGAAGGATAAGGCTCTGGAGATGGCTGTTCTCCAGATAGAGCGCCAATATGGTAAGGGCTCGATTATGAGGCTGGGCGACGAGAGCGCCGTGCTAAGAGTGCCGGCTATTTCCACCGGCTCATTGGCCCTTGATCTTGCCTTGGGGGTTGGTGGGGTACCTCGAGGGAGGGTCATCGAAGTCTTCGGGCCGGAGTCGAGCGGCAAGACGACGCTCGCTCTGCATATGATCGCCGAAGCCCAGAGGGCGGGGGGCAAGGCCGCGTTCATCGACGCCGAGCACGCCATGGATTCAGCATACGCTCGCCGCATCGGGGTCAATATTGACGACCTGCTTGTGTCGCAGCCTGACAACGGGGAGCAGGCGCTGGAAATCACCGAGTTGCTCATCCGCAGTGGGGCTCTGGATGTGGTCGTCATTGACTCCGTTGCCGCTCTCACTCCTCGAGCTGAGCTTGAGGGGGAGATGGGCGACTCTCATGTTGGGCTACAAGCTCGTCTGATGAGCCAGGCCCTTCGCAAGCTGGCGGGGACGATCAGTAAAACCCAGACAACTGCGGTCTTCATCAACCAGTTGCGCGAGAAGGTCGGAGTCATGTTCGGCAACCCCGAAGTTACCCCGGGTGGACGGGCGCTCAAGTTCTACGCGTCGGTGAGGCTCGACATCCGCCGAATCGAGACTCTGAAAGAAGGAACCGAGGCGGTAGGCAACCGGGTTCGGGTCCGGGTGGTAAAGAACAAAGTCGCACCTCCTTTCAAGGAAGCCGAATTCGACATAATGTATGGCACCGGGATCTCCACCGAGGGTGACGTCTTAGACCTCGCCGTGAACAATAAGATCGTGCAAAAGAGCGGGGCGTGGTTCTCATATGGTGATCAACGGCTGGGTCAAGGTCGGGAAAATGTGCGCCAGTTCCTGCGAGACAACCCCGAGCTGGTGCGTCGACTGAGGCGCGAGATAATCCAGGTGATCAACCCGGAGTGGAGTTCAGCAGAGCCAGAGGCGGTGGTTCCTTCGCCCGCCCGTCCAGCCTCGGATACCGCCGCGGCAAAGAGTGAGGCAGACGGTCGCAGTGGCGCGCTCGCGTCCCAGGCAGACTGACGACGTCCCGCGCGTTCGCGTCACGCCCGCGCGGCCGGGAGAATCCCGCAGCGGAGGGACAATCACCGCTCTCAGTGCCGTTGGCCGAAGATCGGACCGTGTGGTCGTGGACATCGACGGCCAGCGAGGTCTCGAACTGGCAAGGACTATCGCTGACGCGGAGGATCTAAGGGTAGGCACGACGCTGTCTGAAGAGGATGTGGCTTCTTTGGACCGGCAGGATGAGCCGTATCGAGCACGGTCGCGGGCCCTGTACCTCTTGGCCACTCGCGACCGCTCCTCGGCAGAAATTGAAACGCGTCTCTCACGACTGGGCTTTGGATCTGGGGCCATCGAGGCCACCTTGGAGTGGCTGCGGGAGCTGGGCTATGTGGAGGATGCTCGGTTCATCCGGCGCTACGCCGCCGAAAAGGCCAGAGCTGGATGGGCAGAGCGGCGCATCCGTGCGGAGCTCGTTCGGCAGGGTCTTGATCGTGAACTAGTAGAGTTGTCGCTGAGCAAGCTCACTGAGGTTGGGTCGGACGCACCTTGTGGATCATCTGCGGAGGGTAACTTGTCTGCTGAAGCTGATTCAGACGCCGCGCTCCTCGCAATCCTCCGCCGACGATTCTCTTCTCAGTTGGTCACTGACCGGGACGTGGCGGGGCGAAAGATCAAGGCTTATTTGGCCCGTCGTGGACATGATTGGGAAACGATCGATCGGTTGGTACAGCGCCTCAAACAAGAGGACAAGGAAGGGTCCGCAGATGAAGTGCTTCCTTGACACTTTCCCGCAAGAAACGCTAAACTCGCTCGAGTGGTGATGATCGGTCGACAACGGCAGTTCGACTTCGCTTTTTGGCTATAGATGGCACTACAATTCGGCACTTGCTGTCATTGGGGAGCAACCGAAGACTTGTGTGGAAAAGGGTATACCTGTTCGGCGAGATAAGTATGACCCCGCAATTGGCGGCGATGGATATTATCTCTGCCGAGCAGCACAAAGGTAGATCCCAATAGTCATTTGGCCGGGCAAGAGCTCGGCCGTTTCTGCCTTTCTCTGCCGTTCGTGGCGATCGTCATTCCCTAGCTGAGTGGGCCGCGACTACGCGAGCGAGTGGAGTAGTGACGATATGAACACCTTGTCAATTGTTATCGTGCTGGCGTCGCTCCTTGTTAGTGGGGGAAGCGAAGATAGCGTCTGCCGAAGAGGCTGCGGGAAAGATACTGCAGGATGCTCAACGGGATGCTGAGGCCTTGAAACGTGAAGCTCGAGTCGAGGTGAAAGACGAGCTTCATCAACTTCGCTTGAAAGCAGAGGCGGAGGGCAAGGAGCGACGCCAGGAACTTCTGCAACTCGAGAATCGCCTGCTCAACCGGGAAGAAGCCCTTGATGACCTTCAGAAAGACATGACTCGGCGGGAGCAGTCGGTTACCGATCGCGAGGCACATTATCGCAAGATGATCGAAGAAGTGGAGGCCGCAAAGGCGGAGCAGCAGCGTCAACTCGAGGAGATCTCGGGCCTCACCAAGGACCAGGCTTCCGAGATCATCTTGAAGCGAACAGAAGACGAAGTGCGGCATGACATGGCGAAACTGGTGCGCGCCATCGAGGAAGAAGCCCGCCACGAGGGGGATCGCCGCGCCAGAGACATACTCTCCGTATGTATACAGCGTAATGCAGCAAGCCACGTCGCCGACACTACGGTCTCGGTGGTCCCGCTTCCTTCGGATGATATGAAGGGCCGCATTATCGGCCGTGAGGGCCGGAACATCCGTACCTTGGAGAATCTCACGGGCATCGACTTCATCATCGACGATACGCCCGTCGGCAACGAGTT
>JAMDEO010000194.1 GCA_023483915.1 Actinomycetota bacterium
CATAGCATCTTCCCATTGGGACCCCTTGGGACTAGGGAGCACTGATACCCATGCAACTGGAGAGATTCACCCTCAAGGCGCAAGAGGCACTCGCGGCAAGCCAGAAGCTCGCCCAGGAACGAGGCCACGCGCAGATAGAGCCGGAGCACTTGGCGGCAGCCCTCATCGACCAGGAGGGCGGCTTGGCCGTCCCCATCTTTGAACGAATCGGCGCGAGTCACGCTGCAGTGCGGGCCGAGCTGGAGAAGCGGCTGGAACACTTCTCCACGGTCCACGGCGCGACCCAAATAGGGCTGACACGTGAGACGCAAGAGGCCCTCGACGCGGCGCAGTCTGAGGCTGACAAGATGAAAGACGCCTACGTCTCGAGTGAGCATGTCCTCATGGGGCTGGCCGCAAATAAGGGCTATTTGGGAGACCTGTTCAGACGCTATGGCATGACGCGCGATGCGATATTTCAAGTGCTCAAAGACATCCGCGGCTCCCAACGGGCCGAAGACGCCAATGCCGAGGAGAAATACCAGTCCCTGCAGCGCTTCGGGCGCGACCTTACCGACCTTGCCCGCCGGGGCAAACTCGACCCGGTCATTGGGCGGGATGATGAGATCCGGCGGGTGATCCAGGTCTTGTCGCGGCGCACCAAGAATAACCCCGTCCTGATAGGGGAGCCGGGGGTCGGCAAGACGGCGATCGTTGAAGGGTTGGCTCAGAGGATCGTCTCGGGTGATGTGCCCGAGGGTCTCAAGAACAAGCGCGTCATCGCGCTGGACATCGGGGCGATGATCGCGGGCGCCAAATACCGTGGCGAATTCGAAGAGAGAATGAAGGCCGTACTCAAGGAGATCGCCGATTCCGGTGGCGAGATCATCACCTTCATCGACGAGATGCACACCATCGTGGGCGCGGGCGGGGCAGAAGGGGCGGTGGACGCGTCCAACATGCTCAAGCCCATGCTTGCCCGAGGCGAATTGCGAGTGGTCGGGGCGACGACTCTCGATGAATATCGCAAATACGTGGAGAAGGATGCTGCTCTTGAACGGCGCTTCCAGCCGGTGCTCGTTGGGGAGCCCAGCGTCGAAGACACGATAGCCATTCTGCGAGGCCTCAAGGAGCGTTACGAGGTACACCACGGTGTCCGGATTCAAGACTCGGCTTTGGTTGCCGCGGCTGTGCTCTCGAACCGCTATATCGCAGACCGGTTCCTGCCGGACAAAGCCATCGACCTCGTGGATGAGGCGGCAAGCCGGCTGCGCATAGAGATCGACTCTATGCCCATTGAGATAGACCAAGTGGAGCGGCGCATCAAACAACTCGATATCGAGCTCCACGCCCTGAGCAAGGAGAAGGACGCCGCCTCGAAGGAGCGCCGCAAGGCCATTGAGGCCGAACTGGCCGCTCTGCGCGAGCAGTCCGCCGGCATGAAGGCGCATTGGCAGGCAGAGAAGGAGGCGATCGGCCGGATCCAGACCCTCAAGGAACAGATCGAGAATGCCAAGATCGAAGCGGAGAAGGCTGAGCGCGTTGGTGACCTGCAGAAGGCGGCTGAGCTGCGTTACGGGCAGATTCCGGACCTGGAGCGCCAGCTCAACGAGGAGAACACTCGGCTGAACGATCTCCAGCGTGACGTCAAGATGCTCAAGGAGGAGGTCGAAGAAGAAGACATCGCCGAGGTGGTGGCCAAGTGGACCGGGATTCCTGTGTCCCGGCTGCTGGAGGGCGAGGTCGAGAAGCTGATCACCATGGAAGATCGGCTGCATCAGCGGGTGGTCGGTCAAGACGACGCCCTCAAGGCCGTGGCCAGCGCCATCCGGCGCGCCCGCTCAGGTCTGCAGGACCCCAACCGGCCCATCGGGAGCTTCATCTTCCTGGGACCTACCGGTGTCGGTAAGACCGAGCTGGGCCGAGCCCTGGCCGAGTTCCTGTTCGACGACGAGAAGGCCATGGTCCGCGTGGACATGAGCGAGTATCAGGAACGGCACTCGGTGGCCCGGCTGATCGGGGCGCCTCCCGGCTATGTTGGCTACGAGGAGGGCGGTTACCTTACCGAGGCCGTCCGGCGCCGCCCTTACTCGGTCCTGCTCCTCGACGAGATCGAGAAAGCGCACCCGGATGTCTTCAACCTGCTGCTGCAAATCCTGGATGAAGGCCGCCTGACCGACGGGCACGGCCGCACCGTGGACTTCAAGAACGCGGTGATCATAATGACTTCGAACGTCGGTAGCCAGTTCATCCTCGATCCGGACATCACCGAGATCGAGATGGACGCCCGCGTCAACGAGCTGTTGCAGGCCACTTTCAAGCCCGAGTTCCTCAATCGGGTCGATGAGGTAATCGTCTTCCACCGGCTATCTCTAGAGGACATCAAAGGCATCGTCGACATTCAGTTGCAGTTGCTCCGCCAACGACTCGCCGAGCGGGACATCACCCTTGAGATCACCGATCGTGCCAAGGCCTACCTGGCACAGCAGGGCTACGACCCGGCCTACGGCGCCCGCCCGCTCAAGCGACTCATACAGAAGGAAATCCAAGACCAGGTAGCATTGGCTCTGTTGAAAGGCGAGTTTCGCGACGGCGACACCATTACGGTCGACGAAAAGGACCTTCAGTTGGTCTTTGAGACGAGCAACCTATCGGGATAGGCCCTGAGGCTGCGGCGGTGCGACCGTCATAACGGATTCCGCGCAAAACAATGGGGGCCCGGTGCCGAGGGCCCCCATTCTTGAGGGGTGGGCTGTATCAACCCTTACACTAGCGCCAGCCCTGTAACAAAAGGTAGAATAGTCTTAATAGATTACAATGTCAATCGCCTTTTTACTCTTTCAAGTGCAGGCGGGGAGCTCCAATGATGTCGATATCCAGCAGAGGAAGGTACGCTTCCCGAATAATGACCTTTCTGGCAACTCTACCGTCCGGCAGCAGCGCGACCAAGTACGAGATAGCCGAGGCGGAGGGGATATCAGCAGCATATGTAGAGCAGCTAATGATGCCCTTGCGGCTCGCGGGACTGGTGACGAGTCATCGCGGAAGGGCAGGAGGCTTTTCCCTTGCCCGTGATCCGCAAACCCTTTCCTTGGGCGAGATCCTGAGGGCAGTGGAGGGGGCGATTCAAGTTGCGCCTTGCACGGACCCGCAGAACTGCGAGCGGGCCGAGGGTTGTCCCACCCGAGTGGTCTGGCAGAAGGCCACCAACATCCTGAATGACCTGTTTTCCGAGACGATGATCGCCGATCTTGCCTGCAGACCAGCGCCTCGTCCCATAGCTATCAGGCACGAAGCCGGCGGCCCCAGCTAGTCTGGCCACGGGTCCCGCGGGGCCGCTATACTTCCTCGCTCTTATGGAGCGGCCACCCACGCATATACGAAAAGGGAGCACGATCAAGGTGCCTATCCAGACGCTTGCGTTTGGCGGCAAAGGTGTTGCCAGGCTCCATGACTTCGTGATCTTCGTCGACGGCGCAGTTCCAGGCGACATCGTGACGGCCCTGGTGACCAAGACCAAGAAACGCTATGCCGAAGCCAGGGTCACGCAGATCGTCTCTCCGTCCCAGGACCGGGTTGCACCTTCCTGTCAAACTTTCGGAAACTGCGGCGGCTGCGTTTGGCAAAATCTTGACTACGGAGTCCAGCTCCAGTACAAAGCCCGGCAGGTGGCTGAATCGTTGGAGCACCTGGGGGGGTTAGGAGGGTTCGACCTACGACCGGCCGTTGGCATGGCGCACCCCTGGCGGTACCGCAACCGGGTGGACTTCTCTATCGGGTCTTCAGCGGAGGGAGCAGTCATTGGCTTTCGGCCACCCGGCCGCTGGGACTTGGTGCTTCCGCTTTCGGAGTGCCGCCTCGTCAGCGCGGAGATGGAGGCGGTTAGAGCCACCGTCGAGACCTGGCTGCGTGATGCAGGCCTGCAGGGGTGGGATCCGAGAGTTGGTACCGGTTTCGCGCGTCACCTCCTGGTACGGTCTGCACAGATGGGACGCGAGTTGCTCGTGAGCCTCGTGACGGCACCCGGCGAGCTTCCCGCGGTTCCAAGCCTGGCGGACCGTCTACGGCGAAACCACCCGCAGGTTGTCGGCATCGCGCATGCGGTCAACGAGGGTCGCGCGGAGCTGAGCGCAGGTCTGGAATACGAGATGTTGTGGGGTAGACCCTATCTCATCGAGGAGGTTGCCGGCATCCGGCTGAAGATCTCGCTCAATGCGTTCTTTCAGACGAACACTCTGATGGCCCACGTTCTCTACGGGGTTGTCGCAGAAGAAGCGACTTCGCCTGTGCCGTCCGATGAAGCCGAAGCTGGATTTGCCCAGGCTGACCGTCGGCCGCGAGACGTCGGCGCGAGGTGGCCTGACATCCCGAGACCGGGCCACCCGGCAGAGCGAGCCGAGGCGCCAGGGCCGGCCGGCAGACCCGTCATCTGGGACCTCTATTCAGGGGTTGGATCCATCGGTCTGTCACTGGCGCGGGTGGCCCGAGGAGTCTTGGGCATAGAGGCAATCCCGGAAGCGGTTGCAGATGCCAGGGAAAATGCCGCCTCAAATGGAATCGAAAACGTCGCATTCCTGGAAGGAGATGTCCGCAAGGTGCTGCGAGAGGTCGCCCAAGGAGCGAGGACAATACCGGCGGGCCTGGAGAATCCGGACGTCGTCGTGGTTGACCCGCCACGGGCAGGTCTGCACCAGAGGGTCGTGGCTCGGATCGCGGAGGTCGGGGTCCCGCGGATTGTTTACGTCTCGTGCAATCCGACGACGATGGCTCCAAATGTTGCCCAATTTCAGGAACTGGGTTATCGACTGAGGAGGGTCACGCCCGTGGACATGTTTCCCCATACGCCTCACGTGGAGGCGGTGGGTCTCCTGACCCGCGATTAGCCCCCGGCCCGGTTCATTCGACCCGCGACTCAGCTGGGGGGGGCGACTTGTCAGCCAAGGGGCTGTTTCAGCTGGGGGGCTGTTTCAGCTGGGGGGCGACTTTCGGCTAGTAGGGCGGCTCGTCTCGGAACCAGTCCCCGAGGTTCCGGAAGGCTTTCCAGAATTCAGCTTTCGCCCGTTCTTCATCCAGGGCATCATCAATGTCGGGTGTCACAAGTGCCCGGCAGAAGGGTGTGAGGTCCTGAAGACGCCCTGGGTCCCATTCCAGCTCCTTCATCCCGGCAATGCGGTTGCGATTGAAGACCGCAAGAGTTTCCTGGCCCATGATCACCAATACGCGCGGCTGGGTGATATGGAACTCCTCCAGAAGATATGCGGGGCAATTCTTCTTCCCCTCTGCGAGAGCCACATCATGACACTTCACGATGTTGGTTCCGTAGATGATGAGGGGATTGACGCCCAGCCGCTCCATGCTTTTCAGCACCGCGGTCCCGGCCCGGCCAAAGAACGCCACCCCCTCGGTCACCTCTGCATATCGAGGCTGGAACTTGACCAGAAGAATATCGGCCAAGGGATGTCCCGATCCCACGGTGGGAAGGAACTCTCCCCTCTCGCACTTCCTGCAATGAGCGACCCTGTAGTTGAGATCGCCGCTCTCTGCGATCGCCCGTTCTTCGAGCTTCTTGTATATCTCGTTGGCCTCCGCGAGAGGCGGTGAGTCTTTCACATCAGTACCCAGATGTCGTGGATGCTCCCGCACCAGTACGCCCCCGGTGACGTGGGTGCGGGCACGGTTTCTGTGACCTTACCCGGAGGCGTAGTGTGTATATTGGCCGGTTGTCTGCGAATTCCTCCGGTTTGCTGCCGCCCTTCGCTACTCTTCCGGGAGCACCCGGTCGAGAGTAGTGTGCAGTAGTTTCAGCGACTGCAAATACAGCAGATTTTTGCGCCGAGCGATAATATCCGCTTCCCATAATGCTGCCATGAAAGTAACGGTATCGTTGAATCGCGGCATCCGCAGCATCGCGGTGCCGAGCCCCTGCAAGACGTGGGAGTCGCTGCCGGCTCCGGCCACGACGTTATATTTCGCGGCGAACCGCTCGGCCGCCAAGTTGAACGATGAGAGGGCCACCTTGGCGTTGTAGATCTCGATGACGTCGATGCGATACAAATTGTCGACAAGCGCGCGGTAAGAGGGCGTCGTTCGCAATGCATCAAACGGATGCGGTACGTAGACAAGACCACCTTGCTGCTTTATGAGGGAGAGCGTCTCATCGAAACTGAGGCCCCGCGGAATACCCTTCTGCAGGAAGAGCCCGATGACTTCACCCTCCGCGGTCTTGACTTCCTCCGCGACAATGATGAAGGGGTCGCCTCTGGCAAGCTCCTGTGCCAAGAAGGCCCCCTCAATCTCGTTGTGGTCGGCGATGGCCAGGGCCCCCAGCCCCACTTCCCGGGCGACGGCCAGGATTGACTCGATCGAACTGGTGCAGTCCTTGGAGAAGTTCGAGTGAACGTGAAGGTCGGCATTTATCCACTCGGCCCGTGCGAGGCCGAATGCTCCGCCCTTGATTCTCTTCCGCGCCGACTCGCCGCCGATTTCGCGCACGTGAAGCGAGTGCCCCGTGACCGGGGTCTTGGTGGTGAGACCTTTGCGGGCACTGGTTACAGCCAGAGTCTCCAGATACACGGTCTCCAGCTGGGCGGCGACGGACTTCATCGCCACGCTGAATGGGCCGGCTTGCGGCGTGGCGGCGTCCGGGGCAAGGCCGGGGGCGGCTGGACTCCCGGCCGCGAGAACCGTCGAGATGGCGGCGCGCAATGATCCCGACGCGCTGGGTGAGAAGACCGTCCCCTTTCCCCCCGCGGCGGTCAGAGCGGCGAGGAAGTCACGGGTCGGCGGCAGGTCGGGCCCCACCACGGGACAGCCACCTGTGGCCGCCTCCGAAGCAGAGGCGCACAACCATTCTCCCCCTAGATACGGCAGCACCACCACCGACGCTGCGTGGTACAGAGAAGCAAGTTCGAGCACGGTGTTGAACTCGTAGAGCGCAACCTGGTTGCGAAGCTTTCGCGGCGTCGGTTTGGGCACCCAGCGGTCCATGGAGCCGCGATGAAGGGCAACCAGCACAAGCTCCAGCTCGGCGGGAAAGTCTGATGCCAGTGCTCGCAACAGGGCTCGGTACGATCTCCTGGCATCTCCTCGATATACGTACAGCGCGAAGGATCTGCCGGGGCTGGTCTTCTCGCCCGGCTTTCTGGTGGCGGAAGGCAGTCTGGTCCCACAGCTGATGACCTTGTACTCACCCGGGTAGAGGTCGGCCATCACGTCCACGCCCCGTGGGAACGTGACGATCCGCGCATCCAGACGGTCAAAAAAGCGATCCAACACTGCCTGACCCATCTCGTAGGCTGCAACCCCGACAGGAGTCAAATGAAACGTCCCCACCACAGGGCTTCGCGCTTCGCGCAGGGCCGTGAAGCTGAGAGAGGGCGCCATCGGCTCGTGTACATGAACGAGGTCAAAGTCACCCCCGAGCATGAGGCGCTCGACGCGGGAGGTGACGTCCACCGGCAGGCCCAAATTGGCGACCCCGCCGTTGAGCCTCACCGGAAAGCTCGACCCAACCGGTATCACTGGAACGTCATCTGCGGGGCGCAGCGGGCCCGAACCTTCCTGGGGAAGAAGGAGTTCCCCGGTGGTCCCGCCTTCCCTGTACTCGGCGAGAAGACCGATTACCCGTCCCCGGTGCCGGCGGAACAATTCGGGCACGCGGACCATGTCCCCCTGCTCATCGGATGAGGTGACGACAACCGGACGGTGGCCCAGTGCCTTGAGCTCGAGAGCGAGATCGGCGACGTGCTGGTTGACCGCGCTGGGAGCACTCCAAGAGAAGGGCGTCACCAGAGCTATGTGCAGGTTTGCCTTCACGCCACCACCACGACCAGAAGCACCCTGCCTTGTGGTTCGGGAAGCCCCGCTGTCAGGGACGCCCCGAGCGAGTCCGAGACTAGGACGCAGGGAGCGCGAATAGCAGCGCTATTTAAGCGACCGAGGACCACGCATCGTGCCCGCCCAGAGGGCACCCGGGAGCGCACTAGGCGGCCGCGGCTTCATTTTGAAACCAGTCGTTACTCGCAGGCGGCTTCGCCGGCTATGAAGGCCTCGGTCTTGCGTCGGGCCTCCTCATCGCTGTACTGGATCGGCGGGGACTTCATGAAATACGACGCGGGCTCGAAAAGGGCACCCGAGACGCCTCGGTCGAGCGCCAGTTTCGCACAACGCACCGCATCGATGACGATGCCCGCCGAGTTCGGCGAGTCGACCACCTCAAGCTTCAACTCGATGTTGAGCGGAACGTCGCCGAAGGTGCGGCCCTCCATGCGAATATAGGCCCACTTGCGGTCATCGAGCCACTCGACATAGTCCGATGGTCCGATGTGGATGTTCTTGCTGCCCATGTCGTAATCCAACTGCGAAGTAACCGAGTTGGTCTTGGAGATCTTCTTGCTCTCCAAGCGCTCCCGCTCGAGCATGTTGAGGAAATCGGTGTTACCGCCCACGTTGAGCTGGGAGGTCCGCTCAAGCCTAACGCCCCGTTCCCGCATGAGCCGTGTCAAAACGCGGTGGACGATCGTAGCGCCCACTTGCGACTTGATGTCGTCGCCAATAACAGGCAGCCCCTTCTCCTCGAACCGTCCTTGCCAATACTTCTCCCGGGCGATGAAGACCGGGATGCAGTTCACCAAACCGCAGCCGGCCTCGAGAATCTGCTCGACGTACCACTTGGTGGCCATCTCGCTACCCACGGGAAGGTAGTTAACAACCACGTCGGTCTTGGTGTCTTTGAGGATGCCGACCACATCGTCCGTCGGTCCGGGAGCTTTCTCGATGACCTCTGACAAGTACTTTCCGAGACCATCGTGGGTCATGCCTCGGTAGACCTTGACCCCCATATTGGGCAGGTCACAGAACTTCACCGTGCAGTTGCGGCCGCCCCACACAGCCTCGGAAAGGTCCTTACCGACCTTGGTTTTGTCGATGTCGAACGCGCAGGTGAACTCGATGTCGGAAATGTGGTAACCACCGAGGTTCACGTGCATTAGACCCGGAACGAACTCATCTGCCTTGGCATTGCGGTAGTAATGCACGCCCTGAATGAAAGACGACGCGCAGTTCCCCACCCCGATGACGGCTACCCGGACTTTATCGCTCAACGATTCCTCCCTGTTCCCTTGCCCTGCTTAATTGCCGGTACGTATGGACGACGCGCTGAATTACCGTGAAGACAGTCAAGGCCAGCATGATGTAGATCACGTACGACAGCACGTTGAAAAAGAGCCCCAAGGCGATGAGGATGACCCTCTCGGGCCTGCTCATGAGACCCACTTTGCACTCGACTCCCAGGCTCTCCGCCCTAGCCCGAGTGTAGCTCACGAGCATGCTGCCTAGAAGAGCGAGAACAACGAGGGCGGCATCAACAGCGTGCCCCCTGGAGGCCAACAGATAGGCAATAGCGCCGAGAATGACACCCTCCGAAACGCGATCCAGCGTGGAATCGAGGAAAGCCCCAAACGGTGTGACCATCTTAGCCAGCCTGGCCAGCGCCCCGTCGAGCATGTCAAAGCACCCGGCAACCAGGAACACGATTCCCGCGTAGATAAGGTGGTCGGTGACGACAAGGGCAGCCGCCCCCAAGTTGAGGACAGTACCCGCGCTCGTTACCTGGTTTGGGGTTACTTTGAGCCGCTGCAAGGCTGTAAGCATCGGGGCGAAACCCCTGCGCAGCTGAACTCCGAAAAACTCTCGAATGTTCTCCATCGCCTGCTACTGTCCGATTTGCCGGAACAAATATCCCAGCAACCAGCGATTGTAACAGTATCGTTCAGCCTCCACAAACAGGAGGCCCAGGCCATGGCGACGCGCCTTCTAGGCCAAGTCCTCGGGCTGTTCCCCCGGCTCCTCCGCCTTGATCCTCCGAGGCGGCGGCGCGCCTGATTTCGCCGGAATGAGCACTATCCCGTCGTCTCCTGCCCAGGCTGCCTTAGAAAACCGAAAATCGTAGAACTGAATCGTGTGCCTGAGCATGGCGAGCAGCGGCAGGGACGCAAGCATCCCCAGTATGCCCCCGATCTGTGCCCCCGCGAGAAGGGCGAAGATCACGATCAATGGATGGACTCCCACCGAGCTGCCAACGATATTCGGCGCCAGGATATGGCTTTCCAGTTGCTGAATTACGAAATAGGCAATGATGATGACAAGAGCCGCTGTCGGCGAATGGAAGAATGCTGCCACCACCGGCGGTATGGCGCCCAGAAAGGGACCTACGTACGGAATGACCTCTGTGACACCGGCCCAGAATCCAAAAAGCAGCGCATACTGCCCGCCCTCGGGCCAGACGCCGACCACATCCCAGCTTAGAATCCAAATGGCAAGCCCGCTCGCTAACCCGACTGCAGCACCAAGAAGAATCTGGCCGCGCACGTAGCGGCTGAAGGCGGTCTGCAACCCGTGCACATATCGCTCCTTCACGTCTTGCTCGCCCGGGGCAAGCCGGCATAAGAAGCGATAGATCCGCCTACCGTCGATGAGCATGTAGAAGCTGATAACCACCGTGAGGACGATGTTCACGATCATCCCCACCACTGTGGCTCCTACAGAGAACAGGGTTCCGATAGAGGCCACACCGTGCGTTCTCAGATAATTGACGATATCCGTGGTGTTCAAATGGAGGGTGACATAGACGTTATGCCGAGCCAGATAAGCCTCCAGGTTGGACAACTGCGTGTTGAGAGAATCCAACCACCCGGGAATCGCGTCGAATAGACGTTGGAACTGGCGAACCAGCGGAGGTCCCAGAAAGACGAAGATGAGCACAATCGCGGCCAGGAAGACCAGGTAGACCACCGGCACCGCGACCCAACGCGGGAACTTCAGACGGCGAAGACCAAGCACGATGGCATTGAGCAGTAGGGCGACGATCGTGGAGATGAGGAAGACAAACACCGCATGGCTGGCGGCCCGGCCGAAGTAAAGGGCAAGGAAGATCGCAACTGGGATCAGCACGAACTGCACCCACCGCGGTATGGTGATGCGCACCAGTCCTCCTTCGCGCAGGTCAAGTCAACTATGTAGATTACCAGCCAGGTGCCTGTTTTCCTGGGCAATCTACCAAGATAGTGCTAACGTGATTTCAATGCGAGAAGGGGTAACCGCACCAGAAGCGTGGCGTCAGGAAGAGATTCTGCGACGCAAGCGGCGTCTTGCAACGCTGTACCGCCGACGGCGGATTCGCCTTGCCGCGGGGTTTGCCTTGGGATGCGTCATTGTCGCAGGCATCCTTATCGCCTTGTCCGCACGCGATAATACTGCGCGTGTGGACGTTAGTGACGCTCCTGGCGCTTCGGGGCCGGTGGCGGCCACAGGCGAAGCCCGGCCGGCCTTTGCCCGACTGGGTGACCGCAACCTGATCCTCCCAGTAGCCGCACGTGATGCCACCATCATTGCCTATCAGCCGGTCAACGACGAAAGGGCCGTCCCGCTTTCTCCCATGGGGGATCAGGCCAATGCCAACGCCGTGGTTCGTTTCTTCCGCGGAATCTTCTCCGGTGATCCTTTGGTGCGGTTCTACCAACTCGACGGCAGCGGAGGGAGTCCAACGAACTCGGTACTCATTGGTGCCCCCCCAGGCTCTCCGGTGACTGCACCCGTTTCGGGAGTTGTCACAGGGGTGAAGCAATACAAGCTCTACGGCAAGTACGACGACGTGCAGATCGATATCCAGCCGGAAGAACTGAGCAGCGACACGATCTCCATAATGTTGGTGAGCGATCCGGTTGTGACCATTGGCGAAGTTGTATCCGCCGGCAAAACCCAGTTGGGCAAGGTCAGAGAGTCTCCGCCCGAATTGGGCGCTGCCCTGGCGCGCTACACGCACGACTCTGGCTCGCACATCCATATGTGGGTTACCCAGGAGCCCATAGACTAGACAGCCCACAAGATCCAGGGTGGGGCACATGAAGGCGCTGTACTGCTCCCAGTGCGGAGGTGCGGTCGAGGAACGCGTCATCGCGGATAGAATCCGCGAAGTATGCACGGTCTGCGACACAATCTTCTACCAGAATCCTTTGCCGGCCGCGGCTGCCCTGGTGCTGGATGCGGGCCGGCGCGTTCTCCTGGTCAAGCGAAAGTATCCCCCCAGCGAAGGCATGTGGTGCCTTCCCATCGGCTTTGCAGAGATGGGCGAGACCATCGCCTCGGCTGCACTTCGGGAACTCGGCGAAGAAACGGGGGTAGCGGGCCGCATCCTTCGCCTCATAGACGCAGATTCTTGGAGTGGCAAGTACTACGGCGACCTTCTGGTTGTCACTTTCGAGGTCGAGAAGACCGGTGGAGCGGAAACCCCGGGGGACGACGCATCAGACGTTGCTTACTTCCCCATCGACCAATTACCGCCATTGGCCTTTCCATCCAACGAGAAGGCGATCCGCTTGTGTGCCGACCTTCACCGGGACGAGTGGGCGATTCACGATTCATTCCACAGACTCGAGCAGGGCTCGGGCGCAGAGATGCTCTCCGACACTCTAGTCGGGTTCGTGAGCGAGCATGCCGACTATGTGGCCCGACTCTGGCTGGCGGATGTGCGCTCCAATCGTACCTCCAAGGGATACTGGAGCCTGAACACAGATCAGCTGCTTGCCGAATGCTCCTCCGGACTCAAGCTCTTGGGACGCTGGCTGGAGGGCGAGAGCACCGAGGAGCAGATTAGGAAGTTCTACCGCGAATTGGGCGTCCGGCGCCAGTCTCAGGGCATACAGCTGTACGAGATGCTTTCGGCCATCATGTTGCTCAAGAAGCAGATCTGGAGCTACGCGCTTTCTCAGGGCCTATGGGAGCGTCCGGTGGAGATGTACCGCATCATGGAGCTACAAAGCCGCTTCGCCGTGTTCTTCGACAAGGCGATGTACGACTCGGCTCGAGGTTATGCGGACTGAGCAGCCCGTCCTCGATTCGCGACAGATCAGCTAGACGTTGAAGCGGAAGTTGATGATGTCGCCGTCGGCGACGATGTAGTCCTTGCCCTCGATACGCAGGCACCCTGCATCCCGACAGGCCTTCATGTTGCCACCGTGCTTCATGAAGTCTTCATAGGAGACAACCTCCGCCCGGATGAACCCGCGCTGGATGTCGGAGTGGATGGCACCGGCGGCCTCCCGCGCCGTCTCCCCGGCCCGAATGGGCCAGGCCCTCACTTCGTCGCTTCCGGTGGTGAGGAAACTGATAAGGCCGAGCTGGGCAAATGCGGCCTGAGCCACGA
The DNA here is from genome assembly GCA_023483915.1 of Actinomycetota bacterium. GTDB lineage: Bacteria > Actinomycetota > Thermoleophilia > RBG-16-64-13 > RBG-16-64-13 > JAMDEO01. The sequence goes on from JAMDEO010000194.1 coordinate 13,181, forward strand.
CCTCGGCGGCAGGCCCAGGCAGGCCTAGAGCGGCTGCGTATTCCTCTTGCTCCTCTGCCGACAACCGCGCCACTTCGAGGGCATCGACAAAGGGGAACGCCAGTATCCTTCTGCCCCGCGCAGCCGGCTCCAACGAAGATCCCTGCCACGCACTGTCCGACTTAGTATTGACCAAGAGAAGTTGGGGCGTAAGGGTTAGGAATTGGTAACCCCGGATGGAAGCGAGCTGTGCTTCGTCGAATTCGGCTTCACGGAGAGGCGTTTCAGACTCGAGTAGCTCCTGGCATCGGGTGAGAGCCTTTTTTCCCATGTCGGGCAGGGGGGCCTTCTTCGCCCTCTCGAAGGCGCGCTCCACTCGAATGAGGTCGAACAGGAGGAACTCATGATCGAGCTCCGCCAGGTCGACTTCCGGGCGGGCCGATTCCCCGAGCACGGGGCTGTCGAATGCGCGTATGACATGAAGGTACACATGTCCCCCGGCCAAAGCATCCAGGTACCGCTCCATCTCACCCTTGCGGGCGCTGGCCTCAGGCCAGGCTACCTCCCGGACTTTCAGCTCAGCGTAGGTCGTCTTCCTTGGTTTGAAGATGTCGGAGAGCACCCGCACGCGGGGATCGCCCACGTGAACGGTGGCGATGTGACCTTCGCCCCGTCCCTCCGCCAGGGCCGCGACGAGCGTGGTCTTGCCACACCCTTTGAGTCCGATGATCCGTGCTTCCAAAGCTAATGCCCTCCGCTTCCAGAGCAGCTCCCTTAGAGTCTACCTTGTGACAGAAAAAGGTGGCCGGGAAAACTCTCCCGGCCACCGCTGTCAACTTCTGGCCCCCGGCTGTGCCGAGGTCTCTCGCGGCTTACGGCGCCGTGAGAAGATTGAGCATGTTCCACATCACCTGGGCCACCTCCTGACGAGGCATGGAGGCCACGCCGCTGGCCAACGGGATGTTGTCCAGAAGACCGTTATATTCGGCGATTCGAGCATTTGCCTTGTGTTCCGGCAGCATATCGTTGCCCCAGGTTGGCATGTAGCCGACAGGCGGCTCCATCAGAGGGCTGGGCTCGATCCCCTGCAGGGCGCGGACCGTCATGCTGATCACGTGGCCTCTCTGAATGGGGATGTAAGGCCTGAACGTGCCGTCGTCGTAGCCCTTGACAATCCCGTGGCTCCACACCGTCCATACGAATTCATGCGGGTAAAGATCTGCTGGGTTGTCGGCCCCCAGGTCGGAGAAGGTCACGGGCGCCGCCATACCCTCTACCGGGTTGTATCCCGTTTCTCCTGCCGCGTTCAGCGCGCCGGTAATGAACTTGGTGTACTGGGCCCGCATCACGGAATTGGTGCCACGGAACTGGAAATACCCGCCGCCATCCGGCCCATAGCCCTGGATGATGCCCAACGACCCAAGTCCCTGGATGGCGTCGTAGTTGGGAGAGTCCGGCAGGACGTCGGTGAAGCAGTACAGGGTGATCGATTGGTCGAGCGCTAC
>JAMDEO010000003.1 GCA_023483915.1 Actinomycetota bacterium
GTCCTCGGGGTTGTTGACGGCCTCCATCTCCTCGACTTCGTCCTCCGGGTAATTATCGATCACCACTCGGAGAGGCCGCAGCACTGTCATCGCACGTGGCGCCCGGCGGTTGAGGTGGTCGCGCACGAAGTGCTCCAACAAGCCCAACTCGACCATGTTCTCGCGCTTGGCGACCCCGATGCGGTCGCAGAAAGCTCGGATCGCCTCGGCTGGGTAGCCCCGCCGCCGCATAGCCGAGATGGTCGGCATGCGGGGGTCGTCCCATCCTCGCACGAGTCCTTCCTGGACCAGCCTCAGCAGCTTGCGCTTGCTCATCACCGTACCGGTGACGTTGCGCCTCGCACACGCACGCTGGGGCGGATGCACACGCGGAAGATCCAGGGCTTCGAGGATCCATTCGTAGAGCGGGCGGTGGACCTCGAACTCCAGGGTGCAGATGCTATGAGTGATGCCCTCGATGTAGTCGCTCAGGCCGTGGGCGAAGTCATACATCGGGTATATGCACCATCTATCACCGGTGTGGTGATGCGAGGTATGGCGGATGCGGTAAAGCACCGGGTCGCGCAGCCAGATGTTGGGTGCGCTCATATCGATCCTTGCCCGAAGCGTGCGGGCACCGTCAGGAAACTCGCCGCCGCGCATCCGTTGGAACAGATCGAAGCTCTCGGCCACCGACCGGTTCCTGTAGATGCTTTCTTGCCCTGGGCGCTCGGGCGTGCCTCGCATCTGGTCCACCTCTTCGGGGGTGTGGTCGCAGACGAAGGCCTTGCCCTTGCGTATCAGTTGGACAGCATAGTCATAGAGTGGTTCGAAATAATCAGAGGCGTAGAAGGGCTCGAGCGCCATCGGCTCGCCCGCGCAGGCACCACTCGAGGTGGCTTCATCGCCGGCGGCGACAGGGCTCCGGAAGCTGGCCGCCTCCGCGGCCCCGGCACCGGCTGCCCCCGCGGCGACGCCGGCCTCCGGCATCACAGCCGGGAGATAGTAGTCTTCGCGACCGCCGACGATCTGCTTCCCGGCCGCGACCCCGACCGGTTTCAACCCCAGGCAGTGATCCGCCCAGCCGTCGATAAGCCACCTGACGTCCGCCGTGATTGAGTCGACATACTCCACGTCTTCCTTGGTGGGATTAGTATCGTCCATGCGCAGGTTGCACTGCCCCTTGAACTGTCGGGCGATGCCGAAGTTGAGGCAGATGGATTTGGCGTGGCCGATGTGGAGGTAGCCATTGGGCTCCGGTGGGAAACGGGTGACGACGTCTGTGATGCGTCCGGCGGCGAGGTCCTCCTGTATCAATTCCCGGAGAAAGTCCTGTCGCTCCCGAGTCACCTCTTCACTATCTTGGTCCCGGTTCGCGTTGGGGTTCGACATGCCCCTACTCCAGACGCTCGCATTCCCTTCCCTCGGTTCCACGGCGAAACCAGGGCTCTTTGTCTCACAACCCTCCCAGCGCGTCAAGGTCGCCTGCGCCAAGGTCGCACACACCTCTTGGATGCAGTCGTGGCGTGGACTCTTCCCGGAAGGGTAACATCAGGTTTGATGTACGCGCCCACACACGCGGCCATGCGGGCCGCAAAACCTAGGAGAAAGGGCGAGCAGATGCTCAGTCTGCGCCGCGATCTGGTGCATCCATGGCTGGTGACACGCCCCGAAGCAGCCGCGATCCAACTGCACCTTGCCTCTCAGGTGGCTCTCAAGCGGCTCCATGCCAGCGGTCCGGGCAGCCCGCGTTTCGCTGCCGGAGTCGACGTCGCTTATTCGAGGGACGGCTCCTTCGCATGGGCGGTGGCCGTAGTGATGAATCGCCGGTTCGAGGTGGTATCTAAGGGCGTTGCCCGGGGGGTGCCCGACAGCCCCTATGCCCCGGGGTATCTGGCCTTTCGCGAGGGCAGCCTCACTCTCGAGGCGCTTTTGGGGCTCACTGTGAGACCTGACCTTCTGTTTCTGGACGGGCACGGCATGGTGCACGAGCGGGGTCTGGGGCTCGCATCTCATGTGGGAGTGCTCCTCGACACTCCCACGATCGGTGTTCCCAAGACGCCCTTTCATGCCATCGATCACCAGCCAGGGCCGAATCGCGGCGATTACTATGTGCTGACCAAGGAGTGGGGAGCGGAGGGAGCCTCGATCAGACTCAAGCCCCGCGTGAAACCGGTCTACGTCTCCCCCGGACATCTGGTTGATCTGCCGAGCGCGCTGGCTCTCGCTCTTGTTTGGTCGAGCGGGCGGCATCGAGTCCCTGAGCCCCTCGCTGCGGCACACACGGCCTCTGTAGAGGCGCGGAATTCAGGCAGCGGACCTGAAGCGCACAGTTGAGCGAGCCGGCGGTTGTGAGCCGCTTAGCGCCGGAAGCCGGCGCGTGAGTTCCGTTGAGGCCGGATCCAGCGGGCGTGACAAGCGACGGCGGCCTCGCGACGGGGGGACAGGGCGCTCTCAGCGGCGTGACAGCAGATTCAAAACCACGGTGGCGACAATGCTCAGCAGGATCATCAAGCCGATGGGGGCGTAAACGGTAACATTCTTCCCCCGATAGACAAGATCCCCGGGAAGACGCATCCAGCCAATTTTGGCCGCCAAGAAGAGGATCCCTCCCAACGCCAAGAATGTCACACCCACACCGAGGACGATCTTCGCAATTGCCTCAAGACTCATGTAGGCCTCCTGGGTCACTCCGGCCACGGGCCATCCACTCGTGCGCGAAGATCTCTGCCACGCCACTCTGGATGGCCTCAAGGATAATCTGCGCCACAAACTCTGGAGGGTCAAGGGGAGGCAGCTCCTGTGCACCCGAGTGCGATGCCCTCTCGTTGGGTTTCCACATTACATCGGGATCCGAGAAAGCCATGGTGCCCTTTTCAAAAGGCGTGTCCGTCATGAAGGGATAGACGACACTCACCAAGATGTTGTCGCGCGCCAGTTCCTCCCGCCCAGTGAGCGAGAGGGACTTCATGGCCAGTTTGGTGCCTGAGTAGGGGCCGTTGTTGGGAATGGTCATTAACGTCGTGCCCGAGCTTACGTTGACGATTGCTCCGCCACCTTGTGTCCTCATACCTGGGATCACTCCCTGCATTAGCACTAGTGGCGCCATGACGTGGAGCTGGAAGATGTAGAGGAGCTTTGCAGGATCGGCCCTCTCAACGGCAGTGTCGTATCCTTGGCCCGGCTTCACGGCCTTCCTCAGGCGGCGCTTCGCGCCGCTTCACCACCAGTGTCAGGCCTTCGACGCCGGTCACTTCGACCTGCTCGCCTTCGGCCACTTCGTCCTCTTCGGCCCGGGCCTTCCACAGTTCTCCGCTTACTCTCACCTGTCCGAGCGGCGCCAGGCGCTTGCGCACTACCCCGGTCACTCCAACCAGGCTGTTCACACCGGTGGCATGCGGCCTCCGCATGGCGATGGCTATCTTCCGAATCACCACGGCGAAGACAAACAAGGCCACCACCGCCACCACGACGATGACCGGCCACGACACCCGCGTCCCCGCACCGGTAGAGGGGTTGAAAAGAAAGAGTCCCCCCAGGATGAGCGAGATGGTCCCCGAGACTCCCAGTATTCCATGGCTCACGATCTTGATCTCGGCTATGAAGAGAATAAGGGCAAGGACGATGAGGACGATCCCGATCCAGCTCGCCGAGAGGATGGCAAGGGAGTAGCCGGAAAGCGCCAGAGCAAAGAGTCCCGCTAAAGCCGTGAAGAAGTAGGCCGGGTGGATGAAGGCGATCGCCAACCCTATGAGGCCCACGAGCACGAGGATATAGGCGAGGTTAGGGTTGGCAAGCCCATGCAGGAAGCTGCTCCACCACCCCATGCGGACCTCGTTCATCGGCAGTCCAGACAGGTGGAGCATCAATCCTTTGGGCTTGGTGGTGAAACCATCGAGTCCTTTGAGCAGCGAGGCTAGATCCGGAGCGACGATATCGACGACATTCTGGGTCTTGGCGTCCTGAGCAGCGAGAGAGACCGACTCTGTGACTGCCTGCGCCGCCCAGGTTGCGTTTCGCCCGTGGGCGATGGCGAGCCCCGTGATGTACGCCACGGCATCATTGACCACCTTGGTCTCCTCAGTAGGGCTCAGCGACCCTCCCAGAGCGACTGGGTGCGCAGCACCCAGATTGGTCTGCGGGGCCATGGCGGCCACGTCCGAGCCCATAAGGATGTAAGTCCCGGCGGAGGCCGCCCGCGCCCCCTGCGGGTAGACATAGAAGATAACCGGGATCGGCGAGGACAGCTCGCTCTGGATGATCTCGCGCATGGAGGTGTCGAGGCCACCGGGCGTATCGATCTCCACCACGAGGGCCGAGGCCCCGGCCCCGGTGGCATCCTTCATGGTTTTGGTGAGAAAGCCGGCAAGTGCCGGATCGATGATGCCGCTCACCCGGGTGACCCATACCGGACCGCTGCTCGTTGCCGCAGCTGCGGGTGCTGCCTCCGCCCCGAGAGGCGCCAGGACGGCGACCACGAGCAGAGCCACCAGTAAAGCCACGAGCAGAGCTACGGGCAGTACAACCTGCGTAACCCTGGCGGCCTGCCGCCGCTGCCCGATGAACCCATGCCTCGATCTGGAGACGCGCGCCGTCTTCAGCCCCTTTCTCGACACCCGCGCGGTGTCGTCGCTGCGCCGCACTCGCTACCGCGCCGTAATGGTGGCCGCAACGTAATGGTTGCCACGCTCAAAAATTGCCGCGCTCAATGGTTGCCGCCGCGATTCCCTACGAGTTTACCCCTCAACCCCCAGCCGCCACACCGAGGAACTGAGGGCCGCGATCACCGCTACGAGGATGATCAGCCCTCCCGCGCCGATGAGGACCACGGACACGCTTAACCGTATCAGTGCGCCCGCGGCTAGATTTGAGAGAGGCGCCTGACCCACTGCCACGAACAGCAGGATGCCCATCATGCGCCCAAGCTCATCGGGCGGAGTGCGAAGCTGCAGCCAGGTGACGAACTCCACGGTCAGGTATCCCTCCGCGAGCCCGATCAGAAAGGCAGCAGCAGCCGCCGGGCCCCACGAGGAAAGGACCCCGAGGAGAGCGAGTCCCACACCAAGCAACGCGCAAGAGCCTAACAGGGCTACGGCGAATGCGCGGCCGGGCGGCCGGCGCAGAGCCCCAGCCGCGATGACACCCACCAGCGCACCCGCGCCTAATGCCGACAGGATAGTGCCAAAAGCCAAAGCGCCCCCGTTGAACCGGGTATCTGCCAGGACAGGGACGCCCACCGAAACAGGTCCGAGCAGGCAGAGATTGACCACACCAATGAGGATGAAGTAGTAGCGAAGAGTCTTGTCGCGCCAGACGTCGGCAATCCCTGCCCCGGTGGACCTCAGCACGCCCAACACTCCGGAGTAGCCGCTCACGTCGCGGAGCATTGCGGGCAGCCTTATCATGCCCAGGGTCACCGCCGAAGCTACGAAGCTCGCGCCGGTGAGTCCGAACACAATGCCCACTCCAAGCGCATCCGGCACAACGCTTTCCCCCGCCTCCGCGTTGCCGAGCAGGGCGATAAGACCGCCCGTCACCGCGGGCCCAAGGAAGAGTGAGAGCTGGGCTGTACCTTGAATCACCGCGTTGCCGGCCTGCAGCCGATCCGGGGGCAACAGCCGGGGAATCATCGCCGATTGGGCCGGCAGATAGAAAGCGTACCCGAGTCCCTGCAGGAGCCCGAATACGTAGAGCATCCAAAGCTCGATCACGCCCGTTGCCGTAAGGACCGCAAGCATAACGATAAGAGCCATCCGGCTGATGTTCGAATACAACATGATGGCGCGGGGCGAGAACCGGTCGGTGAGCGCTCCACCCAGCAGCATGAAAAGCGCCCGAGGTGCAGTTGTCACGGCCACGACGATCCCAATGGCGAAGGCATCACCGGTGAGTTGGAGAACCAGCCAGGGCAGCGCCACCAGAAAGAACTGGTTGCCCAGCAGGGACACCGATTCGCCGGTCCACAGAAGCCGGAAATTGCGATTACGAAGAATCTGGGCAAAGCGGAACGAGATGCCCGGCCGCCGGCCTGCTCCGGCCTCGCAAGCTATCTGCTGCAGGGTGCACTGGTCCATAGGCATGGGGGCTTAGTACCCCTGCCGGCGCAGGCGTGTAACATTGGCGGGAACTTCCTTGGGTTCGCGCCTCGTCTGGCTTGGCGATCCCACAGTCGAGAATCTCAGGAGGTAGCGGCATGAAGAAATGGCCGGCAAGGTTGTTCGTGCTCATCGCCATCATCTTCAGCTTCGCCATCGTGACGGCATTGGCAGCGTGCGGAGACAGCGGGATTCCGACCACGACGGCTGGTGGACCCACCACTTCCAGCGGCCCAACCACCTCGGAACAAAACGGCACCAGCCTCCCGTCAACCACCACCACCTTGGGCCAGATCCTCCCCGGAGTCGACACCGTAAGATACGAGGACGAGAAGTTGGGCTTCTCCATCGGTAGGCCCGCGAGCAGCCCTGTCTTGACCAAGGGCTTCGAGCAATACCTGCCGCTGACGCAAACCCCCGTCATCGGGTTCACGCTGACGCCCGAGTTGTTCCAAGGGACCAATCTTATCGACGCAGGCGTCTACATTGGGGCGAGCGCGGATAAGGCGATAGTCGACAAGTGGGACCAGCCCGTGGCCGATTCCGGCGAGGAGTCGGTGGCCAAGACCAAGATAAACGGTCTGGAGTTTGCCGTGTTCACCTCGACCGGAGCGGCCGCCGGGAACATCTACGACCAGAAGGTCTACCGGGTAGTGAACGACGGGACCTGCTTCGAAATCGTCGAGCTCCTGCATTCGGGGAACATCGCCAACTACGAGAAAGGGAAAGCCGTCGAATTCGACAAGGCCGAATTCCAGGGTTACCTGGAGGCCATGGTCCAGACTTTTTCATTTTAAGGTTCCGGCCCCGCCCACCACTTCCGGACAGCGGTAGCAGTCCATCTGGTCCGTCTAGCCCTTGATGCCCAGGGCGCTGTTCAGACGTCCTTTGTCGAAGCCCACGATGACTCTGCCGTTGACGTCGATCACCGGCACTCCGGTCTGCCCGCTCTTGCGCTTCATCTCAGCCGCCGCACCAGCGTCACGCGAAACGTCCAGATCGCGGAATCTGACGCTGCGCTCCTTCAAATAGCGCTTGACCGCGATGCAGTAGCGGCAAGTTGGCGTCGAATATACGGTTATAGCGATGGTCGGACCTCCCTGCCCTTGTCGTTTGGCGTCGTACTCCGTATCCGGGTCTGGTAGGCCGCAGGTGCCGTCTTGCACTCGCCCACGCTCCGGCCGTCCCAGTCCCGCCGGCCAAAGCCGCCGCTCCGGCCGATGCATTGGGCAAGAATGATCGCAACCACCAGGGACTCGGCACTATTATGACACCCTAGTTATCACCCTGACCCGCTCCATTGCGAAATCAGAGCTCGCAACGGCTAAGCCCTTTCCCTTGCCGAACGACCGGCCCCGTCGTGCGGGGTCTCGAAACTGCGGGCGGAGGCCGTCGCCCGGTGCGGGGATATCAGCCTAAGCACCGGCGTAGCGGCCCGGCCTTAGCCGCCTATTCTCTTCACCCACTCGTCTGTTGGGGTCGCGGGAAGCGTCATGGTGGTGGCGGTGCCCCGCGAAGCAAGCTGAATCAGAGCCTTGGTGAGCACACCATCATCCTCGGCCTCCATGATGTTGACGAAGTCGTAGGGCCCAAACACCGCGTACTGGTCCTTGAGAGTGACCCCCATGGCCTTCAACTCAGCGTTGACTTCGTGGATACGCCCTGGGTTGTCCCGGACAGTCTTGCGGCCGTAGTCGGTGAGGTTGGTGAGAACGACATACGTAGGCATAGGACATCCCCCTTCAGTTACGCAGAAACTCACGATAAGGGACAAGAGCCTTATACCCGCTCCACCCTTTAGCCAAGCCCCCAGCCGCTCAGGCTATGAAGGTAGCCGCCTCCGGCGTCTGCCTTGCTCCGCCGTCTAGGACGGCCCGCACTTTGCCGAGAAGCGCTTCGGGAGTGAATGGCTTTTCCAGGAATTCAATGCCTTCGTCCAAGCGGCCGTCGTGCACCACGGAATTTCTTGTGTAACCGGACATGTAAAGAACCTTCAAGTCTGGGTAGCGCTCCACCAGCATCTCGGCAATCTCACTCCCGTTCACTCCTCCCGGCAACACGATATCTGTGAGCAGAAGGTCGGGAGGCCCCTTCGCTTCCACGAGAGCGACGTCCACTCCCCCCGCTGAGCCCGCTTGAACCACGTGGTAACCAGCCCCCACCAGAATCCGACCGACCAGATCCCGCACCGAGCTCTCGTCTTCCACAGTAAGGATGGTTTCCGACCCTCGTGCCGCCTCCTGCTCCCGCTCGCTGGCGCTTTCGACGCTTGCCGGGCTCTCTACCGCCGGCAGGTATACCTTGAAGGTGCTTCCTCTCCCCGGTTCGCTGTAGACGGAAATGCTGCCTCCGCTCTGCCTGACGATGCCAAAGACCATGGAAAGTCCCAGGCCGGTGCCTTTGCCTACCTCTTTGGTGGTGAAGAAGGGCTCGAAGATATGCGACCTGGTTTCCGCCTCCATGCCGCAGCCGGTGTCGGTCACCGCCAGCATCACGTAACGACCCGGCTCTATCCCCTGGTGGTGGTCGCAATACACGCGGTCGAGCATCGTGTTGGCGGTCTCTATGGTAAGGTGGCCGCCATCCGGCATGGCATCCCTGGCGTTGAGGGCAAGGTTGACAAGGACCTGCTCGGTTTGGTGGGGGTCGACCTCGGTCTGAGCTAGATCGGACGAAAGCAAGAAGTGCAGGTTTATGTCCTCCCCTAAGGTGCGGAGCAACAGCGGCTTCAAGCCGGTAACGATCTCGTTCAGACAGACGGTCTGCGGTCTCAGTATCTGCCGTCTTGAGAAGGCCAAGATCTGCTTGGTGAGCCCCGCGGCTCGCTCCCCTACCTCTTTTACGTCGTTGACAAGCTCGTAATTCGGTTCCTCAGGGTCCATGCTGGACAAGACCAGCGAGCTGTTGCCGATGATCGAGGTCAATAGGTTGTTGAAGTCATGGGCGATCCCACCGGCGAGTTGCCCCACCGCCTCCATCTTGTGGGCTTGGCGCAGCTGTTCTTCTGCCGCCAGGAGAGCCTCTTCGGTCCGCTTGCGGTCAGTGATGTCCTGGTTCGCCCCTTGGGTCTTGACGGTCCTCCCCTGTTCGTCTTTGGTGATTCCATAACGGACCACAACGTGCCGGATGGAGCCGTCCCGGCGAACTATCCGGTGTTCGAGATTCGCGCGGTAGTTGGGATCGGTAGTCTGCATGGCCTTCGCCACTTCCTCAACAACCACTTGCTGCTCGTCCGGGTGGACGAATGTCTTGGCATATACCTCCGCCGGCATCTGATAACCCCCTTCGAGAGCCGCGTTTGTGCCATACAGCGCATAGAACCGGTCGTTGAAGGTGAAGACGCCTGTTTCCACGTCCATTTCCCAGTTCACCAGGTCGGCCAATTCCATGGCCGACTCAAGTTGGGCCTGGCTCGTCCTCAGCGCCTCTTCTGCCTGCTTGCGTTCACTGATGTCCTGGACCATGGCCAATGTGCCCACGGGCGTACCATCTTGCCCTCGGAGAACAGCGCCAGAGACATGCGCCCAAACTAGCTCGCCATTCTTCCGCAGGTATCGCTTATCGATTTCCAGTACGGGTAGCTCGCCACGGACCAGGGCCCGTGATTCGCTCATACTCCTTTCCAGATCGTCCCGCGCAGTAATCTGGGAGAGATGCAATTCCGTCAACTCTGCCTCTCCGTAACCCAACATGCTGCAGAAAGCCGGATTTGCCCGGAGGACGCGTTGGTTCGTGTCCAGCACGGCGATCCCGACCGACCCTTGCTCAAAGATGGTGCGGAATCGCTCCTCGCTACTTCGCAGTGCCATCTCCGCTCGTTCACGCTCGGTGATGTCCCGCAGAACCAGCAGCGTGCCCACCCCGCCACGGCGTAGGCTGAGCGGAGAGGAGACGATGTCGAAATGCCTTCTTTCCGAGCCCTCGCCTAGGCTGGTCTCAAACCGCCGGTCGTCTGGGCCGACCGTTAGTCCATAATCGAAGGACGGCCCTGCAAGAAGTTCGCGGATCAAACCACCCACTGGGTTCACGCCATGTTGGCCGAATATGGAGCGCGCGGCAGGGTTCGCAGACACGACCCGTCCTTCCATGTCGAGGACCAGGATGCCATCGTTCATCTTCTCGAGCACCTGTGTCCGGGCGATCGGCAAGAGGACCGGTGACAAGCTGAGGAGCTGCCTGCGCGACATGGCTAGGAAAAGGACGATTCCCGTCACCGAGAAGGCGAATGGGGTGACGTCTATCCATGTGCCGTTCAACCAAAAGGTTGAGAGCCCGTTCCCAACCCAGGGTGCAAGCACGGCCACAAAGAGCAGAAGCGCCTGGATCAGATATGGCCTCGGATACCGCAGGGCGGTCCGCAGTAGCATGACGCTGCCCGCCGCGAGTAGCGTGTAGGAGTAGGCTACGTGGATCCAGAACCACGGGCCGTGCACGAGAATCAGACCAACGGGATGGGGCCCTGAGTGCCCCAGGTACCAGCTACTCCACACCAGCAAATGCCACCCGTTGCTAATGACCAGGCCCAGCGTGAACACAGGGACGGCGCAGAGCATGGCAAGCGTTCGCCAGTTAAGTCTGTTGATCGCTCCTGTGTGGCTCCTGGCGAAGAGAAACCAGGCAACGGGAATGGTGACGATGCCCAGATACTCTCCCTTTGCCCAGAACATCTTGCCGCCGGATGTCGGGGCCATCAACTCAAAGGAATAGAGAAGCGCCCAGAGAGCCGCCGCCCCCATCATCAGAGTGAAGTAAGGGGCTCCGGGCCGTCCACGCCAGCGCCAGCCCACCACGGCTAGAAGAAGGCTGAAGAGGGCCGCCAGGCCTAGCGCCAATGCATAGGGCGATCCCGCAGACCAGCTGGAAAAAGGGGAAAGACCGGCCACGCCTGCCCTATCACCTTTCTTGAAGTCATCAACACTGGGTTAATCATCGACGGGAAAGGCGTGCTACATGAGTTTTCCCTGTATGGCAGCAGCCGTCTGCAGTGGTCAGTCGCGAGGCAGCATGGGGGAACACCCGCCGCCTCGCTTGGCGACTGAGCCAGGACGAAAGAAGAACATGCCGACGAACGGGGCTAAACAGAACGCGGTCAAGACCAGAAAGCCGCCTGCATAGGCATGCGCGGACTTATTCCCTAGGTCGAGCAAATGGCCGAAGATCCAAGGAGCAACCATCGAGCCCACAAAGCCCATGAGGGCGTTGAGGCCCGTTGCCGGCCCCACCTGCTCGGGCTCCTTCACTACCTCCGGCATGTAGGCGAGCATAGCCGGGAAATAGAACATGCTTACGAATCCGCCTAGGAGGATGAGGCAAAAGGCAAGAGCCACGCCCGGAACGAACCCCTCGAGAGCCGTGAGGATAGCCATCGCCAGCAGGGAGACGATAATAACCGGGTATTTCCCCCATATTCCTGAAGCGGTGGCGCCGAGAGGGTTGCCTAGAAGCTGGGCGGCGCCCAAGGCGGCCACAAGGTAGAAGGCGGTGGAGCCACCCGCCCCGTGGATATCCTTAAGAAACAGAGGGCCCCAAGCCAGAAGTCCCACCGCTACCGCAAGCTCGGCGGTGTTTGCAAAGCCGATCAGCAGCACCCGGTAGTTGCGAGCGGCAGCCGTCATGGAGTGGACAAGGTCATGCATGCTCGCCCCTCTCGCGGCGTATGGAGGACGAGCCCGGACCGCCTTCTGAGAAAGAGCCCCCACACCCACCACAAGACCTAGGCCAGCCGTGGCGAGGAAGACCGCCCGAAATCCAGCGGCCTTCTCGAGGCTGGGAAGTACGAGAAGAGCCAGCATGCTACCCAGACCCCATCCCGAGCCGAGAACGCCCCACGCGCGAGACAACCGCTCTGTGGGGAGGCAGGAGGCCATCACCACGCTGGAAATTGCGACGACCATTCCTGCGCCAGTCCCTTGGATGGCCCGGGCCGTCACGAATCCTACAAACGAGGAGCTGACGGCGAAGAGAGTCGAGCCTGCCACGAAGCAAGCACACGTCACCCCCAGAAGCCTTCCTCCCCAACGAGGGGCGAAGAACCCGGACGAAATGCCTGCCACCCCGTAGAAACCCATGAACACCGAGGTGAGGAGTCCGATTTGCCCTGAGCTGAGGCCGAATCTGGTCTGCAGGTCGTCCGTCACGATCGGCATAACGGACAGGATCACGGCATTTGTCATGAAGACGAGCATCAGTGAGACGGCAAGCGTATCCGCCCCCATCCGGGTAGTTACCAGAGCCGGCGCAAGCGCATCGGAGTGATTGGCGGGTTCATTCATAACCATGAAAGGCTCAGTGGTTTTGGCTATGCGAGTTCCGCTGTAACAAACCAGCCCCCTTAACGGAAGACAGGGAAGCCCTGAGCGGGGCGGTCGTTGCAGGGGTGTCGACAAAGCCGACTCCCACTAGTGGAGAAAGCCGGCGAAGGGACTTGAACCCCCAACCTGCTGATTACAAATCAGACCCTTTTCCCGCAGGTGCAGGAGAAAGCATAGTCATTGATAACCGGGGAAGCAATAGGGAAGCAAATGCCGTGGAAGAAGCGCGACTTCTTAACACTGCCCACCCTCGTCTTCTCACGACCTGGAATTCCCCAACTGCAGCAAGAACACGAGAAGCGATTCGGCGCGCGCGACCACCGATTTTATTTGTGTTGTGGTCAAACGTGAATCAGCGACATGAGTCCCGGCGGACAGGAAGTCCACAAAGGACAACGCAGCATTGACGTCCCGTTCGACAAAATCGGCCAATTGGTCCGAGTCAAGGTCGCGAACGACATAGAGAAGTCTGGCCCGACGAGTCGGACGATTCTTGTGGAACATAGCCGGGTCGGCGGTCCACCCCCTGATCTGTTCGTCGGGTGCCAGACCATGAAGGACCTGTGTTATCAGCTCCCTTAGCGAAGTCGCGACGTGCCTGACTCGATCCGGGTTGTCTCCGTCAGCCGACCGGCGAGCCCCATCCAGCAGTGCGCCAAGAGGCTTGTTGAACTGGACTAGGAGATCGTCCGCGCACGGCAGTCCTTCCCCCACTTCCTCTACCGGGACATCCGCAGTTGATCGGCCGCCCTGATCGGCGGTGATAGAGCCCACTACGGCGATCTCCCGGTAGTACTCGATGGGTGGGTACCGGATAGCGAGTGGGATGTGGACAACCGGGAGCTGTTCGGACCGCACGGCTTCAATCAGCGCCTCGTAGGACCTACTCAGGTGCGTCATACCAACCACTGTCGCCTGTCGAAAAGCGTCGTCAATACCGGCGAGACGGCCTACCGCCAAGCTATCCATACCAGCGAGAACCCCCTGGGCGGCCAATGAGAAAGATAGCGATCGGCTGAGATCCATCTTTGCGATCGCGGTTGCAGTCAGTCCCCCAGGAATAAGTTCCTTGATCCTTTCGTGGAAGAGGCTCTGAGCGGCGATGGCGCCGGCGAGTGGGCTCTGAGGAAGAGCGATGTCCTTGGCAAGCTGGGTGAGAATCGAATTGGCGCCAGCGAGGGACTGGATGTCTGGCGAAAGCCCGCCCGCAAATCTGATCTTTTCCAGAACACCGCTTGTCGCCTGCAGCAAGCCGCTTTCCAACTTCAATTGTTGAGTCAGGCCGTGAGCAAACGCGGTGCTGGTCAATGCCCCGGACATCGCCTTGAGAAACGTATCCTCGTATAGATGGCTCGACACAGAGAATTTCTGCGCCAGGTCAGCCAATTCGCTATATCTGAGCGCTGCAGACACTTCCTCTTGCTCCCTTGAATGCGCGACTGCTCGGTCCCAGCGTAGTACGTCTCGGTGACGTCCGCCACATAGCAAACAGACCTCGTGTCTCAAGAACCCTTCGCTGCCGCTTCTCGGATACCGAGCCGAGGATTTCCTTTTCGCGAAATCCCCCGTGCCATTCGAGGCAGCGACGGTCGTCGCGAACGCCTGTTGCGTTCGCGGCGCACAGTGTCGCTCTGCGGGCGACTTGAACGAGCAGATCCGGGCCTGCCATGCGGGCCAGATCTTGAATGGCTTTCAGTCGCATGCCCTCGTTCACCTGTCCCTGCTTCAGCTCAATTGAGGTCGGCTGAAGGTTGACCTTGACTATTTTGGGATTGTTCGACCTCACCACTCGTACCATGCCGACCGAGAACGGCTGCGGTGAGCCAATGCCCCCCTCCAGACGTGCATCCTCGCGGCCCCCAAACACCCATAAACCAGCCGCCTCAAGGTCCTTGAGAAGGCCATCTAGATGAAAGGCCGCTCTGACCCGGTCACCGGCCTCAAGATCTTCCCCGATGAGTCCATAGTCTTGGATCTCCCGGAGAAAGCGGGCAACCATCTCAACCTCGTCCTCGGATTCAGGTTCGTCATTTGAGCATTCCAGAGCATCGGCGTCCAAGACCAGCAAGAGGATGCTCTGCCCCGAAGTGAAACGGAGGAGATGTGAAGGCGCGTTGCTGCGACAGATGCAAACCGACTGTGTCGGGTTCTCCTGCTTCAGCGAGGAAGAGACCCAGGTCTCATGGTTGGCCTTGAGTGCGGTCAGCACTTCAACGGTGTAGATCTCGGTGGTCGCCGTATCATTAAAAAATAGGACACGGCA
>JAMDEO010000017.1 GCA_023483915.1 Actinomycetota bacterium
CGAGGACAAGGTCAACTTGCTCCGGGCCTACGGGGCTGAGGTGGTTATCACTCCCACGTCCGTTCCTCCTGATTCACCCGAAAGCTACAACGGCGTCGCCGAGAGGCTGGCCCGCGAGATCCCAGGCGCTTTCCGTCCGAATCAGTTTGCCAACCGCAACAATCCCGAGGCGCATTATCACTCCACAGGACCGGAAATCTGGGAAGACACCGAGGGGAAGGTCGACGTGCTGGTAGCCGCCATGGGGACCTGCGGAACAATCTCCGGGGTCGGCCGCTATCTCAAGGAAAAGAACCCAGAGGTCGTCGTGGTGGGCGCTGACCCTGAGGGTTCCATTCTCTCTGGAGACAGCCCGCATTCCTATAAGGTGGAAGGCATCGGAGAAGACTTTGTCCCGGCCACATTCAACCGGCAGGTGGTCGACGAGTTCATTCGGGTGAGCGATCAAGAGTCGTTTACCGTCGCGCGCCGGCTTGCCCGGGAGGAGGGCCTTCTTGCAGGCGGATCCGCCGGAACTGCGGTGGCTGCGGCGCTCAAGTACGCCGAGAGACTGACCTCGCACAAGGTGATGGTCGCCGTCCTTCCCGATACAGGCCGCAACTATCTGTCGAAGATCTTCTCCGACCGGTGGATGGAGGAGAACGGCTTTGCCGAATTGCCGGCCATGCGGACAACTGCTGCGGATGTACTTGTGACCAAGGGTGGATGCCCGAGACTGATTTCGGTCGGTCCAGAGGATTCGCTGCTGCAGGCGATCGGCCTCATGAGCGGTGAGGGCATCTCGCAGCTTCCGGTGCTCAAAGAGGGGGAATTGGTGGGGGCCCTCACCGAGACCGCCACCGCAAAGGCCCTTCATGACGCCCCTGATCCGTCGCGCTTGGCGGTGCGCGATGCGATGGGAAGATGCCTGCCTGAGGTGGACATGGGCACGGAAATATCAGAAGTCTATCGTCTCCTTTTGTCCGGCAATGCGGGGGTGGTCGTTCTCGAGGAAGCCCGGCCTATCGGTTTTCTGTCCCGAATCGATCTGGTGAGCTTCTGGGCAGGAGAAAGGCCACGGGAAAGGACGAGGAGATGAAGTTCGCAACAAGAGCGATCCACGCCGGGCAGATGCCAGACCCGGCTACTGGGGCGACTGTTGTCCCCATCTACCAAACCTCCACCTACACGCAGGAGGGTGTCGGGGCGCACAGGGGCTACGAGTACTCCCGAACGGGAAATCCCACCCGTACAGCCTTGGAAGAATGCCTCGCCTCTCTCGAGGAAGGGGAGCACGGCGTTGCGTTTGCCTCCGGGCTGGCGGCTGCCACCGCCGTCCTTTCCTTCCTGCGGCCGGGAGACCACGTGGTTGCCTCTGAAGACCTATACGGAGGAAGCTATCGGCTTTTCGAGCAGGTGGTAGCGAGGCAAAACATAGACTTTACTTACGTCGACGGTGGCGATCCGGTGGCTTTTGCGGCGGCGATCCGGCCCGCGACCCGGCTGATCTGGGTGGAGACCCCCAGCAATCCACTTCTTACATTGGTCGACATAACTGCCGTGGCAAGCACAGCCCACGACGCCGGGGCCTTGCTCGCGGTGGACAACACCTTCGCCACGCCATTCTTGCAGCAGCCCCTCAAGCTGGGCGCCGACGTGGTAGTACATAGCACGACCAAATATCTGAGCGGGCATTCAGATGTAGTGGGCGGCGCGGTCATCACCGGCCATGCAGAGTTAGCTGCTTGGATTCGCTTCTACCAGAACGCGGCCGGAGCGGTACCGGGACCTTTCGATTCATGGCTCGTTCTTCGCGGGGTGAAGACGCTACCGGTTCGGATGCGCCAGCACGGCGAGAATGCCCTCCAGGTGGCCCGTTTCCTGCGAAGCCACCCGCTGGTTGAGGAAGTGATCTACCCGGGGTTGACCAGCCATCCGCAACGTGACCTAGCCCTAAAGCAGATGCGCGGCTGTGGCGGGATGCTCACGTTCCGCCTTCGGGGCGGCAGAGAGCAAGCCGACATCTTCTTCCGCAATCTTCAGGTCTTCTCTTATGCCGAGAGCCTGGGTGCTGTGGAATCTCTGGCCTGCTACCCGTGCGCGATGACACACGGCAGCATACCCGAGGCCGATCGCCGTCGCCGGGGGCTGGACGAAGGCGTGATCCGTTTGTCCGTTGGGCTCGAGGACGCGGATGATCTGATTGCCGACCTCAGGGTTGCACTTCTGGTGGCATCTGGACAGCAGATCAAGCCGTCGAAAGATATGGTCGCGGTCTAGGAGACGCTAATGCCAAGACGAGGATCACGCGCGACGATCGGTGCCGCTTGCAGCATGTGGCAACGCGCCGATGAGGCCATCAATTACTAGACACAAGAGAGGTACGTGATGCCGTACCACATCATCGAGATGATTCGTATCGGTCCTTTCCACATAAGGACTTGGGGCTTATTGGTAGGGCTTGGGCTGGCGGCAGGATTGTTCACTGCTGCTTGGGCCGCCCAGAAACGAGGCATTCCCACTGACAAGCTCTACAAGCTCGCGTTTGTCGGCGCGATTGCAGGCATCTTTGGAGCGCGAATTGGCTGGGCGATGCAACCGGCGGAGATCGGCCAAAGCCTCGCTCACCCTCTGCGCTTCATCTCCTTCTGGCAACCGGGGCTGACGCTGGTCGGGGGGCTCATCCTTGGCTTCGGAGCAGCCATCATCTACGCGTGGCGAGCTCGGGTCCCTCTGCGCCGCACTTTCGATGCCGTCGTAGTGGGATTGGGACCCACGGTGACCATAGGGCGCATCGGCTGCTTCCTCACCGGGCTGCACCCGGGCAAGCCGACGAGCCTGCCGTGGGGGATCGAGTGGTTGGGCGCTGTACGCCATCCCATTCCGCTCTATGAGTCGGCCCTCGGGGTTGTGCTCCTTGCCTTCACGCTCTTTCTCTACCGTCGTCGGCTGCCGGCGGGTACGGTTGCCCTCGCGGGCGGGATCTTCTACTTGGTGGGGCGGTCTTTGCTCGATCTACTGCGTGCAACAGGCGTCCCTGGGGCAGATCCCAGGCTGCTTGCCGGCCTGACACTTACCCAGACTATCTCGTTGTTCGTGGTGCCCGCGATGATGGTAACGATGTACTTCCTGGCGAAGCGACGGGAGAGCCAGGTCGCCGTTGCCTGAATAACGGCGACGCGGTATCTGCTGTATGGACAAGGCCACACAACGTACGCGGCGGCGCTATGACAGGGCCTCACGCTTTTATGACCGGATGGAAGCTATGGCTGAGAAGCGCGCCATCGGGCCGTGGCGAAAGCGTCTCTGGTCGGAGGTGGACGGAGGGCATATCCTCGAGGTCGGAGCCGGCACCGGCAAGAACTTCTCCTTCTACCCGCCGGAGGCCAAAGTCACGGCAATAGACCTCAGCCCGGGCATGCTTAGATTTGCCCGGGCAGGGGATGGGGAATCGCAGGCGGCTGAGCTTCAATTACTGGAGATGGATGTCCAGCACCTCGACCTCCAAGACGCAGCCTTCGACTCAGTGCTGGTCACGTTCGTCTTCTGTTGCATGCATGGAGCGAACATCGACAGAGAGACCGCGGATAACATCCGCGCGGCCGGCTTCTTCATCGAGAAGCAAGAGGATCTGTGGAGTGACATCGTCAAGCTATTTGTTGCCAGAAGGGCCACGTGACGGATCAGCCGGCATCACCTGATCACGGACATGCGGAACTGGATATTCTCGTCGTGGACGACGATGAGAACCTCCGCCGCCTCGTCGCCGCCTACCTAGGGACCGAGGGCTACCAGGTACGCCAAGCGGCTGACGCCAGATCCGCACTTGAGGTGATCCGAAATAGCTCACCTCGCCTTGTCATTCTCGACCTCATGCTGCCCGGGCTCAGCGGAATCGAGGTTGCCAAACAGATCCGTGCCGTGGGAGCCATACCCATTCTTATGCTCACGGCTCGGGGAAGCGAGGAGGACATACTCGAAGGTTTCGCAGTAGGCGCGGATGACTACCTCGTAAAACCATTCAGTCCGAAGGTACTTGTGGCTCGAGTTCGTGCTGTCCTTCGTCGAGCGGGGGCAGAGCCAAGCGACGAGTCGGGCAAGCTTATGGTAATTGGGGATCTGTCCATAGAGCCCCGAACACGTGAGGTACGGGTCGCCGGACGTCCTGTTGAGCTAACCAGCACGGAGTTCGAGCTGCTGCAGGTGCTGACGGAGCATGCTGGCTGGGTTTACTCGCGCGAGGAACTCCTGGAATCTGTATGGGGCTATAGCTACCTTGGCGACTCCCGCCTTGTTGATGCCCACATCGCGAATCTGAGAAAGAAGCTTGGCGATGATTCCGCCGAGCCTCGCTATCTGCACACGGTCAGGGGGGCCGGCTATAAGTTTCAGGCGACCCCCCGCCGCTGAGTGAACATGCGGCGAAGAGCGATAAACACTCGCTGGAGGCTCTTCCTCTCGTATTTCGTCATCATTCTGGCCTTGGTGATTGCCCTCTCCTTCGCGGTACGGAGCATCGGGATCCGTGCCGTCACGGCTCATATGGCTGGGATGCCGGGTAGCTCGGCGATGATGGCTGGTGACCTTGAGAAGGCGGTGAGGGCGGGGCTTAATCAGGCGGTGCTATGGGGCGGGCTGGCCGCGCTTATGGCTGCTGTCATAGCGAGCTTCCTCGTGTCTGGTTGGATCACGAGGCCGCTTCTTCATATGGCTGAGGTCGCCCATCGAATCGCGGGGGGCGACTACGCGGAGAGGGTTGACTACGAGTCGGACGACGACATTGGCCGTTTCGCCGGCGCCTTCAACAATATGGCCGGTCAACTGCAGAAGACCGAAGAGGTGAGGCGCGAACTGCTAGGGACTGTATTGCATGAGATCCGAACCCCCCTGGCCACTATCGGGGGCTATATGCAAGGCCTGATGGACGGCGTCATCCCTGCCGAGCCGGAAACCTATGAGCTGGTGAGAAAGGAGGCGTCGCGACTCGGCCGTATCCTCAAAGAGGTGGAGAGACTCTCGCGCTTGGAGGCCGGCGCGGAAGCCATAAGACCCCAGCGGCTGAACGTAGCCGGCGCGGTCGAAGGAGTGGCTTCCGCTTTGCGGCCGCTCCTTGCCCAATCTGAGCTCGATGTTTCAGTGAACGTTGTCGACCGGCAACTCGAGGTCTGGGCAGATCCCGACAAGTTTGCTCAGATTCTGGGAAACCTCCTGTCGAATTCCCTCCGCTACATTGCGGCCGGCGGGAGGGTGGGGGTAACTGCCCAGGCCAGAGACTCCGCGATCGCCTTCACAGTTGAGGACAATGGTCGAGGCATTCCCGCCGAGGATCTTCCTCACATTTTCGAGCGGTTCTACAGGGTGGACAAGTCGCGATCGCAGGCGGGAGGAGGAAGCGGGATCGGTCTTGCGGTTGTCAAGGCCCTCGTCCAGCAGATGGGAGGGTCCATCAGCGTCGAGAGCAAGCCGGGCAAGGTGACTCGCTTCACGTTCAGTCTTCCCCGCGCTCCCAAAACTCCCTGATCATCGCTTTCTCCTGGCGCCCGATTCCGCCCCCGAGCGCCGGCGCGCAGGGCCCGGAGTCGGCGTCCCCGACCGTTTCTTTACCCTCTCTTTACGAACAGTTCACTCTCGCTGGATACACACAACCGATTCTAACTGCATCACTTCACCAGGAGGTTTGGAACATGGCGGCGCTGCTATCGCTGATTCTGCTGATTGTCGTCTGTCCCCTACTCATGTTCTTCATGATGCGGGGAATGCACGGACATGGCTCCAAAAACGGGGCCGTCGACACCGACACTCCCGACCAGAATCCCAGTGCAGCTCAACTTCGGGAGCTACGCCGCGATCTTGAGGCCCGACTGGAGGATCTCGACGCCCGAATCGAGTACCTTGAGGCCGAGAGCCAGCCGTCACGTCACGTCAGAGTTTGAAGTCCATTGCAGGCCTCGCCCCTGCTAGGGCAGCCACCATGTCTGAGCGGTCGTCGCGCGCACGCTCCCCGATGGGAGACCCGGCAAGGAAGGATCCCGCGACAAGGAAGGATCGCTCCAGGGAGAGAATGAGCCGAAGCCGGGTTGAGAGCGGCGACCGTACATCTGGTCCCAGCTTCAAGCTCGTTCTCCCAGCGCTGCTCCTGATCAGCTTCGCGGTTCTTACTTTCGAGGTGGCTCTCACCCGAGTGTTCTCCGTGATTCTGAGCTACCACTTCGTGTTTGCCGTGGTGTCGTCGGCTATGTTCGGCCTGGGCATCGGTGGAGTGATCTTCCGGCGATGGGGGCCACGACTACCGGGAAGGTCGATCTGGGTTGGGACCATGGCACTCTCACTCTCGCTGGCGGTTTCGCTCCTACTAATCCTGGTGATCCCGGTAGGCGGATCCGGAGCAGTTTCCGGTCTTCGCCTCGCTCTCTATCTCATCCTGGCAGTGGTGCCGTTCGGCGCCGCGGGTACCGTCGTCTCCGGGCTGTTCCAGACCTTCTCGGACAGAAGCTCTTTACTGTACGGCGCCGATCTCGTCGGCGCGGCAGGCGGAGCCCTGGTTGTCGTTCCCGCGATGAATCTGATCGGCCCGGTGAACCTCGTACTGCTCACTGCGGTGGTTGCGGCCGCTGCCGCGATCTTACTTGGACTACCGAGATTTGCGCAAATCCTGCCGGCGGTTGCAGCCGCAGTAATCATCGTAGGCGCCGCGGTCGTACTCATCGCGGGTGGTATCGACATCACAGTGCCGATCACTACTGATCCGAACAAAGACATGGCAAGCGCGCTGTCCGACCCGAACGAACAGTTTCGCATCCTGGAGAGTAGGTGGAGTTCATTCGGCAGGACCGATCTTCTCGAGAGCCCCCTCTATCCCAACCAGAAGTACCTATTCGTGGACGGTGCTGCCGGATCACCGATGTATGACCTTAATGCAGTGTTAGGCAATCCGCAGGTCCAAGCAGACCTGATGATGCATTCGGGTGAATTCTTCCCCTTCGAGTTCCTGAAAGACGACCAAAAGCGAACCGCTCTGATTCTAGGTTCGGGCGGCGGACAAGAGGTTGTGACCGCAATCCTCGGGGGAGTAAAGCTTATCACTGCGGTCGAGGTCAACCCGGATGTGGTCAAGATCGTGCAGGAGTACAAGGACTATTCCGGCGCGATCTACTCGGGGAGGCCGGGGATCACCGCTGTTGTGGCTGAAGGGCGGAACTATGTGCGCAGCAGTCTCAAGAAGTTCGATCTGATCATGGCCTCGATCCCCATAACCAAGAGCTCTCGCAGTGTTGAGGGCTTCGCGCTCACTGAGAACAACCTGTTCACCGTGGAGGCCCTTGGGGACTATCTGGATCACCTGACTGACAACGGGCGGATCATCATCGTGGCTCACAGCGATCATGAGATCTACAGGCTCGTTGGCCTGGCTTTGGGCGCCTTTGGAAGACGGGGAGTATCCGAGACGGAAGCCATGAATCACCTGTACACGGTTCCCTCAGAGATGATGCCGACGCTCGTCGTGCAAGAGCAGCCGCTTACGCAATCCGATGCCGAAGCCATCCACGCGAAGATCCACGGCCATGGCCGGGAGGGAAGCGCGCTTTTCATCCCGCATATTCAGCAGCAATACGCTACGCTCGGCCCTAACTACCCTGGACCGCCCATAAGCATGCTCGATAGGAGACTCGTCGAGATCGCGCAAGGAATGCCTTCCGCGACCGCCTTTTCCCAGAACACGGACCTAGATTTGAGCCCAACAACCGACGATCGCCCCTTCTTCTACGACGACTACCCAGGCTTGCCGAGCCCCTTCCCGGTATTTCTCGGATTACTGATCGCTTCATTGGTTGGCGTAGGGACACTGCTGATCTTGCCTCGCAATCATAATAAGAGCCCGAGTAGCTTCATTGGCACCCTTCGGGCCGGCAATAGACTGAAGACCTATCTCGCCTTGTTCTTTCTTCTGGGGCTTGGCTACATGGTCGTTGAGATTTCCCTCTTTCAGAAGCTCTCCCTTTACATAAGCCAACCCCAAATGAGCCTTACCGTCCTGCTGTTCTCGCTCCTCCTTGGAGGTGGGATCGGCAGCCTGCTGACCGGCCTCCTGAAACGAAACAGGCTACGGACGGCCGCAATGTTGGCTGTAGTCGCCGCGATCGTGGTTGTTGCGCTGTCCATGGTGTTCCCGAGGGCCTTCTCTTTCGGTATGAGTCCACGCCTTACGGCAATTACCCTCATTCTCCCCCTGGGTATCGTCATGGGCTGCTCGTTCCCGCTCATCATGAAGAGTCTGGGCGCCGAGGCGTTGGGCGATCACACCGCCGTATTGTGGGGCGTGAACGGCGCTGCCTCGGTCCTCGGTTCGGCCCTGGCCATGATCATCGGCATATCCTGGGGCTTCTCGCGCGCTCTATTTCTCGGCGCTGCCATATACGTGCTTGTTGCGGTGGGCCTTCTTCTGCTCGCCAGGACCGCAATTAGGAACCCGAAATTGGCGGAGACATAAGCCATCGGCCTCTACCCACCCGACGAGGGCACGCCGAGGGCCCCTGCGTGCCAGTTCCGGCTTGATTGCGCCCTGTTCTTTACCTGACGCTTACCTTCCGTTCACTTCCATCCCACATCCGTGCTGCACACTCTGGACATGGATAGATATGCCTCACGATTGCACTGAGAAAGGGGTCAATCATGATGGGTTGGAGCGGCTGGGGTGCAGCAGGCGGTTTCGCCATGTTGGTCGGCATGTTCGCGCTCGTTGCCCTGGCTGTCCCAGGTCTAGTGTTGTTGTTTCGCCCAATCTTCGGGGGCTCCACTGTCACGGCTCCCCCATCGACTAAGGACCACGCCGTTCGTGATGGCGCAGCGCTAACGGTGCTCGAGGAACGGTACGCGCGAGGTGAAATCGACCGAGAGCAGTTTTTGAACCAACGCGCTGCCCTCACCGACAGGGGCGCATAGGTGTCCGGCTGGGAAAACTCCTGTGGCTCCTCCAGCCCAAGCCAGATTCAGCCATTTAGGAAGAGAGGTAGTCATGTCTTTCAGGCTTTCCAGTGTGACTCCGGCTATTGCTGACACAGCTCCGATCTCCAGTGGAGGCGCCATAAAGCGCGGCCCCGTGAAGACCGGGTTCAACCAGGCGCCACTGCCCATTGCGACCCCCGAGGGCAAACAATTCGAGATACTCCGAGTCATCTGGGCTGAACGGACCCCGCTCACTCGCCGCCAGCTTCGTCTGAAGACCGGTTTCTCTGAAGAGGACATCAGCGAAGGCATAGCCGGCCTGCGTGCCGGCGGATACGTACTGGCTTTGAACACCGTCATCGAATCCTACGTCGCGTCGGCATCAGCCTTGGAAACCCGGATTCCTTTGCCCCTTCTTGACAGTTAGCCGACCCACCCTTCACAGGCGTGGATCACACTCGATGCTGACCAGGATATGGCCGGCTTCAACTTGTAAGTGTTGGGAGGAAGGAAATGCCAAAGAGAAGAAAGGCGATTATTGCCGGTCTTGTCCTGTCTGGTGCCCCGGTGACAGGACTGAGATCTACGGGACGACTGCGGCGTTGGCTGACCGGCCGTTGTCGACACCAGTTGCAGGGCGGACTGCTGTCACGGTGACGGCCTCCTCCACGGCAACCCGAGCCACGGAACCGACCGGGTCAACATCGACCGGCGAACTGCGCTCTGAGATAGCCGACATGCTTAAAGATCACATGGGTTCGATAGTCACGATTGCCTCCAAGTGATCCTTGAGGCCTTCGCGAAGTCCGGCGGGTGACCTGGGGGTGTCCGGGATGTTTACGGTTTGGTTCATGAAGAATGAATGCAGCTTCTTCTCCGGCTTCTCCGGCGGTTTAGTCTTGCCTAACTGATGTCAGGGCTTACTCGCCTGGAACCTGGCTGTCAAGCACTGAGCGTTGAAGCCAGTAAAAAAGGGCAAGCTGTGTAGCGATGGGAGCACTCGACTGGCGACTCCATCTTGGAGTGGTCAACTCGATGCGAAACAAAATGTCAGTCCCGACGGAGCCCCTTGGCCATTCGGTAAAGCGACTTCGCGGGTGCAATCCACGTGTACTGCCCCGTGGCCGAAGCCCTCAAGATTCCTTATACTCGGCTTCTTGAACCAGATAGCTCTGGAATTATCGGGATGAGAGGGCTCAGTCGTGCTCCCCGTCGTCCCCGGTTGCGGCGACCAACCACCCCCGGCGACAGAAACCACCCCCGGCGACAGAGTGCTTCTCAGTCGCCGTGGAGGCGGTTTGCCCACTGAATTTCGCCGACTAGACTAGACAGGGCAGGTTTCGCCGACGGGGCGAGACAACCATATGAGGCCTAACCAGAAGAATTCGGATCTACCGGGTACCCCAGCCGCCCATCATACCGTAGCCTGTCGAGCCACCGCCCATCATGCCGTAACCCGAGCCACCGCCCATCATGCCGAAGCCCGTCGAGCCGGAGCCCGGGGGTGTCACATTCGGACCCGACGGACCTGCGCCAGGAGTCCGGGCGCCGCCCATCATCCCCGGCCCATAATTGCCGTTGGTCAAGTTTTGGGTGCACTGGTCGACCATCTTCTGTGTATCGAAGTTTCCACCGGCGCCCTGCATGTAGCCAGCCATTTGATTTACGAACGCATCAGCCTGTGCCTCAGTCAGACCCATGTGGTCTTCCATCATGTCTGTCATGGCCGAGCGCCAGTTCGTGTTCGTGGGGTCGGCCGCGGTCGTTGGTGTGTAGGCAGAGGCTCCACCGGCAAGTGCTGCCGTAGTCGCGTAGATGCCCCCGCTCAGTGCCAATAACCCAACCAGGGCCAAACCGATGATCCTTGTCCTTTTGGTCTTGAACATACCCTCGTTCCTCCGTATGCCAGTTTGCTTATTAAAGGATGAGGCAAGTATGGCCGAGCGATGTTGAGCGACCATGAAGCCACTGTAAATATTGGATTAAGACCACCGACGCGCAGGGCCCGCCGCAGCGGGGACAGCGAACGGCTAGGCGCGCGGCAAGAGAAAAGTAAAGCGTGTGTAGCTGCCGGCCAGGCTCTCCACATTGATGGAGCCGCCCATCTGCTCGGCTAGAGCTTTTGCCACAGCCAGGCCTATTCCGCTCCCTCCGCCGGAGCTGGATCTCGATTTGTCGACTCGATAGAACCGCTCGAAAACGTGCGGAAGATCTTCAGCCGGGATGCCGACCCCGTTATCCTCCACTGCAAAAGCCACCAGCGCGCCGCGCAGCGTTACGTCGACCTTCACAAGACCGCCGGCGGGAGTGAAACGTAGTGCGTTCGAAAGGAGATTTCCCAGGATCTGCGCGAATTTGTCCGGATCCGCCCACACATCTGGACATGGATCGGGACAGCTGACCGCGAGCGAGAGGTCAGAGTGCGCGAACTGCGGCCGCAAAGGTGCGACCACTGTCTCAATGGCTTCAGCGACGGCAAGCTTCCGCGGGGTGATGGTTTCGGCTCCTGCCTCTAGCCGCGAGAGTCGCTCGATGTCGGTCACCAGCCGCCCAAGTCTGGCTGCTTCCCGCCTCACAAGCTCGTAGGTCTTAGGTTCTGCCGCGACCACTCCGTCCATCAATCCCTGCATGTAGCCCTCGATGGTGGCAAGAGGGGTCCGTATCTCGTGAGAGATGGTGCCCAGCAGCTCTTGCCGCACTTCCTCAGTCTTCTGCAATTGTCCGGCCATATTGTCGAAAGCTGCTGCGAACCTTCCGATCTCGTCGCCCGACTCGTGCGACACCCTCTGTTGGAAATCGCCGGCGGCTACCCGGTCGGCAACCTCAGCCATGCGTCCCAACGGCCGAGTGATCCATCCGGAGACAAGGTAGCTGGCGATGGCCGCGGCAACAACGCCCGCCAGAGCTCCCCAGAGGATGGCTTCATTCACCCCCGCACCGACGGCCCCTTCTACGTCGCCCATCATGGTGCCTGCGCCGCCCATGCCCATCGTCCCCGCCATGTGGTTGCTGACCGCCCGGACGGCCAACCCACGAACGGCGAAGGAAAGGACGGCCACCAGGACCACCATCACCGCTACATATGAAAGGAACAGCCTCCAGCGGGTATTCACCAATTACCTCCCTATCGATCTGCACGGTAGGGGGTTGCAGGCTGGAACTTGTACCCGACCCCGCGCACCGTGCGGATGAAGTGGGGACTCGAGGGATCGTCACCTATCTTCTTGCGCAGGTTGGCGATGTGCACATCCACTACTCGCGAGTCCCCGAGATAGCTGTAGCCCCAGACCGATTCCAGGAGCTCCTCGCGCGTGTAGACCCAGCCTGGATGCTCAGCCAACACGCGCAACAGCTCGAATTCCGTGCTGGTGAGTTCCACCTGTTCGCCCTCGACTCGCACTTCGCGGGCTCTTGGGTCGATCGAGACAGGGCCAAGCTCGAGCAGAGCTTCGCCTTCATCCTGAGGACCGGCTCCCGCCCTCCGCAAGACCGCCTTCACCCGGGCCACCAGGACCTTGGGGCTGAAAGGCTTGACAAGATAGTCATCGGCCCCGGCTTCAAAGCCTGCAAGCATGTCTTCTTCGCTGGCCCGGGCGGTCAGCATAAGGATGGGGGTCGTTCGCCCAGCCCGAATCCTGCGGGCCACCTCCAGACCTGTTATGCCGGGCAGCATGAGGTCGAGCAATACCAGCTCCGGCTCCCGATCCTCTACGCTCGCGAGGGCGGAGGGGCCATCAGCCGCCTCCATGACATCGTAACCTTCCCTCTCGAGATAGGCAGCAATGAGGCGCCGCAGATTCTCGTCATCATCGACGACGAGGATGTTTGTGCGTTTCAACTTCTCATCCTTCATACAGTCTTGCCCTACCGTAGCCGGGACCTGATTGCTGAGGCACGTGCCCTAGATCTCTCCTCGCCCCTTCTCGCCTGCGAGGTAACGCTGAACCCGTTCGTAGAAATCTTCGGGCGGACAAGGTGCCTCCAGCTCTTCTTCAGTAAGGACTTCACGCAGCACTTGGTCGCGCTTTTCCGGGGGAAGTACTAGGAGGGCCTGTGCGGTAGAGGTGTTGCGCAGCCACCGTTCTTCTTCGCCGGCAAGGGGAGCCTCCCCGACAATAGGCCGTGCCCCAGAGAAAGTCCCCGGCAGCCCCTCAGACAAAGCCCCGCGCAGCCCTTCAGGCAGCACCCCGGCGAGTTTCAGAAGGTCGGAGGCCTCTCCCGCGCTTGGTGCTTCCCGCGAAAGCCATTCCCCACACCAATCTATGCCTGCTGTGCGTGGCCACACGCCTCGCCTGACACGGCCCGAGCGAGCATCCGGCGCCGAGTCGCAGACCGGAGGATAACGCCGGCATCTGCCCTCAGACAGATCGCCGCCTTCACCAGAAAGATCGCCACCTTGATCCCGGTCGCGATCCCCGTCCCAGTAGGTGCAGCTCACACAAAGTCTCAGGGAATGATTCATTCTTCCGCCCACTCCTAATGCCACCGCAGTTGCCGTGCGCTGCCCGGCATCCCCTAGAGCCCCGCAGCCGCTGCTCTCAATTGATCCCATGCGGCTAGCACATGCCGCCGCTCGGTCCTAGCCTGCCCGATACACATCCGCAGGACCAGCCGATCGTCCAGCCGGGTATGGCTGAGGAACATCTTCCCGGACTCGTTGACCTTGTTCATGATGGCCCCGGTGGCGTCATCCCCCGCCTTGTGCCGGAAGCAGACCAGATTCAACGGCACCGGAGCAACTACCTCGAAGTCCAGGTCATCGCGCACCCACTGAGCGAACTCCTGGGCCAGAGCCACGTGCCGGCGGACGTGGTAGCGAATGCCCTCGGCGCCGTAATGCCTAATCATCAGCCACAGCTTAAGGGCACGGAACCGTCGGCCCAAAGGCACCTGCCAGTCGCGGTAGTCGATGACGGCGCCGGAAGCGGTGGCCGCGTTGCGCAGGTATTCCGGCAGAATCGTGAGCGCGTTGATAAGGCTCGCCCGGTCGGCCACGAAGAAGCAGCTGCAATCGAAGCCGGTGAACATCCACTTGTGCGGATTCGTCACCAGCGAGTGCGCGCGCTCCGCCCCCTTCAGGAGAAGCTGGCACAAGTACCCAAATGGGAGGCCGAAGCAGACCGGGTACGGCAGCGCCTGGAAGACCTGGGACGGCTCGAACAGGAGCGAGAGGACGCATTGGAGCTGCTCCGGGCAACTCGAAGCCAGACCGAATTGCTCAGGACGAGCAACGGACTCATCGAGGCCCAGGGTAATGAATTGGATGAGAAGCTGAGTCTCCTCAAGAACGCCGAGGCCGCCTGCCCGCTCTGCAACTCTGAATTGGGACCGGAGGAACGCGACCAGTTGTGCGCCAGGATGAACGCCAGCCTCATCGAATTGCGCGCTACCTCGAAGAGTTGGCGGGCGTGTATCACGGCTTCTATGCAGATTGTCGCGTGCTGCCACTTGGCGATGAACCGATTTCGGATGTGCATCACGCGCGTGCAGCTTTGTGCGCCGCCACTAGGCAGGTCTTAGCAAATGGATTAGCGCTCCTCGGAGTCAGTGCACCTGAGAGGATGTGACCATGTGGTCAAAGAACGTTTCCTTCGACGGTGGAGCACTTCACTTATCTGGAATTTCTGCTGCCCACTTAGCTAAAGAATTTGGAACACCTGCATTCTTCCTTGACGAAGATGCATTCCGTTCACGT
>JAMDEO010000120.1 GCA_023483915.1 Actinomycetota bacterium
CCTACGGCTACCGGAGGCTGTGGGCGCTGCTGCGCGTTCGTGACGGCCTCTTGGTCAACCGGAAAGCCGTCTACCGCATGCTCAAGCTCAAGGGCTGGTTCTGCCACGAACGCCGGCACACCCCGCGACCCCGAGCACGTGGCTGTAGTGCTCACGGTCGGCCACAACTTGAAGCCTCTTGGACTGCCACTCCAGCCAAGAGATGATTTTCGGGTTCCCAGGCGCGTACAGCGCCTTCCAGATCTTCGAAGCAGCAGTCCGCGGCAATTAGGTTACCGAAGTCCAGATGCAAGGAGATCGACGAAGATCTTCATCGCGATGGAGCCTCCAGAGGCATCGCGGGGGAGCCGACGCGCTCGGATGACTGATCGGTGCCGCGCTCACGTTGTAGCAATCGCAGGCCGTTGAAAACGACCAGAAGACTTGCCCCCATGTCGGCAAGAACTGCCATCCACAGGGTGGCCCGTCCCGCGACTGCCAGACCCAGGAAGACAGCTTTGATGCCCAACGCAAGGGCAATATTCTCACGCAGGATGACGGCCGTCCGTCGGCTCAGGCGAAGAAAGACCGGCAGCTTGCGCAAGTCATCGTCCATGAGGGCAACGTCGGCGGTCTCAAGCGCAGTGTCCGAGCCAGCCACTCCCATAGCGAAGCCGATGGTGGCCACGGCTAAGGCCGGCGCATCGTTGATGCCATCGCCAGCCATTCCCACCTGGCCGTATTGACGCACGAGTTCCTCGATGGCCGACACCTTCTCCTCGGGCAAGAGATTCCCCCGCGCATCATCGATTCCGGTCTGCGCGGCTATAGCGGTGACTGTTTGCTGATTGTCGCCGCTCAGAATGGTTGTCCGCACCCCTAGTCGATGCAACTCCTCAACGGCCGTCCTTCTCGAATCCCTGACAGTGTCCGCTATGCCGAATACCGCGAGCACGCGGTCTTCGTCCGCGAGAAGGACGGCCGTCTTCCCCTCATCTTCCAGAGTCCGCAGCGTGTTCTCAACCGCTGGGTCGCACGCGTTCTTCTCGTCGATCATGCGGTGGCTGCCAAGACCGATCCACCGTCCGTCCAGCCTACCCTCGGTCCCCCTGCCTGGGGCGGCCGAAAACTCGCTGATATCGCTTGGTCGAGTGGATTGCTTCTCGGCATAGAACGCCACCGCCTGAGAAAGGGGGTGGTCAGATCGCACAGCCAGGCTAGCAGCCCACGAAAGCACTTGCGGGCCATCTTGCCCCGGCATCGGGATGAAGTCCGTCACCTGGGGTTCGCCTTTGGTCACGGTGCCCGTCTTGTCAAAGGCGATGGCCTTCAATCTGCGGCCCTGTTCCAGGTAGGCGCCGCCCTTGATGAGGATGCCGCGCCTGGCAGCCGAGGCCAGCCCGCTTACCACCGTGACCGGCGTCGAAATGACCAGTGCGCACGGACAACCGATGACAAGCAGCACCAAGGCCCGATAGAGCCAGGAGACATAGGG
Organism: Actinomycetota bacterium; assembly: GCA_023483915.1. Taxonomy (GTDB): domain Bacteria; phylum Actinomycetota; class Thermoleophilia; order RBG-16-64-13; family RBG-16-64-13; genus JAMDEO01. Next base: position 1,475 of record JAMDEO010000120.1, read on the forward strand.
CTGGCCGAAGACGAGCGGAGGAACGAGCGCGACCAGTACAGCAAGGCCGAAGATGGCGGGGGTATAGAAGCGGGCGAAACGGTCCACGAAGCGCTGAGTGGGAGCGCGACTGGCTTGCGCCTTCTCCACCGCATGTATGATCCTCGCCAAAGTGGAGTCATCCGCCGCCTTTGTTACCCGGAACTCGAATGAGCCTGTTTGGTTAATGGTACCCGCGAACACCTGGTCCTCCGGACCCTTTTCCACGGGCACGCTTTCCCCGGTTATGGGCGCCTGATTGACCGCTGATGCCCCGGTCGTCACCAGGCCATCGAGAGGAATCCGCTCTCCTGGACGAACACGTGCGATTGCGCCGACGGCGACGCTCTTCGCCGGAACCTCCTCCCAAGAGCCATCATTTTGGCGGACTGCGGCCAGCTCCGGCGTCATGGCCATGAGTTGCTGTACCGCGTGCCGGGCCCGATCGAGAGAGTATGATTCGATTGCCTCGGCTATGGCGAAGAGGACCATGACCATGGCCGCCTCCGGCCACTGGCGAATGGCCAGGGCTCCGGTGACCGCCAGCGTCATGAGGGCATTGATGTTGAGCGTGCGATTCTTGAGCGCGATAACGCCCTTCCAGTAGGTCTTCAGTCCGCCTACGCCAATGGCGATAAAGCTAAGGACTATCACTAACCAATGCCCCTCGACCAGGGCAAGGCTGAGTATCTCTGCGGAAAGCGCGAAGACTGCGGCCACGGCTAGCAATGCCCAGCGGCGCCAGACAATCATCGACCCGTGGCCAGTCGGCCGCATTGGCTCCTGGCCCGCAACTTGAGCTTCGAGGTCTATTGAGCGCAGTGCCTTCAAGGACGGTTCAAGAGCTTCCGGTTGATGCAGGAGAGAAACTTGCCGCTTCAGCAAGTCGAAATCTAGCCCTTCAACACCGGGCATTCCCTCAAGCTTCTTCCGGATCATCCCCTCCTCAGTCGGGCAATCCATGCCCGGGATGACAAGCAGAGTCCTGCGCGTCTGCCCGCGGTCAGAAGAGGAGCGCCCGGGGGGGGCTGCCGCTAGATCTTCTTTCTGGTTTCTGTTCATCGTTTCACCCTTGAAGTGTTGGTCGGGATTTCATCCACTTTGCGATATAATAGACCCCGTACCCACTACAAGGTCAAGTGGCCCAAGAGAGTCAAGAGAATGAAGATCAGTGAACTAGCGAAAGCAGCAGGGACCCAGGCAGAGACTGTGCGGTACTACGAGCGCTTGGGTCTTCTTCCTGCGCCCGA
>JAMDEO010000170.1 GCA_023483915.1 Actinomycetota bacterium
CGCGTCGCTCTTTTATTCGTCCTGCTTTTCGGGATCGGCACGCGGGTCCTGTGGGTGGTGGTCGCCAACGTGGTCACCGAGCTGATGGTCGGCGCGGTTCTGTTGGTCATGTCCCGGCGCATGATTCCGGCCCTGCGGTTCCGCCCCCGGGAAATACGGTGGGAGCAGGCGCGGGCACTCATGTCCTTCGGGGGCTGGAATTTCCTTAGCAACATGGCCATCCGCTTGCGCGAGACGGTGGTTTTGCTGCTTTTGAACCGACTGGCCACGCCGTTCGACGTGGTGGTCTTCAATACGGGATACCTGGGGCGGCGCCAGCTGGATGCGTGGGGGGATGTTCTGAGCGGACCGCTGTACCCGGTCGTGACGAGCATGCATGCCCTGGGGGCGAAGGATCGGATCCGCGCGATCTACCTGCGCGGCGGCCGCATCGTTCTGTGGGTGATGCTCATGGTCGGGTTGCCGGCGATCCTCTATGCCGAGCCGATCATTCGCCTGTACGCCACCCGGACGTATCTGGAAGCGGCGGTGGTCATGGTCCTGACCTTGGGAGGGCTGCCGTTGGCGTACGGAGTGTGGATGATCTGGCAGGTGGCCAGTGCCACGGATCGCCTGCGGCCCACGAGCTTGTATGTTCTGGGAACTCAAGTGGCCACCGTGGTGCTGGTCCTCTACGCCGTGCGCGTGTTGCGATGGGACGCCTCCGGGGTGGCTCTGGCCCTCTTCACCGTCGGTGCCTTCTCGGAGGTCCTGGTACTATGGCCTCTGGGGCTGCGGCTGTCCGGCGCGACGTTCGACGCCTGGGTGCGCGAGACCCTGATTCCCGGTCTGACGCCGGGTTGCGTCGCCTCGGTGGTATGGGCGGCGTTGGCGCTGCTCGTCCGGCCGGATAGTTGGATCACGCTCGGCTTGTGCATCGCCGCCGGGCTTCCGTGTTACTGGGCGGTACTGCTGGTGTTCTGTCTGGAGCCGCGCGATCGGGAGGACCTGACCAAAGTGATCGCACGGCTCCGGGACTCGCTCCGGCCGGGCCTTGGTGCGCCCCCGCAGACTCCGGTCCCTTCTCCCGCGGATGTCGAATCCACCCCGCGACCGGCTGTCCTGCAGGGCCCTCGTAGTTGACCGTCGCTGGCACCTTCATCCTTTCATGCCTTGCCTCAACATGCGGGAAGCCTTTTTTCGATCTCGTCGCCGCAGGATCATCATAATGACGCCGATGGCGGCGTACGGCGCCAGCAACTGGCGGGGCGAGCCCTCCCCGCGCGGGGAGATAGCGCAGCCGCCGGCGGCACCGCCCGTGCCTGTCGCGGCGCCGTTCGCATCGGCATCGACCAGATAGAACGGCGTGAAATGCGTCGTCCGGAACCGCAGCGCGCTCAATTTGGCCGAAATATAGAGGTTCTGGACATCCGTGATGCCTTGCTGGCTGAGCGCCCCGGTCACGGAATCGTACCAGTAGGGCAGGATGCGCCGGTTGCCGGCGGAGGTGGTGTACGGAATAGTCACCGTCACCGGGTGATCGAAGGTGGAGCCGCTGGGCCCGAAGTCATAACTTCCCAGTAGAGCTTCGCTCGAGACCTGCGGATTGAGGATCTGGGAGATGGTCATGCGGAGGTCCGCCTGGCACGCCCCGGCCGGCACGATGATGGATACGTCCTCAGGTCTGCTGATGGCGGTCGGGTCGGTTCCGATCGTGGCGCCCGTCGACGCCACGACCACCTGCGTGTCCACGGGGTTGGGATCGATGAGCGTGGTCGCCGCACTGTAAATCTCCGTCGTCGTTCTGCGGTAATCGGTCCAAACTACGTATGGCTCGCCGTAGTGATCCACGCCGATAGCCGGGTCACCCTGGTTGGCATTCGTGGCGTCGTCGCCGACGAGGATGTTGGTCGCAGCCGTTCCCGACCGCAGTTCGGCGACGTACAAGTCCGTATCCGTATCTGTGGCATCCGTATGGCGCCAGTCCGTCCAGCAGGCGAAGACCCGCTGGTCCGGGCCGCAGACGATGGCCGGTGCGGCTTGGTCCGCGCCCGAGGTATCGTCGACAATACTGACTCCGACCACGGGGCTGCCCGGCAGGCCGTTCAGGGCGGCATAGTAGATATCCTTGTTGCCACCGCTGTTTTCCACCCACAGCAGGTGCAGTGTGGCGCCCGCCCCAGCGGCTACGGCCGGATGGGTCTGCTCCCCGAGGCCGGTGACGACCGGCACATTGGTCGAGACGCCGGCACCGCCGCCGGAAGCCGCGGCGTAAATATCCGCCTGGCCGTTTCTCATGTCCGTCCAGAAGATGTACGCGACATTGTCGACGTCGATCGTCAGAGCCGGCTCTGTCTGGTCGGCGGTGTTGTTGGTCGCCTGCGCCACCGTGGACGTGGCGAAATCGTCCGTGGAGCTGGCCACGTAAATGTCCTGATTGCCGCTGCGGTCATCCTGCCATGCCACGTAGACGCGGCCCGGCGATTGATGGTCAATCGCCAGCGCGGGATTGGTCTCGTTGCGGGTGGAACTCGTGACTTGCATGGTTTTGGAGAAGCTCATACCATCCGGGGAAACAGAGGCGTAGATATCCCAGTAGCCGTTGCGATTGTCCTGCCAGACCACGTACACCGCCCCGGCAGAACTGACCGCCAGAGCCGGATTGCACTGGTCCCGCCTATCCGTGGTGAGCCGGATGGGCGCTTCGAACGTAGCGGCGCCTACCGGCCGCTTCGCGTCAGTGCCGCCGACCAGGCG
>JAMDEO010000044.1 GCA_023483915.1 Actinomycetota bacterium
GTCATCGCCGCGGTCCGCGCTGTCAGCGACGACCTGAGGCCGGCCAAGTCGAATACCTCGAGCGTGACGACACCCGAGAAACTCTCCATGAGGAGTTCAACGACGGGGTCGAGGATGTCCTCCGAGACAAGATCGAGGGAAGAATGATCGCGTTCTCCGATCCCGTGGAGATGCACAACTCGGGCCCTATCTATCCACCTTGTGAGGTGGGGCATCGGGTCCACCCCCCGCAGCCACAGATGGCCGACATCTATTGTCCGGCTGACCGGCAGCGCTGACAAGAGAGGGGCGAAGATCTCCGGGTCCCAGCCCTCCACGTTTTCGATTGAGAGCCGGGCCGGTTCGTCCAGCCATTCGCACGTGAGCGCGAGGGCCCTGCGGCTTTCCTCCAGCCAGCCGGTGACGACCTCCGGCGGCGGTGCGCCAAGAAGGCAGGTACCATCGAGATGAACCGTGTAGGCGAATGGGTCTAGACCGCAGGTGGCATGGATGACTCGGCGGGCTTTGACAAGGGAAAGGCGGCCCTGGCTGCCATCGTTCCCCAGGCGTAGATCAAGGGGCAAATGCACCGTGTACGTGAGCCCGTGGTTTTCGGCCAGATCGTTGAGCCGTCTTATGTAGGCCGGGTCGGGCAGATTGCTGCCGAACTCGTCCGTTTCGAAGAGTACCAGCTGGATATCCTCGACCAGTGGGCCGAGGAATTCGACATTCGGGATAATCTCATCGGGAATCACGTACGATGTCGATCCTATGCGAAACACCGGTCCGCCCCTTACAAGAAACAGAGGGTCACGAGGGCCAGGGTCTCCCCCGCTTCGATAATGGCTCCGTAGACATCACCCGTGAGACCGCCCAGGCGAGCGCGGGCGAGGAAAGCCAGGGCCGCGCAGGCCACAACCGCCGCCGCCCAGATGACCGCGCCCCTCCAAACCAAAGGCCCCGCGGCGGCAAGCGCGAATAGAGTGGCCACCAAAAGACCGCGCCAGGTAAGACCCCGGCGAAAGTGATCCCCCATCCCACCCGGCCTGGCCGACGGGAAAGCGTAGGCCGCCAATACGCTCGTCCACCGCGCTACGGCCGCCACCGCGACTAGGATCAACAGGTCGTGCGGCCTCCCCAGCACGCCATAGATGGCCGCGAACTTCACGATCAGAAGGATCGCAAGCCCGAGGACCCCGAATACCCCCAGGCGAGGGTCCTTCATGATTTGTAGGCGGCGCTCGCGACTAACCGGCACGAAGAGGGCATCGCAGCAGTCCGCCCAACCGTCCAGGTGGAGCCCCCCCGTCAGCCCAACCCAGACCGCGAGTATGATCGCTGCCGAGAGAAGCGGTACGCCCCCGGTGAGACCCGACCAGTGCAGGAGGGCCGCGATCCCCGCGAGAACGCCGCCGATGAATGCCCCCACAAGCGGATAGTAGGCCATTGCCTGACCGTGCGGCTCGGTCTCATCCGCCGCAGCGCCGACCGGGAGCGCGGTCAGCAGGCCGAACGCTCGCCTCGGGTCGGCGATCACCGTCTCAGCCTTCCTTTTCGCTGACCCCGGCCTCGGAGAACGTGGCCATCTCGCTCAGGATGCGTGCCGCTGCCTCCACCACGTGGAAGGCAAGCGCGGCACCAGTACCCTCGCCCAGCTGGAGGTCCAAGTCCAGCACCGGACGCAGCCCGAGAACTTCGAGCATAGCAGCGTGCCCAACCTCAACGGAACGGTGCGAAGCGATGAGGTATGGCCTGACCTGAGGCACCAGCCCCGCCGCAATGACTGCGGCAGCCCCTGAAATGAAGCCGTCGATCACTACCGGGACCCGTCGTGATGCTGCGCCAATGATCACACCTGCCAGGCCCGCGATTTCGAAGCCGCCAACCTTTTGCAGCAGGTCGAGGGCATCGTCGGGATCCGGCCTGTTGACCTCCAGAGCGGCCTCCACCGCCGCCACCTTGCGGGCCAATCCCTCATCGTCGACGCCGGTGCCGCGACCGGTGACCCGCGCCGGCGGAAGGCCCGAGACCGTTGCGATGATCGCGGACGAAGGCGTCGTATTACCGATTCCCATATCACCGGTGGCCACAAGATCGAGGCCTCGGTCATACTCGTCCGAGAGCACATCCAGACCTACCTGGATGGCCTGCTCCGCTTGGCCGGCGGTCATCGCCGGGCCTTGGGTGAGGTCCGCGGTGCCATAGGCGACCTTCCGGCTGTTGAGCCCAGGTTGCTCGCCGAGGTCGGCGGCCACGCCTATGTCCACGATGGTGACCCGGGCCCCTGCCTGGCGTGCCAGCACGTTGATCGCCGCACCCCCTGCCAGGAAGTTCAGGACCATTTGAGGCGTCACCTCCGGCGGGTATGCGCTGACACCGCTTCTGGCCACGCCATGGTCCCCTGCCATGACGATCACCGCTTTGCGGGCCACACTCGGCCTGGGGCTGCCGGTAATCCCGGCGAGCTGAACGGAGAGCTCCTCCAGGCGCCCCAGACTGCCGACAGGTTTGGTGAGCGTGTCTTGCCGCTCTCGAGCGGCGGTCATGCTTGCCTCATCAAGGGGCGGTACAGCTCTCCCCAGTAGGCCTAGATCCATGCGAGATTCCCTTCGAAGGTTGATCCACCTACCACGTTGGGGCGGGCAGATGCTATTCGTTCTCCAGATACTCCAGCGCCATGTGCCTGACGAGCTCGGCATTCTGGCTGCAGCGGTCGGCGATAAACTCCAGACGCTCGATGATCGCCTTGAGTTGGTGGAACGTCTTGTAGTCCGTATCGAACTCGAACATACTCCGATAGAGCTCAGCAAAGATGTCGTCCGCCTTGCTCTCGATCTTGTCGACCTTGCTGGCCAACATGATGGCCTCCTTGAGGTCGCTCCCCATGGCCACAACCGCTTGGCGCAGCGTCTCCACGGCCTCCAAGTCGGTCCGCGCCAGGGCAACAAGCAGGTGATTCATATTCTCCGGCAGAGAGAACTTGCGCATGACGATTCGGTCTGCAGCTCCCGCCGCCAAGTTGGCGATGCCGTCCATGGAACCCACCAACCGGGCCAGGTCGGCCCTATGCATGGGAAAGACTCCGCCTAGAGACAGACGGTCAAGGATGGCTTCCTTCGTATTGTCGGCTTCGCTTTCCAGCGCGTCTAGTTCCTTTGCGGATTCGTCGAGTTCCTCATAACGATCAGCGACGAATCGACCTACCACGTCCTGGAGCTTCTCGACCATAACCACAACCTGATCGCTGAAGAGCCCGATGCGCTCGAGGACTTGGGCCTCTCGCTCTTTGCCCATGGCGTCAATCGCACCCTCCAGACTCGTCTCTCCCCCTCCGAGAGTCTGCCGAAGACTTTTCAGCCGCGACCTAGCCATGAACGCCTCTTCTTCCTCCGCTTTCTATGCCGACGGGCTCATTACATGAACAATTCCAGGATGTAATAAATGATGGCGGCCACTGCCGCACAGAAAGGCAGTGTAACCACCCAGGCAAGCATGATAGCACGGAAGACTTTCCAGCTTACCCCGCCCAATTGGCTGGCCAAACCGGTTCCGGTGACCGCTGACGTGACCACGTGGGTGGTAGATACCGGCAGACCGAACAGGGACGCCAACTGAATAACGATTGCCCCCCCACATTCGGCGCTGAACCCGTTGATGGGGTGGAGCTTGGTGATCCTTTCGCCGAGCGTCCTTATCAACCGGAAGGAACGTACGGAGATGAAGGTTCCCACCGCCATAGCACCCGCACAAGCAAGGATCACCCAGTAGGGAAAACCATGTTGGTTCACATAGTCCGTAACTCCCAGACCTTCCCTCGCGGCCAGGAAGATCACGATGATCCCCATCACCTTGGTGGCGTCGTTGGAGCCGTGACTGAAAGACACCCAACTGGACGAAAGGATTTGCATCCGTTTGTAGAAGCGATCCGCCCTTGCCATGTCCATCCGCAGCATGGCGAAGATGAAACGGCTGATACGCATGAGGATGTAGCCGGTGACGATCCCCAAGAAGGGCGAGGCAAACAGCGCGACGAAGACCAGAATCACCTTGGACCAGTTGATGCCCCCGAGGCCGAGCGCCGCCACTCCGGAACCCAGCAACCCGCCGACCAGAGCGTGTGAAGAGCTCATGGGCAAGGCCCACAGCCAGGTGAGTATCTCCCACACACACGCCCCAAGGATTGCCGCGATTACTAGGTGGGCCGAGGCATCTCCGGCCTGGATGACTCCACCAATGGTCTTGGCCACCGCGACACCCATCACCAATGGGCCGACAAAGTTGAAGATCGCCGAAAGGCCGATGGCGAAGCGCGGCTTCAGCGCCCCTGTGTAGATGACGGTGGAGACCGCGTTACAGCCATCGTGGAAGCCATTCAGGAGGTCAAAGATGAGCGCAACGGTCACGACTGCCACGAGCAGCCCGGCACCGCTCAATCTTCCTCCGCCTCCTCTCACAGAGCGAGCCGACGGGGCGGTTCCCTCGCCGGCTTCGCCGTAACAGGTTTCCTAAGTCAATCGTGCCCATGATAGTGGAAGACCAAGGCTCCCACAACCTTGCCAACGATGCTACCGTGCGCATATGAGAAAGATCCTGCTCCTTCTCGATTTCGCCCGGGCCAGGTCGGCCGTTCTTTCCTTGGGGGAGCCCGCGACAGGAGCCCTGATCGCATACGGAGCCATCCCCCATCTTCGCGTCATATCGCTCGGCCTCTTGGCGGCCATGGCCGGTTATCTTTGCGTTTACGCCCTGAACGACCTGCTGGACCTTCGCTCAGACCGGCGGGAGATTGAGTTCTCTTGGAGCAACCCGCACTACTGGGATGCCAACATCCGGCAGATGGACGTCATGACCCTTCGCCACCCCATTGCTGCAGGCGCCCTGCCGCTCTGGGCGGGCGTCACGTGGGTGGCCGGTATGGGGCTTGTAGGGCTGACGGCAGCCTACCTGCTTCGGCCCATATGCGCTTGGCTGTTCGCGTTATGCGCCTTGCAGCAGGTCATCTACTGTCTTCTTCGGCGGCGGACTTGGCTCAAGGTGATACCGGCGGGAACAATGGTTTCAGTGGGCGGATTGGCGGGATGGTTTGCGGTCGGAAGAGCGACGTGGGGCGCGTTTGCCTTCTTCTTCCTCCTCCTCTTTTGGGAGATCTTCGGTCGCAATCTCTCGAATGACTTAGCGGACGTGGATCACGACCGAATGATCGGGATCGCTACCCTTGCTGCAACTCACAGCCCGGATGTGGCGATCAACACCATACTGACCGGTGCTCTCCTCATGCCGGTAGTTGCGGCACTGCAACCAAGTCCTTGGCCCGCCAGAGTGCTGCTTGTGATGGTGGCCCTGGCAACAATGACGATCCCTGCCCTTTTGCTCAGCCGTCATCGAGGAGGCGGCTCGGCGCAGCACTACTTCAACCGCGCGAGCCTTTTTCCGCCTGGGGCAGCCGGGTGCCTGGTCTTCTACTATCTGGTCCGATACCTAGCCTAGTGACCGCGAAGGCTCCCCATGAGATCGGGGCGGGGACGCGATTTCGCGTCCCCGCCCCGACAAACAGCCCCCTTGCAGCCGCGGTCTACTTCCGCACCGACCCGGCATCGTCTCGGGAAGCCATCTGCCCCGCTACGGCGGGCCATGAGTTCCGTGACACCGGCGCTCCGGCTGCGCCGCTCTTACCGGTTGACTGTCCCTTCCCAGGTACCAACCTTCCTCTGCTTCTTCTCGACCTCGGTGAACCACCGGGAGGTGACGCACTTGGTCTCGGTGAAGAAGTGGATGCCATCAAGGCCGAAGACATGGCTCTCTCCGAAGAAGGAATCCTTGTGCCCGGCGAAGGGGAAGAAGCTCACCGGTACCGGAATTCCCACGTTGACGCCGACCATGCCGGCGTGCGTACGGCGGGCAAACTCCCGGGCATAGTAGCCACTCTCGGTGAAGATACAGCTGCCGTTGGCAAAACGGCTTTGGTTCATGAGGGTGATACCTTCCTCGAAGTCGGCCACCCGTTTGATGGAGAGAACCGGGCCGAAGACTTCTTCGCGACCTACGCTCATGTCCTCAGTGACACGGTCGAGAATCGTGGGACCCACGAAGAAGCCCTTCTCGAAGCCGGGAACCAAAGTGTCACGTCCGTCGAGAACCAGCTCCGCGCCTTCCTCCACACCCTTAGTGATCCAGTCTTTGACAGACTTCTGATGCTCGGCGGAGACCACCGGGCCAAGCTCGGTCTTGGGATCGTAGGAGCAGCCTATGATCCGTTCGGACGCGAACTTCTTCATGTAGCCGACAAACTCATCGGCCACCGATTCCTCGACCACGCAGACGGGAAGGGCCATGCAGCGCATTCCCGCGCAGCCAAAGGAGGAGTTGATGATCCCAGCAGCGGCGCGCTCCAGGGAGGCGTCGGCGAGAACGAGGCCGTGATTCTTGGCCTCGGTCTGGGCCTGCACTCTTTTTCCATGGGCGGCGGCAACAGAGTAGACGTGCTTGCCCACCGCAGTCGAGCCCACAAAGGTGACGCCGCGCACCAGCGGATGGGTAAGGAGGATCTCGGCCTCTTTGCGGCTGCAGGTAACGACATTGACAACCCCGTCGGGAAGACCGGCTTCGCGAAGGAGATTGTAGAGTCGCACGCTCGACGTGGGCACCATGCTCGCGGCTTTGAGCACGAAGGTATTACCGCACACGATGCAAAGAGGGATCATCCAGCCCCAGGGAATCATGGCCGGGAAATTGAAGGGGGCGATTCCGGCGAATACTCCCAGAGGTTCACGGTAGCTCACGGTATCGTGCCCGGTGGACACGTTCATGAGCGACTCTCCCTTGGCGATCATCGGGGCCGCGACGCCAACCTCGCAGCCTTCGATGATCTTGACAATCTCGCCCCTGGCTTCATCAAGGTTCTTGCCTACTTCACGCGAGCAGATATAGGCCAGCTCATCAAGGTTCTCTTCGAGTAGGGCCTTCCATTTGAAAAGCACCTGGGTGCGCTTTTGCATAGGCAGGCCCGACCAGCTCTCAAAGGCCTTGTGAGCCGAAAGGATGGCCGCCTCCACCTCAGCCGCCGTGCAACAAGGAGCTTGGGCGAAGACCTCGCCCGTACTGGAGTCGGTTACGTCCATGTAGGTGTCGGAAGTCGACTGGCACCAGTCGCCATCGATACAATAGTTCAGCGTTTCTACCCCTTTTACTGCCATCTGATCTCCCTCTCGGGTCTTTTATGCTGCCGGCACTCATCGGTTTGGACCGGAGTTTCCCCCGGTGTCCAAGCCGCTATGCGATTCACACCCGGCAATAATAAAGGGTTACGCCGCGAAAGCGACGCTCCATGCACATATTTGAATAGATGCGATGTTTCTTCAAAAATGCGTATAGGAACGCGCCACGCCTCATGCACCCGGTCCCGGCGAGGGTGCCGGGGGTTGCTCACCGGACAAGTTGTCGGCTTGGACTATTGGATACTGAGGCGGCTGCGCAGGGGGTGCCTCCTCCGGGAAGCACACAGTCTCCAGGCAGAGGCGCCGGCGCACAGGGAGCAGATCTGCCGGCCACCGCCGGTAGATAGCTCCCCACAGACCTTTCTTGGCAAAGACCACCACCAGCGCGGCAATCGCGCCGAGGACGATCAGGTACCAAGTGCCGTAGTCGGCAAGGAGCTGTTGCAGACCGAAGAAGATGATCGCCCCCAAAATCGGCCCCTCGATGGTTCCCAAGCCGCCGATCACTACGGCGAAGATCATGAGAGCGCTCCACTGCAGACTGAAACCGGCCTCAGGCCCCACGCGAAGCAGGTTGAGATAGATAACGGCACCGGTCGCACCCGTGCCGAACGCGGCTATGACAAACACCCACAACTTGGAGCGGGTTAGGTTCACACCGAGGCTGCGAGCCCCGACCTCATCGTCGCGAATGGCCGTCAGGGCCACTCCGCGCCGGGATCGGAGTATGAGGTAGACCAAGGCAATCGACCCCACAGCGACCGCGAGCGCCCACCAGAACACGAAGGCCTGCCGGGTAGTGGGCGAGAAACCGCGGGCACTGTTGATGCTTACTCCCGAGCCCCCTCCCAACCAGGAGATCAAAGTGACCAGAAGCCGGTACACCTCGGCGATGACCCAAGTGCCGACGGCGAAATATCCGCCCCGGAGCCGGAAGGCCAGCCCCGCTGTGGGAAAGGCAAAGAGAGCCGCCACTATCCCCGCGATCGGGACACAGAAGAACGGGTTGATGCCGACTTTCTCGGAGAAGACCCACAGCGTGTAGGCGCCAATACCCACGAAAGCCTGCTGGCCCACGGATACCAGACCCCCATATCCGGCCAGCAGGTTCCACATCTGGCCGAGAGCCACAAGGGTAAGGAAGGTGACGCCCTGTTTGATGACGCTCGACGAACCCCAAGCGGGGATGGTCGCTGCGGCGATGATCACGGCCGCCACGACGGGGAGGGCTATGCGGCTGGCCCGAGTGTAGCGTTCCACTTTGAGAGGAGTGGCCATCACTGCACCTGCTTAGCAAAGAGACCCTGGGGTCGGAACGCGAGAAGGGCCAAGAATACGAGGTGGCCCACCAGTATGCCCCAGCCCTGCTGTGCGTGGTCCCCCAACACTTGAGCCACTCCGAGGATGATCCCACCCACCAAGGTTCCCCAGAGAGAGCCCAGACCTCCGATGATGACGGCCTCATACGCGAAGATAAGCCGCATCGGGCCGGCACTCGGGTTGAACGTCGTCCGTATGCCTATGAAGACGCCGCCTATGGCTACGATCGTAAGAGCGAAGGCCATGGCCATGCCGTAAAGATGACGATTGTCGATCCCCATGAGCTGAGCCGCCCGCTGGTTGTCCGCGGTCGCCCGGAAGGCCCGTCCCATGCGAGTCCGGCCCAGGAAGAACTGAAGACCGAGGAGTACGATGACCGAGACGATCGCGGTGACCAGGGGGAACCAGCCGATGACCACCTGGTTGCTCAGCTTTATGACGGCCGTCTCGATGGCCCCGGCGTCGAGACCCTTACTGTTGGCCGTAAATCTCTCGAGCAGGACGTTCTGAATGATGATGGCGATGCCGAACGTGGCAAGGATCGCCTGCAGAGGCCCGGCATCCATGGCGAAGTTGAGCAATCCCCGCTGCACGGCATAGCCGAAGATGGCCATGACGACCATGACCATGAGAATGGTGTAGAAGGGGTTGACGTGGAGAGATCCGACGATCGCCAGGGAGATGTAGGCCGCCATCACGCCGAAGTCGCCGTGGGCCAGGTTGACCAAGCGCATCACTCCAAAGACCAGCGAGAGGCCGGCGGCGAACAGGGCATAGAGGCCGCCGAGCAGGATCCCTTGGATTATGTCGTTGACCCAAATCACCGTCAGACCCCAAAATAGGCGGCGAAGATCTCCTCGTTGGAGATCTCTTTTGGACTGCCTTCGAGAACTTGGCGGCCTTCGAGCATGCAGGTGATGCGATCGGCAAAACGGATCGCCTGGCCGACATCCTGCTCGACAAGCAGCACGGTCGTGCCCGACTTGATGATGGCCGGCATGGCTTCATAGATCTTCTCGACGACCACTGGAGCAAGCCCCAGCGATACCTCATCGAGAAGCAGAAGGCGAGGGTTCGACATCAAGCCTCTGCCTATGGCAAGCGCCTGCTGCTCACCCCCTGAAAGGCTGAAAGCCTGCCGCTGCCGCAACCGGGAGAGTAGCGGAAAGAGCTCGTATACCTTGTCCATGGTCCACATCCCGGTGCGGCGAGAATGGGCCCCTACCATTAGGTTCTCCGCCACGGTCAAGCTCGGGAAGACCCAGCGGCCCTCGGGCACATAGGAGATGCCCAGTCCAACCCGCTTGTTGGGCGGTAACTGCCCTACCGGCCGGCCGTCAAACCGTACCTTCTCGGCTTCGGTGCGGAGGAGACCACAGATGGTGCGAAGAAGAGTGGACTTGCCCGCGCCGTTCGCACCGATGACAGCGTGCGTCTCTCCCTCCTCGATGCGGAGGTTGATATTGAAGAGGGCCTGGAAGTGGCCGTAACCGGTCGAGACATCATTCAATTCGAGGAGGCTCATGGGGCCATGCTCCCCATGTAGACGTCGCGAACCTGCGGGCTGTTGATGACCTCAGTAGGATCGCCTTCGGCGATCAGCCGACCGAAATCGATGGCCATCAGACGATCGACCACCGCGAGCAAGGCACGGACGATGTGTTCGATCCAGATGATGCTTATGCCCTCGGCCCGGAGTTGCTTGATGGTGTCGACCAGCGAGTGGACTTCGTGCTCAGTGAGGCCCCCCGCGATCTCGTCCAAAAGCAATACCTTGGGCTCAGTAGCCAGAGTCCGAGCCAACTCGAGGCGCTTGCGCTCGAGCAGGCCGAGAGATTCAGCGAGCACATTGGCCCGAGGGAGCAGATCAGCCCGATGAAGCGCCCGCGCACAAAGTTCGTAGGAGGCTTTTTCCGGCTGATTGCGGCCATACGTCGCTCCCACCAGCACGTTCTCGAATACAGTCATGCCCTCGAACGGACGCGGGATCTGGAAGGTCCGTCCGATGCCCGCGTGGCAGCGCTGTTCCGGAGGCCGCCGGGAGATGTCCGCGCCGGAGAAGGTCACCCGGCCCTCATCCGGGGTGACCGTGCCCGTAAGCAGATTGAGCATGGTCGTCTTGCCGGCCCCGTTAGGACCAACGACCCCGAGCGCCTCCCCCTCATCGAGGGAGACGCTCAGGTCGTCGACCACTCTCACGCCGCCGTACGACTTCGTGAGATGCTCGCCTTGCAGGATGACCGTCACCGGTCTTCGCTTCGCGCTGGCACTATTGCAGGACTCGACTTGCTGGCCGGCTCAGAGAGTCGTTCTGTCCACGACCTTGGCCGTGATGGGGATGTCCGGATAGAGCGCGTTTTCTACAACAAACCGTTCCCAGCTTCCGACCTTGCCGATCCACTGGCCGCCGACCAGCGGGGTGAGAGCACTATTGGCGAAGGGGGCATCGAACTTGATGTGACCCAAGATCGTATCGAGATCGGTAGCCTTGATCGCCTCTACGTAGGAGGCCGGATCGTCCAGGTTGGCCGTGCGCTTGACAACATCGATCACTACCTCGAAACCGCCACCACCGGTCAGCCCCAGGGCAGGGGTGTATGGACCGGGATTAGCCGCCGCCCAGGCATCGACGATCCCCTGGCAGGTAAGACCGGTGAGTGAAGACTTGTACGGCCAGGTCTTCTCCCACCAGACCTCGAGGCACAGGCCGTTCGCGATGTCACCCACAGCGTCCATGTCGGGCCGCGTGAGGATAGCCCTCGCGATGGCGGTCTGCTTGGGATTGAAGCCCTGCTGAATGCACTGCTTCCAGAAGTTGGCAAAATCCGGCGGGGTCCACGTTCCCACCAGGCATTCGCAGCCGTCGGCCTTGAACTTGTTGATGACGCTGGAGAAATCCTCGGTACCCTGGGTGAACAGACCCGGGTTGACCACGGTATAGCCGGCCGCTTCAAACACCGGCGGCATCCCGAGCTTCGGATCGGCCGTGGCCTGCCCGTCCGGGTCGTTGGGCCACATCGCCGCCACCTTCTTATTGGTGGGGATCAGGTTCAGCAAGGCCAGGTATACCTTGTTCAGATTATCGACCGAGAAGAATACGTTGAAGGCCCAGTTGAAGCCCTTGGTGGGATCAGCAGGGTTGCCCCCCATGCCGACGAACCACGGTTCCATCGGGCACCCGTAGGTGACGCACGGCACACCGGCCGCCTCGCACTGCTGCCCCACGGGAATGTTGACCACGGGCGTCATCCCGCCGAAGACAAGATCCGGCTTGTCGCTGCTGATGAGCTCGCCCGTCACCTCTGCCGACCGGTTGGTGTCGGACTGGCTGTCTTTTGTGATCCAGGTGACGGGGTGCTTCTTGCCATCGGCGCCGACGAGACCGTCGCCGATGGTGTCCTTGGCTTGTTTCATCAGGAAGTCATCGGGTTCGCTGAGCCCAGCGAACACGCCGGTGGTCATTGTGACCCAGCCGATCTTTACTTCGCGACCCATTTCCGCGCCGGCAGCCGTTGTGGTTGTTTCGCCCCCGGCAGTGGTAGTCGTCGCGCCGCCGGCAGTCGTGGTGACACCAGCAGTCGTAGTTGTCTCTTCTGCGGTCCCACCGCACGCCGCGATGAGTCCGCCCAGGCCGCCTCCGACTCCGATGGCAGCTCCGGCGATCCCCGCCATTTTCAGGAAGTCACGGCGAGAGACTTCCTTGCCCGCGGGAGATTCGTTGTCAGGAATGCCGCAACCCTGTTTATCTTCGGCCATCTTTTTCCCCTTCCATTTGCTGAAGCTACTTGAGCTAATGCCGCGTTCCCCCCGAGAACGTGCCGTGTGAACGCAGGACCCGGCACGCCCGCTCAAAGAGCCATTGACAATGTTAACCTAACTAACACCCGCCAGAATCGCCTCGCGCATCTGAAGCATGGGCACGGTCTTTCCATGCACAGCGTTTCTAGGATCTCTAGGCCCGCTCGAGGTGCGCGTGGACCCAAGGCGGGCATGAAGCGACAATGACCTCCTTTCTGCATGCCATATCACGCTGTGTGGTGCCGCGAACCCATAGATACCAACCGGGGCCCGGGCGACCACGCCGGCACCAACCGGGGCCGTGGCAACCTCGGCACGATCCAGACCCAAGGCTCTGCGATAAGGCGTCGACACCTATTCTCCAGACCCTTTCTGCATTTCCCGAAACGCGGCAATAAAGCGCATCGCATAGTTGTCGCGGCCAAGGACCAGGTCCGCCGACAGCACCGCCAACCGCACCAACGCAACGTCAACGGTTGGACAGGTGAGCCCCGCCTCAATCCCCATCGCGAGGTACGCTCCGGTCAGTGCGGGCCGGTTGGGCAGACCATGCGAGATGTTGCTGCAACCCTGGGTCTGATTCACTCCCAGCTCATCCCGAACTCGACGGGTTGCTTCCAGGGTGGTTAGGCCGGCCTTGACATTGGCGCCAAGTGACAACGTCAGCGTGTCGATGATGACATCATGCCGAGGGATACCTGCTGCTTCCGCCCTCTCGATGATCTTGTGTGCTATCTCCAAACGCGCCGATGCGTCGGCAGGGATTCCTTTTTCGTCGAGGCTCAGCCCCACGACCGGCAGACCGTGTTCCTTGACCAATGGGAGAATCTCTTCGAGAGAGGCTTCCTCGCCCGTGACCGAGTTCACGATCGGCCTGCCAGGGCAGACCGCTATGGCGGCGGCAAGGGCTTTGGCTTTCCTGCTGTCGATGCAGAGCGGCACATCTACCGTCGCCGCGACAGCCTCCACCACTTTGGGAAGCATTTCGACTTCATCGATTCCGGTGGCGCCGACGTTTACGTCGAGGATATCCGCACCCGCTGCAACCTGGGCCAGTGCCTCCTCGCGCACGACGCTCAGATCCCCAGAGCGCAGGGCTTCGGCGAGACGCTTCTTGCCTGTAGGGTTGATGCGCTCGCCGATGAGCACCGTGGGCCGTCCTCCTCCGATGATCACCTCGCGGCTCGCGCTCAAGACTCGCGTTTCCATGCTCATGCTACTTCTGTCCCTTTTTCTCGTCCCTTCTCCTCGCCGAACAAATGGCCAAAGCCAATAGCCTCTCCAGGCGGAACAACGACGATCTCGCTATTCCAGTCCCCGGTGAATAGGTGTTCCAGAAGCTGCACGGACCCGGCCACGATCCTGTGATCTAGCTCCAGATCGTCTGCATAGTCCTGGCTTTGGTCCAAGAATTCGTCCACCTCGTATGCCTGGGTGTCGATGAGTGTCACCCGTTCATAACCCCGGAACATTGCCCGGCGAAGTGAGGCCGCACGCTCAGGGCCGAAACGCCCCACCCAGTCGTCGAAGGCTTCGTTGACCGAGCTGTTGTGCCGGAACCACCCTCCAGTGAGGTAATAGCTGCGAGTGTCCCTGGGTATCTCTTCCCGCGAACAGCCGGTATTGAGAAACAGCGACAAGCAGTCATCGACCCGGGGGAACACGAGCTTCAGATGCTTGGAGACAAGCCCCTGCAGACCCTTGCCGCAGAAGCCCAGAGCCAAAAGAACCTCCGACACCGGTTGGACCTCCAATCCTACCCGTCGGGTATCGCCCGAGCCCCGGCCGGGGCGCAAGGAGGGCAAGGTCACTGCCTTACCCATCTCAGCCCCCTCATCGAGGAGGTCTACCAAGCTCTGGAGGGCAGCCGCGAGTTTCTCCGGGTGGTCATGCAGACCGCTCTCCACCCAGACTACCGGTGGCCGGAGGTCAGACGGCAGCGCCTCGAGCGCCAAGCCGACCTCGTCCTCGATCATCTCGCAAGCAAGTATCACTCTCAATAGACGCCGTACTCCTTCACGGTCTCAACCATCGTCATGAGATTATCGTCATCGCCTTCGTCGGCCACCGCCCCAACATCGAATATGAAGCCTCCACCTTCAGCGGCCATGTCAATGATCGTCCGAGCATGGGCGGCCACCTGCTCCTTGGTGCCGGCATGGAGAAGCGAGAGCGGCATGTTGCCCTGGATGCATGCGACCTTCCCGATAGTCCGCTTGGCGCGGGCCATATCGGACTGGTCGAACAGCC
>JAMDEO010000134.1 GCA_023483915.1 Actinomycetota bacterium
CCGACCCGAGCGTAGGTGGCCCCAATCTTCTTGCTCATCCAAAAGCTGGCCAGGAACATGACGACGAAGTAGATCAGCAGCAGAATCGCGATCAGCACCACGTCGCTCGGCCAGTCGATGATCTTCTGGCCCTGCATGGAGAACATGACCACGATGGTGAACAGCAGCGCGACAAGCGTAATGGGGCTGATCTTCGGAATGAACCAGCCGTGATACCACTCTTTGCCCCTGGTCTTGACCAGCACGAAGCGAGTCATCATGGACGGACTGGACCGCCGGTTTCTGGTCGCCGTTGCGCGCGGCGCCGAACGCGACGATGCCGGCTACCTTTTCGGACAAGGCGAATTGTTGCTGGCGGAAGGCCATGCAGTGGTCCAGGAAGGCTTTGCACAGGGAGGTCATGTTGCCGAAGTAGATGGGCGTTCCGACGAGAATACCGCCCACGCTCGGGTCGGACAAGACAGGGATGAGGTCCGCAAAGCCGCCTTGGCTGGCTTTGGGATTGGCCGGATTGTAGACCCCGATATTGCGGCCCGACAGTTCGGTCAACTCTGTGGCTACACCTGCCTCCGCAGCTTTGGCGGTTTCCAGGCAGATACCCTGCGGCGGCCGTGGTCTTGCCCTTGCAGGGGCTGCACGAGATGCCAAGAATCTTGACGGTTTTGCGCTCCCCGGTGACGATCTCCCAGCCGCCTCGCACGGCTTTGAAGAGAGCCACCAGGGACGTCAGCGTCGATTGCTCGTTTTGCATCAACCGATACTGGGGTTGGCAGAGGGAGCCTTCGCTTTGCAGCACCTTCAAGAAGTCCGTGAGGCCTTTTCGTAGCGGTCCTGGGAAATCCGCGTGGCCTCTTGGTTCGTGCTGACGGCTCGCACCAGCGCAGCGCGGGTGGCTGGGACTTCGGCGTACGCCGCCGTCGAAATCTCCACGTCCTGTGGGGCCGTCAGCACAGTATTCTGATAGGTCGCCAGCGTCTGTTGCCCCAGGGCGGTCCGCAGCTGGATGTTCCCGCGGATCTGCCCACCGCTGAAGATCGTTCAACTCACGCCGGGGACCGACGTTCCAGTACTTGCTGCCAAGGGTGAGGAAACTCGAGAGCTGCGCGCTCTGGTAGCCGTAGGAGCCGGTCAGGGTCAGCATGGGAAACAGATTGGCCACGGCGACGTCGATCTGGGCGGCAGTGGCCGCAAGTTGACGCTCGGGACGCCTCTGACAGAGCTAAAAGCATTGTTGCTGCGATCATAACGCGAGTACGATCCGGTCGGTTTCAGCGTTGGTAGTCCGGCCGCGGCCGCGATGGTCCGCTGGGCTAGGGCCTGCAGGATGCGGGCTTCGGCCAGTTGCAGGTTCCTATTGGAACTGATCGCACGCTCGACCAGGCGATCGAGCAGCGGGTAGTTGAACACCGTCCACCACCGCACGAGGCTCACCGGCTGAGCCGTCACACCGTCCAGTACTTCCACCCACTTCTCCGGAACCGGCGTCTCGGGCCGGTGATAATTGGGACCGACGGTGCAACCGGTCAGGAGCGGCAATGCAAGAGCCGCCAATTTCGAAATCCGAACTCCGAAACAGATCCAAAACCCGAAGCACCGATGACGGAAACGCCAGTGCTCCACCGCGTCTCGTTTGGAATTTCAGATTTCGGTAATTCGTGTGTGTTTCGGATTTCGAAATTCGGATTTTGGATTTGTCTCTCATCGACGCATCCCGCGTCCTTCTCCTGCAAAGCGGCCATCGCCCGCAGGCACGTTCGCGCGTGCTTGAGGTCCCCGAGACTCCTCGCGTTCCCGCATCTGGCGGTTTTCGAGCGTCTGCCGCTGTCGCTCATGCTCGCCCTGGAGGGCCTGCCGTTCTGCTTCCTGCCGACGCTGCAACTGTTCCATCCCGGCGCCGGGTGCCGCACGCTCGGTGCGATGCCGCTCCTCTTGGTGGGTCTGCTCGGCTCGTTGCTGCTCCTGGAGCTGAGAGCGCTCGGCGGCGTGACGTCTTTCCAATTCCCCCGGCCCCGGAGGTGTCAGGCCGGCGGGGCCCCGTGCGATGCGGGGGTTGAAGACACTGATTTCGCCGTCCCGCTCGCGGGCCAGGCGCATGGCCGACGGGCTATCGACGTGCCGCACGTGGAAGTGTGTCACCGGCCGGTGGGTGAAGGCCTCGATATCCCGGGCGGAGAAGGCGCGGTTCACGATCCGGCCGCCGATATTCTCGAACCGGATGATGGGCCGGGTCTCGCGCAGGAAGATCACATTGCGGGAGGGCAGAAAGACGTGTTCGTAGAGTCGGGGCGCATCGAAGAAGGTCGTGTCCACGAAGACCCATTCCCACGTGGGGATGAGATTCAGATTGAAGCCGTTGAAGTCCAGCCCTATCCCCGCGCGCCACCGGACGGGCGGGGGTAGTGGACACCAGCCGATGACGCCCGGACCGGTTCGCCAAGCGACCCAGGCCGGCCCCCAGTACGAGCCGGGTGCCCAGAACCAGCCGAACTCGTCATCCCAGTCCCAGCGGCCGTAATGGAAGCACGCCCAACCCCACTCTTCATCGGATTCCCACAGCCACCCGTAATCGTCCGTGAAGACCCAGTGTCCGTACGTATACGGGGGTGCATGACCGTAGTTGCGAGGGAGATTTGGCCGATAGAAGGAGAAGAGGGAACCCTGCCCGGAAGGACCGGGCGTGGGATTCCCATCACCGGCCGATCAAGGAGGATTGG
>JAMDEO010000161.1 GCA_023483915.1 Actinomycetota bacterium
AGGGACGCGGCGAGCACCGCCACGCCGATGGGCACATTGAACCAGAACACGGACTTCCACCCCAGCGCCGCCACCATCCAGCCGCCCAGGTTGGGCCCGACGATAGCGCCGATGGGGAAAATGCTCGTGAACAGCCCGATGCTCCGCTGCCGCGTTTCCGGGAACTCCTCGCTGACGATACCCGTCGCCGAGGGCAGGAACCCGCCGCCGCCGATGGCCTGCACCGCCCGGGCGATGATGAGGAGGTGCACGCTCGGCGCGAAGGCGGACAGCAGGGAGCCGAGGGTGAAGAGGACGGTGCAGCCGATGAACACCCGCTTCCGCCCGTACCGATCGGCCACCGATCCAAAGGGCACGAGCAAGGCGCCGGTGGTCAGCAGGTACGCAGTGGAGACCCATCCCAGTTCGACGGCCGAAAGGGAGAACTCTCGGCCGATATCCGGGAGCGCCACCGTAAGGGACGAGAGCACGAAGGGTGTGATGAAAGCGCCTAGGGTGGCGGCCCATAGGATGGCCCGCCTTTCCGCGCCGCTCGGAGCGTTTGAGGCAGGACGGCCGTCCGCAGGAGACTCGGTACCGGGAAGGGCAGTTGTCTTTGGGGGCGAAGCCACCCGTCAATGGTACGCGTCGAGGGCGGGAGGCGCCACCCTTCGAGGCCCCCGGTATAGCGGGCTAGGAAGCGGCCGCGAAAGCGTCGCCCAGACCGATCGGCATGAAGCAAGGGTCCTCAGCGTTGTCGGAAAAGACCTCCGCGATGAGGGCGCTGAGAGTGACCGAAAGGCAGTCGCTGAGTCGCTCGTTCATGCACTTCGTATCGACCCGCACGACGGCCGCCTTTAGCCAAGTTTCTACTCTCAGTGCAATAGCCGGCGTGTCGTCGGCGTTGTCCACAGCCTGTGGTGTTCTTTTCCACAGGGTTGGGAACGGGCACCCGGACGGCTGCGTAGGTATGCGCTGCATGATCGCGCTCTATTGGTGCGGCCCGTCTATTGACTGGATCAGCCATTGCCCAGACCAGCCACCTTTGCCCTGCGACTGGACGACTAGACCGACGTGGTAGTCGTAGATCTGGCCGACGTCAGAGCCCGGGGGGTACTCCAGCACGCTGACGCTCACGAGCGTCTGATTCGCCCCGTCCGGCGTCTCGTCGTAGGGTTTGTATTCGAGCAGGTTCATATCGATGATCGTATAGGAGCCGACAGAGCCCTGGGAGTGCCTGGTCAGGAGATCCGCCGCGGCTTGCTTCACTGGGAGCGCAAAGGGACCTTCAACCGAAGCGAGTGGCGCCCCCGTCGCCACCTCGCGGTAGAGACTGGTGATGACTGAGCCTGCTTGTCCGCTCGACATGACGGCCTCTCTGGCTTCGACCTCGCGCTGCCCCGCCTGGTTCGCGAAGACTGAGTAGGTCAGGGAAGCGAGGACGAACAAGGCGATGATCGCACCGATGACGGCAACGATGCGGCCTCCCTCTCTGGAGGCTAAACCGGGGATATCGCGCTCGCGGACCAGTCGGTTCTCCTCACCCAGCCTGACCCTTCGCAGCCCCATCGCCTTCATCCCGATGGTGGTGAATCCGCGCTCGCGGCGCTTCTTCACCCACCACCACGCGGCGACGCCCATCACAGCGGCGATCACTACCCACGCGATCACCGCGCCTCCGTACGACCTGAGGCCGTACATGCTCACCCCGATCAGTGGGATGGCGAAGAGCCACACCAGCGCCAGCCACAGGGCGGCGTCCACTATCACGGCCCCTATCCGCCGCCAACCTTCCGCCCGGGGCGCGCCCGAGCCGCCGCGACCGACGCCTCGTTCCTCCAAGATCCGGGCTGCCAGGGCTTCGGGGTCTCCGAACCGGGCGAGCACCTCCTCCTCGCTCGAGCCGGCGTCGGCGATCGCGTCGGTGACATGACTCCAGACTTCGGTCAGCACCTCGCTCGTTTCCGTGGGCCCCAGCGCTTCTAGAGCATCTGCCAGCCGCCGTAGATAGCGCTCGCTGGCGCTCAATGGTTCATTCACTGTCATCTTTCCTTTCCAGCCGTCGCATGGAGATGACGAGCGCGTCCCACTCCTCGCGCGCCTCCCGCAGGAACTCGTGACCGCTGCTTGTCAACGAGTAGTACTTCCGAGGAGGCCCCGCCTCCGCGTCGACCCAATGCGAGGCCAGCGAGCCGTCTGATTCCAGCCGCCTCAGAATGGGGTAGACCGTGCTCTCGCCGGCGACCACGCGACCCAGGGAAAGGAGTTCTTTGACGATCGCATAGCCGTGCAGTTCGCCTTTGAGCGCGAGTAGGCTCAGAATGAGCAGTTCGACGACTCCCTTGCGAACCTGCACGAGCCACTGATCAGTGCTGTCCAAAGCGGTCCTCATTCCTCGGCGATGCTATGCACTGCATAGTACTGTGTAATACGTCGTATATCAAGACGGCACGCGACTCGGGCCACCGAGTCCGGGCCGAAGTCGGTCAGACATCCGGCAGAGTATTTCCACCTTTCGTTGTATTCGGCTCGGTTCGTTATCCCGCCACGCTTCGTCTCCTGGGCACACCGGGCTCGCATTCGGGCGAGGGGACGGCAGGCAAACCAGAAGAGGGAGGAAGGGACATGAACAGCGTGCATCTGATCGGCCGCTTGGCCACCGACATCGACATCAAGGAGGTGACGGGGGGCTCGAAGGTGTGCAGCTTCATCCTGGCGGTGGACCGGAATGGTGAGGAGGCGGAGGTTCTCATTCTGCCTACGCCGGGCACCGCCGGCGGCTAGACGGCGCGAACTTTTCTTCAGCCCCCTGTAATAACTGGCCCGTTTTCGACATATACATAGTAGAGGGACAGATGCGTGCCGGACCGGCCGGCGGCGCAGGGGGCCGCTCGAAACGAAGGGGGGGCTATGGGTCTATTGCGCCGGCTCAGAAGGAAGCTCGGACAGTGGGCGATACCCGGTACGCGGGCCGGAAAGCGAGGGAGGTCGCCCAGGGCTGACGGCTCTGGTGCCGCGATTCCTGCGCGATTCCGTGGAACAGAGCCACTCCAACCGGACGAAGCCGCTGAGTTAGGAGCTGAGCTTCGAGAGCTGTGGAAGAGCATTACAACCAACCTCGCGGTCGACCGGCAAATCGACCCGGTGCTCGAGGCCCTTGAAGAGCGAGCCTCCCAAGTCCGCGGGAGGCACTACAGCGAGTGGATGGACACGGTAGACTACCTTTGCGGCTGCGGAGCAGATGACGAGGCGCTTTGCCTTCTCCTGGAATGCGTCGATGCCGCCCAGCGCGCTTCCCGGGTTTCCGGTTGGGCGCCTGCGCCCCTTTTCACTGAGCGTGCGGCCGGGATCTATCGGCGTCGGGAAGACTATGCCCGAGAGGTCGAGGTTCTCGAGCGTTGGGCGGCAGCGTGCCCGTCCCAACGCCAGAAGGCTGACGTGACACCGACACAGGAGAGGATGGCAAAGCGCCTGCGCGCCGCGAAGAGCTTGCGTGCGAAGCAGACTCGTCCGAAGGGGCGGATGCCGCCCCCCAGCCAGCCCACTAAGACCGTAGCCAACGGGATCGATGGGTAACGACAGCTGCGAAAAGAGGGCTTTGGATCGGGGAGAGTCTGTTGCAGAGCATTCCGTCCAGGGAGTCCTCGGCGACAAGACTTTGAAAACTCGTTTCTGCTCTCTGTAATAACTGACCCCTTCTCGGCATATACAGAGTAGAGGGACAACTGCGCATCCCGCAGTGGCGCCAGTCGTTCGAGAACGCGGAGGAACTTGTGTCTCACTTGGTCGGCTACCCGTATCAGTTCAGTCCGGGCGAGATCGTCGGATGGCGCCGATATCGTCGGGCGGCCGCGTGGCTTTCCTCTCTTGCCTTCGTGGGGATTATTGCTCTGGTCGCTTACCTCTACATTACCGGCTCTTCCACGATTCCGACTGGGGTCCTCGGCTTCATGGCTACCTTCGCGGTCATCGGGTGCGTGAACAGCTACCTTCTGGGCGTACGGGGATCCGAGTTCAGACCCTGGGACCTGCTGGGCCTCGTTGTTGGACAGGTCGTCCTCTATGTCCTTATGATGGTCACCACGAGCCCGGGCTACTGGGCCACCGCGGGCGCTAGTGTCGTCCTTCTCTTGGTGGCCACCTACGCACTGACCTGCGCGACGAGTCCGGGGACTCGGTACGGACGATCAGGGTCGGCGTTGGTTCTCATATCCGGCCTGAACTCGCTCCTCCTAGCCACGCTGGTCGTCTTTGAGCTCGGCCCGGCTGTATCTCTCGCCGGACGCGGGGTGCGCGTTCTCCTCACCCTTCTCGGCATCTACGCCATCCTCATGGCTCGTCGGACGTTCCTGGTCTACCAGATGACCCTCCAAGGAATCGCGCTGCTCGGAATTAGCGCCGGCGTTGTTGCCGGCGAGAATAGTCTCAAACTACTCTTCATCCCGATCATCGCGACTATCCTGCTTTCTGGAACCTTTCTCACCCTTGCGGTCAAGTTCCCTCCTGCGGGCCTGCTGATAGAACAAGCGCGGAGATCGCGGGCTTCGACCGGGCGAAAGCATCCTCGTTGATGCGACCTGGTCTCGAGCGGACGCCGAGACCCCTCAAGCCGCGCCGAGGTTGCCCGGCGAGGTGTCTTTACCGGTCGCATCGTCCAAGTGTCGGTGACTTCGGATTGAATCAGTCGAGGGTTTACTTCGCTCTGGGCCATGCCTCCATGCAGGCAAAAGCTAAAGTAAGCCTGGCGCACGCCCGATAAGGGCCAAGGACACCCAGCCACGCAGAAGGCAAGACGCATGCCGACCCCGCCTCCATCCTTCAGCTCAGCTTCCCCTGTTGCCAGCGACTCATCGATCGCAGATGACGGGGCACTCGTTCGCCCTGGCGCGGCGCACGCTCTGGAGGGCGAACGGTCTGAAGTCAAGGTGGTCGAGAACCGCCCCTCGCTTTCCGAACAGGGCCAGAAGGATCGCAGTCGAACCATCCGCTTGGGGGAACGGGTCACGGCTAACGCGAGCCGGCCGACCGGAGCGGATCGCATCGTCGACCATGTCTACAGGGAAGGCATGCATCGCCTCGCGGCCGCTGTGGAATGCCGAGACGATGAAACCGGTGTACACATCGTGCGCATGGCCTACTACGCCTACCTGATCGGCGGACACATGGGGGTCGGTAGCGACGATGGCGCCTCACTGCTGTTAGCGACGCCTCTGCATGACATCGGGAAGATCGGCATCCCGGACGCCATCTTGCTGAAGCCCGGAAAGCTCACGCCTGCCGAGTTCGAGGTCATGAAGGACCACACCGTGATCGGTGGGCGCATCCTTCGAGGAACCGAGTCTCCCCTCCTGCAGATGGCCGAGGTGATCGCTCTCACGCACCACGAGCGATTCGACGGAAAGGGGTATCCGTACGGCCTTTGCGGGGAAGAGATCCCCCTTGTCGGTCGCATCACGGCGGTGGCGGACGTCTTCGACGCCTTGACGTCGCAGCGCGTGTACAAGCCGGCCTACTCGGCTGATGACTCGGTGAAGATCATCTCTGCAGGCGCCGGTGGGCAATTCGACCCGGAAGTGGTCAAGGCCTTCCACCAGGCGCTTGACTCCATTTTGGACGTCCTACATGAGTATCAGGAAGTCCCCGCTGCTACCGGGGCGCTTGGCCCCGCCCTCCCGAGCCTCGGGGTAGCCGCTCTTCTTGAGTCCCTCGAAACAAGACTCTTGAATTAGGAGCGCTCCGCCATCGGCACCGTGTTGCCGAGCCGACACCTGATGTCCGGTCCGAAGTCTCTCACGCTCGCCACGATTCCTTTCAGGGGAAAAAGCCGTCAATTAGCAGGCACTTTCACGCAATCTGATAGGCCAGAAGAGCGAAGAAGCGGCGTATCGGATTCTGTCTACATAATGATCTTGGTCTTAGGCCGACTCGGGACTCGATTTTGGTGGAAGGAAGGCCAGAATCTGCTCGCGTGCGGCTGAGTAGTTACGTCCCCGCTTCTTCATCAGCCCCATGTCGAGCAGTGCGTTCAAGTCCCGCGAAAGAGTCTTGTCGCCCTTGTTTGCATAGTCAGCCGCTATCTGTGGGGCAATCATCTTGAGATCGTTCCGCGGTACGGGATCATCAGGCATGGCGAGCACAAGGCGCTTCCGCCGTCGAGCTGCCGCCGTATCCTGGTCTCTGAATGCATCATGGACGTAGTTCTGCCACGTCACGTCCCATTGCTGCTTTCGGATCACGTCGAGCTGCTCTCGCAACCCGTCTACGAAGCCTTGCATCGCGTAGGCGATGAAGGAACCCAGGTCTCCTCCAGTCCTGCTGGACTTGTCAAGCTCCCTGTAGTACTTGTCTCTGGTCTGGTTGTAGTGATTGCTGAGTATGAACGCTGCAGGGAGAGGCACAAAGCCCGACTGGAGAAGCAGCTGGACTTCGATTAGACGGGCGGTCCGTCCGTTACCTTCGCCGAAGGGGTGGATCCAGGCCAGGTATACGTGGGAGACGATGGCCTTCAGTACAGCGAGCGCAAACTGCATGTTCTCGCTCTGTCCGTCCGGTAGCTCCAGGCCGTTCAGCCAGTCGCACATCCGCTCCAGCAAATGCTCGCAGTCCTCGAACGGCGCCCCCCGATAGAGGGCGACGCCCACACTGTGCTCCCTGCACTCCCCTGGTACTACGCCCTCCTCAAGATCCAACCCGGTGAGGACCAAAGTATTGAAGTGCTTGATGCGCTCCGGGGACAGCTGGAGGGGCCGGCCTTGCACTACGTCGTCCGCGATCTCGTTACAGGCCCGACGGATGTTGTCGACCTCAATGCCAAGATACTCCTTGGACTTGCTAAGAGGGAGTTTTCCCTCGATTCGCGCGGCTACCTCTTCCTCCGAAAGGGTGTTCCCCTCTATGGCCGTTGTGGCATGCACTCCCTTGCTGAGGTAAACCTTATAGAGCCGGTTAGCCGTGTCTGGACGCAGAGGGATGCCGGAGATATGGTCGCACTTCGATTTCGCCTCTCCGAGGAGCATCCACACATCGTGATTGCATTGATTGAAGTCAATTTGGAACCGGATCCAAGGATGCGTCGACTGGTACTTGCGGAAGACGGCCGCTTCCGGTGTCCCCATGCGTGTCCCCCTCCTAAATGATGCTTTGCCCTGTAAATCGCCACTGTTTCCGTCGTATCATGGGTTAACTGTCCCCAGGAATGTCCCCATCCTATTGGCTTGTCACACATCCGTCAAGGCTTTCCCGTAACCGTGTGGCCGGAATGTCCACCGTGTCACGATATCGGGATTAGGCAAAAGGCCCCCTCCCAGTCGAGGGGGGCGGCCAGGAGGGAACGTCAGGGGGGTGTAGGTAGCCGAGGCGGGAGTCGAACCCGCGACCTCCAGGTTATGAGCCTGGCGAGCCGACCAGCTGCTCCACTCGGCGACGGGGCTACCGGGCAGTTTCGAGTCATGCCCAGGACGAGCCTTCCGGCTGTTCTCTTGTGGCGCCATGAGCGCCTGGACCCACAAGGGGCCTTTCCTTTCAGGAATCGTGAATCGTCAGAAGACGCCGGCCCTGTCGTTAAGGAGGGTGCGCCGGCGCGAGTGCGCTCCGGTACCTCCGGGGCGATTCGGTCTGTCAGGCGGTCGGCAATCCCAGGTCCTTGAAGGTGCCGAGGATCGAGCTGATCAGGCGGGCGACGATGAGCGCGTAGATGATCGCGCCCAGGCCCACGAACGGTGTCAAGACGTCGGGCGGGAAGGCCGCGTGATCGGCCAGGTAGAACAGGGCCTCGATCGCCCCCCAGCAGATGATGTAGGGCACGATCTGCGTTCGCAGGAAGTCGAGCAGCTTGTTCCAGTCGAAGGTCTTTCGCGCGATCGCCACGGCCACGGTCACGACCAAGTCGAGCAGCACGAGGCCGACGATCGCGAGCAGGCTGCCGATGAGCACGTTGCTTGAGAGCAGCGCGAGCAGCCCGGTGTTCGCCGACGCGGCCTCGTCCGCGGCGAGAGCCGCCCCGGCGGTTGCGAACAGCACCAGGACCGTGAGAAGCAGGATAGCTATGAAGCGACGGATCATGATCACCTCCATTGCCGACGCCTGCGGCGCCAGCGTGTCAGCAGGAACGGGGGATACCTCAGAGTTCACCTCCATCAGTCGGTGTGGCACAGGCCCAGCGAGCTCGGCCCAGCGCTCACGGAGCGTCGGGCAGGGCGGCTCGTCGTCAAGATGCCCGCAGGTCGTGCAGCAGTCCTCGAGGTAGAGGAAGAGGCAGTTCTGCGGGCGGGCGTAGCGCTCGCAGGGAGCGAACAGGTCACCAGGCGAAGCCATGAGCTCGGGCCAGAGCCCGGTACCGCGCCTGGATAGCGTAGAGGTTCGACGTGTATTCCCCGAGCCCCGGCACGTCGGCCCCGTAGTAGATGCGAGCGAAGGCGATCCAGTTGTTCTGCTCGAGCAGAGCTGGGTAGTGCCCGTGCACGCCGAGCTTGATGTAGCGGGCCCAGCTCATCATGCCGATCGTCGGGTCCGGGAAGGTGTACCAGTCCTTGCCGCGGATCCAAATGACCCCGTCCGACCAGACCGCCCACGGCTTGTCGGGGCCGTGATTGCGCAGACAGCCGAAGTTGTTCTCCCGCACGAGTTGGCCGCCGAGTCGCGGATCGCCCATCGAGGTTTCCGCGCCGGTGATCACCAACTGGTCCAGGATATCGATGCCGTACACGCGCCAGATGTAGACCAGGTCTGAGCCCTGCAGCACGCTGTGGTGCGGCCCCAGGACCTCGGCATCGAGGAACGCGGCTGTGTTCGGGTAGGAGCCGTGGGCCGACGCCGGCGCGGCCCATGCAAAGAAAAGGGCCGCCAGAATGACGGCCCCGAGGGCGGCAGCTGTGAGCAGGCGGCGCCTCATGCGCTCGCCTCGATGGTTTCTCGCTCGGGCCAGTGCCAGGTGCCCCGGGCGCCTTCCTCGGCCGAGTAAAGCCGCGAAGTCTTCCAGAGGAGCGGGGCGATGGTTCCGCCGGCCTGGTACTCGATCTTGTGGCCGTCGTTCGTGCCGTCCAGGAAGACCAGCAGGTTGCAGCAGCCGGTCTCGCGGTTCCACACCTTCACTATCATGGCGGCTCGGTCATGGCCAGCGTTGGGCCCGTCCTCGAGGACGTAGTGGACGATACGGCCTTCGGTCAGTCCTTCCATGCTGTCCTCCCTACTTCGCTCGGTACCCTGTCACGATCGGCGGCTTGCCGGGGTTGGACTTGTTCCAGGCGAGCGCCTCGGCGTTGATGCGCGCGGCCTCCTCCGGATCCCCGTTCGCGATCGCGACCATGATGGACTCGCGGTAGCTCGACGCCCGCTGCGAGCGGTCGACGTCTTCCTGCAGATTGGCGATCGCCTGCAGCACGTCAGTCTCGGACATGGGTACCTCCTTCCAGGCCGCGTAGACGCGACCCATGATTTCCGCCCACCTCGAGGTCGGGTCGGTCTTGCGCGTGGGGGCCACCCGCTTGTGCTCGAGCAACCAGCCGCGCCAGTAGGGGACGCCGCGGTAGGCTGCGGCCACGGTGCGCATGAGGTCCTCGATGGCTCGGACCTGCGCCGCGGGGTACGCTTCGCCGGCGACGTGCTCGATCTCCACGCCGAGGAGATAGCGGTTCAGGCCGGAGAGCCCCATCCACTCGGAGCGGCCAGCGTGCCAGCAGACGAACGCCTCTCCTGGCTGCCAAGGCGCAAGCTCGTATGTCTCGCCCTTCAGCGAGATCAGGAAGTGCACGGACGGCGTCACCCCGTCGCCGCGGGCGAACTCACCGGAGAGAAGGCCGAGTAGATAACCCATGCCGTGGCCCTCAGTCGTGTGCAAGAGCATGCCGTAGGGCTCGAGGATCCGCGGCGTCGACGTGCCGGCTACGTTCTGGTGGAAGCGCGTGGGATAGGTGCGATAGCGGAGCATGATCACCACCACCCGAGGGCATGCCCGGCCCCCAGGAGCCAGCGACCGCTGCCGCCGTAGCCCGAGAACACGGCCACGCCGAACTTGATCAGCTTGCCCATGCCGAGGTACTCGCCCATCTTGGCCATGGCGCTGGTCACGTCGGCTCGCAGGCCCTTGATCTCCCCAATGATCTCCACCCGAAAGTTGTGGTCGTGCTCCATCTGCTTCTCGCTCACGCTTCTGAAGTCCCGGAACTCCTCCCAGTCGTTCTCGTGCAGGCAGATGTGGACGTGGGGCTCGGCGGCGACAGCAGGATCTGCGCCCGGTGGCGTCATGGCAGCTCCTTCAGGAGGTGGGGGGAGGAGGATGGGTGCTGCTGAAGGCCGATCAGCGGCCGAGGTGGCGCTAGACTCTTTGCCCGACGCCCTTGACGCCCTGGCGGCTAGAGAGTGATCCCGGGGTGAGCGGCGTGACAGTCAGCCCGCCGGTGCCCGCCCGCATCTCGCCCGAGCCGGGGCCCGGGTAGATGAGCTTGGGGTAGGTCGTGTTGTAGAGATTCGCCGCGATGGTGCTCCACCGCCAGGGCGGGGCCTCCAGGTTGTTCGCGGACACTCCTGAGGGGTCAACGAAGCCGCGGAAGGCGCCGAAGCCAGGCTGAATCGTGCGGCCGCTGAAAAGGTCGTAGCAGGCCCACATGCCCACGTTCAGGTCGTCGTCTCCGGCGCCGTTCTGCCAGCAGCCCCAGTACTCCGCTGAGTCCGAGTACTGGCTCCAGCGATAGACTCGATAGATGACCTTGGGGAACATCCCTGACGTGACCGCAAATGCCTTCCCGTTCGCAGGGTAGGTGGTCGCGTCAGACAGGCACTCGACGAAGGCGCCGGTTTCGTCGTACACGAGCAGCGCGTCGGCCCCGTAAATGGCGCGCGCCATGGTCCACTCGTCAAGGTCCACAAAGTAGGCGGGGGTGTTCTCAACCTCCACGGGCCCCAGGTAACTGGGCAGGGAGGGCACATAGCCGAGCCCCGAGTCGCGGAAGGTCGCGTCTCGGCTCCCGATATCCCACGCCCAGGAGGTTCCCCACGGTGCGAAGTACAAGGTGGCACCCACTAGCCAGCCGCCCCGGGGGAGCGGTCGACAGGGAGGGATGGGCTGCACACACCAGACGGTCCAGTTTTCGTGGACCCCGCCATCCTCGCCCAGCCCGGGCTCGCGCCCCTTGAAGTCGATGTCGGTTACCCAGTCCCAGTGGGTGGAGCTCGCCTGCACCAGGTGCCCAACCTTTGCCTCCCACTGAGGAGGAGATTGGAAGCCCCCGGTGTTCGACTCGAGCCAGACGAACTGGTGGAGCTCGCGACAGCCGATCAGCTGGCGGTGGTAGGTCCCGGCGATCGGCCCCGCGAAGGTCGTCCCGTCCACCTTCATGCTGCCCTGCACGCTGACCGTGAAATCAGGGCTTTCCGTGACGCGCCCCATGCTGTACATCACGTCGGCGCCGAGAGGCGATAGCATGCCCCAGCTCGGGTCGGGCATGCGCGCGATCACCAGGTTGGTCCCGTCGTGCGCGAAGATGTCCCAAAAGCCGTCGTAGTGATCACCGTCCGACCCGGGGAACCACCAGTCCAGGTCGGTGGTGGGATAGCCGTCGAGATTGACTATCAGCGGTTCAGCCGCCGCGGCGCCCTTCCTGATCAGGCTGTCCTGCAGGTACGTGCGCGTCGGGATCTCGACCGCCGCTCGGGCGCTGAGGCTGGCCGTGCGACCGAGCGGGAGCACCTCCCGGAGCCTGAGCCGCGAATTGATGCCAGCCTCTCCCACCCAGGCTATAGAGCCATTGCTCGCGGCTGCCGGCCAGCCAGCCCACGAGGTCGGCTGCCAGGGGTCGAGCACGTACACGGTGGCCTGTATCCCACTCCCGACCCCCGCGGCCACGTACCATCCGGCGCCCGCGTTGTAGGACGGGGAGATCCCGATCGGGATCCCGACGACGCCGTGCCCCTGCCCGTCGAGATCCCCCCCGTCGATAGCGTAGGCGAGCCCGTCTCTCTGCCGGTAGTAATCCCAGACGCCGCTGAACGGGGATGCCATCGCGGTCTGCGGATCCGTGAGGTCCGCGAAGATGTCCGGGTCGATCCCCGCTCTGCCGCGCATCGTGGAGTAGACCGCATCCCCGACCACATAGAAGTTGGAAGGGGAGTCCTCGAGCGGATGGTAGTAGCCCTGCGGGGAGCAGATATTGGCCACGGTCGGAGGCGAGGTGAAGTAGAATGCTCCGTTCGGAGTGCAGCCCGCCTGGTTGTTACCCCAGGTCCAGCCCGGTCCGCAGGGGTTCCCCGGCCAGCCGGTCGACCCCGAGATTGTGTAACGGTAGAGGGAGCTCGCGTCGAATCGGGCGAGCGACCCTCCTACGCCTATGATCTCGATGTCGAGATGCCCTACGCCGCCAAGCGTGTAGATTTCCCACACGAGTTTTGCCGGCGCGTTCCGATAGACGCCGAAATTGCCTCCGCCCATAGCCTGATGTAAAGTCGACCCTATAGGCCACGATGGGGTTATTTCGTGATACGTAAACTCTTCATCTATATAGCAGAAGAAAGAACTTGTGTAGTAGTACCCCACGGTCATACCGTAGCCGACTATGTATTTGCTGCCCCACAGGCCGTACCAACGACTATCCCCGAACGTATAGGAATGCCACGACCAGTTAGGGCTTGGCCCCGCGTGAGGTCCGGTCCAAGCCTCCGTCGCCGGATCGTAGGTGTAGAAGACCGCTTCGGCCGTGTCGAGGTAGCAGAGGAAGACGAGCCGACCGTTGAGCGAGAAGACGAAGTTGTTGGTCTCGCTCACATTCCCCGTGGAGCGGGCGTTGGGATCGTAGTCCTGGACCCGGACGACGCCGGCGTTCCCCCAGCGCTTCACCTTGAAGCCCATTAGATCGGGTACGTCCGCTCCGCCGGGAGCGGCGGGTAGGTGCGCTCCGCGGGCAGGTTTGGATAGGCACGCTGGAGACCGCCGCCCCCGCCGCCCCCTCCCGCGTTGATCATCTCAAACACGACTGGCCCGCCCGTTCTCCAGTAGGCGAGCTCCGGGTCTGCGGAGCCTGTGCCGTCGATCTCGAGGAACGGGAACGAGGTGCCGCCCTTCGCCCAGGCGCGAGGAGGCTGGAGACTCTTTAGCTCGTCAGCGAGCGCCACGCACGCCTCCTAATGGTACTTGTCGAAGTAGGCAAGCTTGCTCGCTACGCCCCACGCCTCTCCGAAGATCTCGACTACGCCGTCGGCCGAAGGCGTGATGTCGATGGAGAGCTCCTCCCAGGTGTTTGCTCCGACCGTCATGGAGTCCGCTACGTCTGCATCGACTCCGGCGATCTGGAGACCTGGGCATTTGAGACGCACGTTCAGCGTGCCGTCGTCTCTGCGAGCCCAGTACTTCACGGTCTTCGTCACGCCGCTTTGAACCGGCACGACCGCGAGCAGTATCCTCGCGGGGTTGACGGCCCCCAACGTCGTTGCGGAGGCTACGGCGAGCTTCCAGCAATAGCCTCCGTCGTAGTCCACGTCATTCTGGAGCGTCGCGGTGTAGTTGGGGAACGACACTACAACGTCGTTGCCGTCGACGTACCCGTTGAAGACCTGGCATCCGGACCCGAATGAACCGGCGACACCCGCCTTGTCTGAGGTCAGCTTTTGGAGAATGAGCTCCCCCACGTAAGCGACTGCGCCCCAGTTGCCTGCCCCCGTCAGGTCGACGTTTCGGAAGATGTTCCGGACAAAGCCCTTATATGGGTAGGAGATTCCCGACGCCCAACCCTGCGTGATGCCGTTTGCGGAGTTGTTCTTTGCGGAGACGTTCTGCCAGATGTTGTCGGTAGCACCGGCAGCGAGGTAGATGCCGCAGCCGATCGTCCCATGCCCGGATCGGTTGGCAGTTATGTTCTTGAATAGCGATCGCGAACACCCCAAGACTCCGATTCCGTAGGTGAAGTTGCCGCAGGCAAAGATGCCATCGAAGGTCTCACCCATGTACGTCCCGTCGTTGGCATAGCCGAGTATGGAGACTCCACCATATTGTGCGCCTACTACAAAAGTGTCGCTGCCCACATTCTCTAGCCCACAACCCGTTACCTTTACGTCCTCGAAGATCATCCCTGTGACGCTCGCGGTCGTCTTTTGCATCGCGCAGGAAAGACCGCTTCGCCAGTTGCCCGCTGCCCGGATGTGTCGAAGACCGGACGAGGCATCGAAGACCGACGTACCATCTAGGGTTACGCCTTCATACTCGTTGCGGTGAGAGCCTAGATACTCCAGCAAGATGTAGTTTTTGGAGGCTACATACCATAGCTGGCTGCTCCCCCCCCGCGCCGAGCCGACGCTTGCGGAGGAAGGTGTAGAAGGTCCGGGTCGAGCTTCCCGTGTCCCATCCGCCCGAGATCGTGATCGGGTTTCCCGCCGCCCCTGAGTCCATGACCTCCCAGAGAGAGGAGGTGGTCCCGCCGGCTGCAACCGACTCCGCCCGGTAGCCCGTGACCGTCGCGGTCGCCCCGGCCT
>JAMDEO010000070.1 GCA_023483915.1 Actinomycetota bacterium
TGTATGGCTCGCCCGATCTCACCTGTCTTCTCTGCAAGGTCTACAAGGCCACCGACGAGGAGCTCTCCGAAGAGGTCTTCCACACCGAGGAATACGGTTTCGTGCCCAGAGAGACCTCGGGGATGGAGGACGTTTAGTCCCTCCGGTCGCACCAAGAACCGCGCCGGATATCGGCGGCCGGCTGTCTGGGGCCCTGGACGCGACGGCGTCCAGGGCCCTTCAATTGCTCCCCAGCCAGCGGTGGAATCCCCGCAACCCGGGCGAGACCGTGTTGAATTGTCCCCCCTTCTATACTACGATTAAAGCCCGCCACGGTATCTCGCGTTATGCCTAGCGGTATACTCATATCAGGTCATATTCCGTGTCGGTCGAGGTAGAGACCAATCCCAAGGGGCGAATGTGTGAAAGTGGATGATGTCAACAAGGTCGCGGTTTTCGGGGCCGGCACTATGGGCCCCGGTCTCGCTCAGGTCTTTGCGACCGCCGGGTTCAACGTGGCTCTATATTCTCGCAAGGCTGAGACCCTCGAGAAGGCGATGGTGGTGGCCAAGACCAACATGCAGACCTTCGTCGAGCACAACCTTCTCACGGCAGATGATGTGCCGAAAGCTCTAGCCAAGATCACCCCGACGCAGTCCGTCGCCGAGGCGGCAACCGAGGCGGATTTCGTTATCGAGAGCATCGCGGAGAAAATGGAGGCAAAGAAGGCTCTCTACGAGGAACTAGACGTGGTCTGCCCGGAACGCACCATTTTCACGAGCAATACTTCGTACCTCAATATCTACGAAGTGATGCCGTCCCGTCGTCTGTCGCAGACCGTCATCGCTCACTGGTTCGCACCGCCTCATGTGGTCCCGTTGGTGGAAGTCGTCAAAGGGGACGAAACCGCCCGAGAGACGGTGGATTTCGTGGTGGAGTTTCTCAAGAAGGTAGACCGGGTCCCCACCGTCATGGAGAGGTTTGTTTCCGGTTTCTGCATCAACCGTTTCCTGCGCATCATCGGCCGAGAGGTGTTCTTCCTTCTGGACAATGGTTACATGACCGCAGACCAACTCGACCTGGCAGTCAAGGCGAGCATCATCCCCAGAGCAATGGTGTTGGGCTTCGTCCAGCGCTACGACTTCACCGGACTCGATCTCAGCTACAACAATCTGCAGAATCCCGACTTTGTCGAAGCTCCCATCGATAACCAGCCTAAGAGCCTGCGCGAGCACGTCGAGCGTGGCGAACTCGGCGTCAAAAGTGGCAAAGGCTTCTTCGACTACACAGACCGGCCGCTTGCCGAGGTGCTGAAAGAGCGAGACGCGGCCCTCATCGATGTGTTCATGAATACGAAGGATCTCATCTACAAGCGCATCTGATTCTCGGGAGTCGATGTTTGACAAGGAGAGCAACCTGACATGAGCAAACTCATCATCACGTGCGCACTCTGTGGAGTCGGTACTACGAAGGAACAGACCCCGTACGTGCCCATCACCCCGGAGGAGATCGCGGCGGATGCCGTGGAGTGCGTGAAGGCGGGGGCGTCCGTGCTCCACATCCACGTGCGTGACAAGAACGGCGTCAACTCCATGGACAAGGACATCTTCGTGGAGGTTGTCGGCAAGGTGCGGGATAGTGTGGCCAAGGAGGGGCTCGATGTGGTCATAAACGTCACTACGTCGGGTTCCAAGTTCAGTTACGAGCAGCGCATGAGCCATCTCGAACTGGTCAAGCCCGAGCTGTGCTCATTCGATCCCGGGTCGATGAACTGGGCGAATAGCTACGTGTTCCTGAACGAGCCCAAATTCCTTGAGGAACTGGGCATGGTCACGCAGAAACTGGGAGTCAAGCCCGAGCTGGAGATCTTCGACGCCGGCATGATCGGCAACATAAACCACTACATCAAGAAGGGATTCATCAAGACGCCCTGCCATGTGCAGCTTGTGCTGGGTGTACCCGGCGGCATGCCCGGCAATGCGGAGTCCGTCGCCTACCTGCTGCCCAAGATCCCCGAAGGATCCACCTGGTCCATTACGGGCATCGGCCAAAGCCATGTACCATGCATGCTGATCGGTCTCGCCGAGGGCTGCAACGGCCTCAGAGTGGGACTGGAGGACAACATCTTCTTCAGCAAGGGCGTGCTGGCTACGAACCCTCAGTTCGTGGCCCGCGCGGCCGAGTTCGGAAGACTCGCCGGTCGTGAGATCGCGAACGCGCAAGAGGCGCGCGAGATCTTGGGCGTCAGCAAACCCTAAGGAAAAAGCGAATCGTTCACCCTTAAGAAAACGCGAGTAGGGAGAAAAAATGGCGGCCAATCTCTTTTCCCTGGAGGGCAAGAATATCGTAGTTGTGGGCGGCGCCGGCGGAATGGGCTCCTCGGTGGCGAAGGGCTTTCTGGAATACGGGGGCACCGTGGCCCTAGCTGATATCTCGGCGGAAGGTCTCGAGCGTGCGGCCAAATGGCTCAAGGATGAGACCGGCAGGGACGTCAGAACCTACTACGTGATGGCCACCGACGAGGCCAGCGTGCAGAAGCTGGTTGCGGACACCGTAGCCGACATGGGCGCGGTTGATGTTCTGGTCAATGCACAGGGCTATAACGTCAAAGGAGCGGCCACTGAGTTCCCGATGGAGGAGTGGAGCAAGCTTTTCGACATCAATGTCAAGAGCGTGATGATGTGCTGCAAGAACTTCGGGGCCCATATGGTCAAGCGGGGCAGAGGAAAGATCATCAACTTCTCGTCCATCCGCGGGCAACGAGGGGCGCTCGGTGGCAACACCGGATACTGCGCCACCAAGGGCGCGGTGGACATGATCACACGCAACATCGCGGTGGAGCTCGCACCCAAGGGCATCTGCGTCAACGCGGTTGGCCCGATCATCACCAAGACCCCGATGACCGCTGAGCGCATCGAGAAGGATGCTGCGCGGTACGAGCGCTTCCTGCTGAACGTGCCTATGGGGCGCCTCGGCACGACAGAAGACCTTGTCGGTCCGTGCGTATTCTTGGCCTCAGCGGCCTCGGATTTCATCACCGGAACCATTCTCTATCCGGATGGTGGAGCCATGGCATTTCTATAGCAGGGACGCGGTACAATGTAATTCGGTATCAACTCTTCACATCTGACATGTTTGGAGAGTGTTGAGAGTTATGGCTAGACCACGTGGCAGGGCGGTAGAGCGGGATAGGCAAGCGGACGGAGGGGGGAGCGCGTTTCTGGTGCGGGCTCTCTCGAAGGGGCTGACGGTACTGGGGCTATTCGATGCCGAGAACCGCGAGTGGACCTTGGATGAGATCGCGGAAAGGGCCGCTCTTCCCCGGATGACTGCGTATCGCATGATAAGGACCATGGAGGCGGCCAGCTACCTGGTGCGTGATCCTGTAACGAGCCGTTACCACCTCGGCCCGGCTCTCTTGGCCACGACCTATCTTTCCGAGTCGTATTCGGAGCTCGTCAAGATCGCAAGGCCTTACCTGGAGGACCTCACGGCAAAAACCGGCGAGTCGGCTACCCTGGCCGTCGAGGTGGATGGAGTTGCGGTCAGCGTGTTCATGGTCGACACTCCTAGACCGCTGAAGAGGGAACTTGCGGTAGGGCGAATCATCGGCGACACGGCCAACGCCAACGGCAAAGTGTTCGCGGCCTTCAAGTCCGAGGGCGAAAAGGCCGAACTGCTCGCGACGCCGCACACTCGGCTGACCTCGGCGACCATCACCGATCCGGAAGCTTTGAAGGGAGAGCTCGAGAAGGTCAGGCGGGATGACATAGCCTTCGACGTCGAGGAGCGAAACGTCGGCACGTGCGCGGTTGCTGCACCTGTGCGCGACCAACTGGGCAAAGTCATCGCCGCGGTATCTCTGGTTGTGCCGACTGGACGTTTCGGGCCCGAGGAGAGGCAGCGGTTTGCCGAGGCCGTCAAGGCCACGGCTTCGTCACTATCCGCTTTCTTGGGCTACTCGAGTCGGGGAGCGTAGGAACGCACACTGTAGGCTTCGAACACTCAAGATCCTCTGGTGCGCTTATTAGTGGGCAAGCGACGTAGGGGACACATCGATTGGCCCGGTGGCTGAGTATCTGGGCGCACTGCACGGGAAGGAGAATCGCATGGCCTTTGGGTACGCAGGCAAGCTCCTGTTCGTGGATCTCACCACGGGGGCAATCACCGAGGAGACGCCGGACGGAGATTTCTACCGGTCCTGCATCGGCGGCATCGGCATGGGAGCCAAGGTCCTTCTGAAGCGGATGAAGGGTGGTGTCGACCCTCTTGGTCCGGATAATATGCTGGGCTTCACCACCGGGCCTCTCACGGCGACTGGGGTCTACGGGGGCGGCAGATTCACCGTCGTCGCCAAATCGCCCGTGACCGGTGGTTGGGCGGACTCCAACTCGGGCGGGACCGTAGGACCGGAGCTCAAGGCCGCCGGCTACGATGCAGTCTTCTTTTCGGGTGTCTCGAGGGACCCGGTCTGCCTGGTCATCGAGGATGAGAAAGCCCGCTTGGTCGATGGCTCCCACCTGTGGGGCAAGGATACCTATGAGACCGATGATATGCTGCAGGCCGAGCTCGGCGGGGCAGCGCCCTGGAAGGTTTCCTGCATCGGTCCGGCCGGGGAGCAGATGTCTCTGCTCGCGGGGATCGTGAATGAGAAGGGCCGGATAGCGGCGCGTTCCGGAATCGGCGCCGTCATGGGTTCGAAGAAACTAAAGGCCATGGTGGTACGTGGCCGGAAGGGAGCCCGGATCCCCATTGCGGATTCCGCCGGCCTCAAGTCGATCCACAAAGAGTACAGCGATGCGCTTAAGAACAGTCCCTTCCACAAGGGTCTTACCGCTGCCGGAACCGGTGGAGGCTGCAGCTTTCTGCTCTCGATCGGCGACTGCCCCTCCAACAACTGGGCCACCACAGGGACTGACTCTTTCCCCACCTGCAACAAGGTGGACAGCGCAAACATGGACGTCTATAAGCTCAAGTCATACGCCTGCCATTCGTGCTCGGTTCGTTGCGGAGCCATCATCCAGGTCAACGAAGGTCCGTATGCAACCGAGGACGAGATGCATCGTCCAGAGTACGAGACCCTGGCTGCCTTTGGCCCCATGTGCCGCAACGACAATCTGGAAGCCATAATCAAGGCGAACGAGATCTGCAACCGTTTTGGGATCGATACCATCGGCACCGGCGCGACTGTTGCCTTCGCCATCGAGTGCTACGAGAACGGGCTCGTCACGTCTGCCGACACCGGTGGACTCGAACTGAACTGGGGGAACGCGGAGGCCATCGTGGAACTGACCCGGCAAATGGTCCACCGGGAAGGCTTCGGAGCCGTGCTCGCCGACGGCACAAAGAAAGCGGCCGAGAGGATAGGCAGGGGCAGCGAGGAGTACGCGATGAATGTGGGCGGTCGCGAGCTTCCGTATCATGACCCGCGGATGGCTCCCGCCCAGGGCACGCATTACATCTCGGATTCACAACCCGCAAGCCACATGGGCTTCCAGGGTGGCTCCATGTTGGAGCAGGGAGCGGCGCTTGGGGCCGATCCTGTGTTGCAGTCGGATGCGAAGGAGCTTTTCGGCGAGTGGGACAAAAAGGGTGATTACTACGCCCGCGGCAATGCCTACTACCAACTGCTGAGCTCGGCAGGACTCTGCAACCTCTATGCTCACTTCTATTGCCCGCCGGTGGTGGAACTGCTCCGTCCCATCACCGGTTGGGACATGGACTGGACTGAGGGGCTCGCGACCGGCAAACGGATCCTGACCATGCGGCAACTCTTCAACGTGAAGCAGGGAGTCAAGCCCGACGACTTCCGGCTGCCGAAGCGGTTCGAGTCGGCTCTGATCGCCGGTCCTTCGGCCGGAACGAGCGTGCCGTTTGAGGACCTCAAGGCCCGCTATTTCGCGGCTATGGATTGGGATGTGGAGACCGGCAAGCCGAGTCCGGCAGCCTTGGACGAACTGGGAGTGGCCGCACTGGCCTAAGGCTCTCCATTCAGTGTCTGGATGAACAAGGGGCCGCCGCGCGGTGCCGCGCGGCAGCCCCTTTCGCGATGAGGACAATCAACTCTCTTTGGGTGGGTCGCCATCGTAGCCGCCCCTCGGGTTCAAGAAGATCTGCCCTGGCTTGCCGGGGAGTGGCGTAAGCCAGTCGGGGCTGCTGTGGGGGAAGAGCAGCCGCGCCTGCCAGTGGATGGCGAAGTCCTCGGCCTTAACGTCGCCATAGTACTTGTTCATCATCTCAACGAGCTCCGCGCCGGACCGGGCAGTGTTGTATACGTCGTCGTAGATGTCAAGGTATCTGATGGACCAATCCACGCATTCAGTGTAAGTAAGCGACGAATCGTCCTGCACTTCCTCTAGGATCTTGATCTTAGCGTCGTCACAGTGGCCTGGAATGACGACCCGGGGGTCGAAGTCCAAGAGTCTGGCGATGTCTTTTCGCCATTTGATCCGCCTCTGGACATTGCTCTCTATCGGCCAGAGGTTGCAGTCGTGGAACGCCACATCGGTGGCGCAAAGGACCCTGATTGATGGAATCCAAACCACCGAGTTGTCGACGCTGTCGCCTTCCCAGTCATCGGAAAGGAGGATTTCCTCGCCTTCCAGCTCCAGCCGGGGCTCGTGGAGGGGCATGGGAATGGTCGTCTTTGCAGGGATGTCCGGCCCGAACCGGTCGATGGCCCACATATCAACCTTGTCGCTTGAGGTAAAGACAATGTCTTTCACCTCTGTCGGCAAGGCCACGATCTTCGCCTTCGGGAATGCGAAGTGCAGGACTTCCAAGCCAAAATGATGGTCTGGATGGAAGTGGGAGACGTACACATGCGTGAGGTTCTTCCTCATCGGGATGATCTCGGACACCATCTTGTGGGTATCGCTGAGAAGCTGCGAGGCATCGACCAAGATCGCATCGTTTTCGCCGTAGACTAGAGTTGAGTTGCTGTTGAAGCCTAGATAGCTGTGGAGAAAGACCTTGTACTTCAGAGCCACGTATGCTTCCTTTCCAACTCGGCCGTGCCGCTCGCCGACCCGAGTTTCCCATCGATCAGGTCCACTTTTGATATTGACATACCGTCTTACAGGCAAGTAGTATCGCTGATCGGTCCATGCTAATACACGTTGATCCCGGTGACAAGAAACCGGGCGTGGTAGGGTCAGGTCGCCCGGATTCGGGGGAGGAGCAGATCAGAAGGAGTCGCCATGTTGAGCCACAATGACGTGATCGAGATCCGCATTCCCAGGACTCTCTTCGGAGTGGGCGCCATCAAGAAGCTGGCCGAGGTAGTCTCCGGCTTCGGGACCGACAAGGTTCTCGTAGTCACTGACAGGGGCCTCGTTGACGCGGGAGTCGTAGACACCGTTGTTGACGTGTTGAAAGAAGCTGGGATCTCGTTCGACGTGTTCGATCGCACAGGGCGCGAAGCGCCGGTCAGCATCATTCTGGAACTGGTCGACCTTGTCCGCAAGCAAGGATACGGGCTTCTCGTGGCCGTGGGTGGTGGCAGCACGATGGACACCACCAAGACCGCCGGGCATCTGGCGGGTAACCCGGAACTCACTTGTGAAGACCTCATCAAGCGGAAACCCTTCACCCGCACTACTCCTATCGTCGCCGTGCCTACCACAGCCGGCACCGGCTCCGAATGGAGTGCTGTGGCAGTCATCCATAATGACGTGGCCGACTGCGTGCACTATCCCTACCCCAGCTCCAACAACTTGCCAGACTGCGTGATTATCGACCCGGCGTTGACCAGCAAGGTCCCGCCGAAGATCACAGCGGACACGGGAACGGATGCGCTGGCTCATGCCATCGAGGCATACACATCGCCGAATGCGTCGGCCATCACCGATATGTTCGCCGAGTTCGCAATCCGTATGGTGGCCACAAGCCTGCGTCGCGCCTACGCTAAGGGCGACTTCAATATCGTGGACCGCTACAACATGTCCATCGCTGCCTCTTGCGCGATGCTGGCAATGTCCCTGACGGGCCCTGGTCTTGCCCATCTTGGCAATGAGACCCTCGGCGAGATGGCGGGCATTGCCCACGGGCGCGCGACTGGCCTGCTGCTCCCGGAGGTCATGCAGTTCAACCTCATGGCCGACCCGGCCAAGTTTGCTTCCATCGCCGGGATCATGGGCGAGGACACAACAGGCTTATCCGACATCGAGGCCGGCGAGCTGGCCGTGGAGGCGGTGCGAAGGCTTCTCTTCGACCTGAGCATGCCTCAGACCCTGACTGAGGTCGGGGTTACAGAAGATAAGATCCCCCTGCTGGCCAAGGAAC
This sequence comes from Actinomycetota bacterium, assembly GCA_023483915.1. Taxonomy (GTDB): domain Bacteria; phylum Actinomycetota; class Thermoleophilia; order RBG-16-64-13; family RBG-16-64-13; genus JAMDEO01. The sequence continues at coordinate 8,263 of JAMDEO010000070.1, forward strand.
TGGCGGAGGTTCGCGGTCCCATGGTCAAGATGGCGGCCTGCCGGGAGATCACGACGGAACAGGCGCAAGAACTCCACAGAAATCTCCTATAGATTCCGCACGGTTACGCTCGGCCCACGAGTCGGGGACCGAAAATCCGAGGGACCCCTCGACCATACGGTCGAGGGGTCCCTCGGGATCTGGCCGGCTTCACACCACGAGTCCGCCTCCTGATAGAGTGAGCCGGAGCCCACGATCACCGGTCGTGGTGCTGGCGCCGTTTATGGACGAAACCTCTAAACAGAGCCCCCATGAAGTTCATGCTCAGCGCGGCCGCCGATACGCGGTGGTCGCGCTGGCTCTCCTTGCCCTGATCTGGGGTTTTGCATGGGTAGCCATGAAGACAGGGGTCAAGTACGCCGATCCGTTCACCTTCGGGGCTCTTCGCGCCGGGCTGTCCGCAGTGTTTCTGCTGATCCTTCTTCCCGTGCTGCGCCGGCCTGTCCGCCCGCCGGTAAAGGGTTGGACAATTCTTCTCGGTTTGCTTCAAACCACAGGTTTCTCCGGATTCGTGATGTGGGCACTGAAAAACGGTGGGGCAGGCAAGACCTCGGTCCTCACGTATACCATGCCCTTCTGGCTGCTCTTCATGGCCTGGGTTCTCCTGGGTGAACGTGTGCGCGGCCTGCAATGGGCTGCGGTGGTCCTGGGGCTGGGCGGTCTCGTGCTCATCCTCAGCCCCTGGAAGCTCCACGGCGTTCTCAACAGCGTCCTTTCCATCTGCACCGGCATCAGTTGGGCCGGAAGTGCGGTCGTGGCCAAACTGATCCACAAGCGCCACAAGGCGGATGTCTTTTCCTTGACCGCATGGCAGATGGTCGCCGGGGCGGTTCCCCTGATAGTGCTTGCCCTTGCCACTCGGGGCGGCATGCCCCAATGGACGCCTGCGTTCGTTGGGGTCCTAGCCTACAACGTGCTTCTCGGCAACGGAGTGGCATGGCTGCTGTGGCTATTCGTCCTTCGCGTGCTTCCGGCGGGTACTACAGGACTCGCGAGTCTTGTAAACCCGGTGCTCGGCGTGACCTTTGCCTGGGCCATTCTTGGGGAAAGGCCGGGGTGGGCCGAGGCCGGTGGCATGGCCCTGATCCTTCTCGGCATCGCGGTCCTCACAATAAGAGAGGCCGCGCGAAGCCGCCTCCGAAATTAGAGCTCGTTTCAAAATGAAGCTGCGTCCCTAGCGCTGCTGGATCGCTCCCAGTGTCCTCGCCTCGCACTCCGCCCAGAGGGCACCCGCGCGCGTCTCTTGCGGCGGAGCTTCATTTTGAAACGAGCTACTAGGCTGTCGCCCCCACGCCCTGATTCCAGCCAAGGTAAGCCGACAACGCCCCTGCCGTTGACTTGACTGCCTGGGTGCAGAGCTCTCGTTCCTTAGGGCCGAAGCGCCCGGTCGGAACGACCACGGAGATGGAAGCGATCACGTCGCCCAGTTGGTCCCGGATTGGAGCCCCGACTGCACAGATGTTGAAGTACAGCCCCTCGATATCGAAGGCCACGTTCTCGTGCCGGATTTGCTCGAGCTCAGAAGCCAGTTGGTCACGGTCAGTGACCGTGTTGGGCGTCATCTGGGGATGAGATCGAGAGAGAATCGCCTGCCTCTCCTCGGCCGGCTTGAACGCAGCAAATAGTTTGCCCTGGACGGAAGCGATATCGCCGATGATCCTTCCGGGGGCAGTCAACCGCTTAAATGGGCGGGTGGTATTCACTATGTCCACGCAAACCGGAATCCCGTCCACCTCGATAGCGAGTGTAACCGACTCCCCGGTTTCTTCCACAAGGGACACCATGAATGGCCTTGCCAACTCCACGAGATCTGAGTGATCCTCGGACACATAAGTCATGGCAAGAGTTGCCGGTCCAAGACGGTAGCGGTTGGTCACGGGGTCACGCACCAGGAAGGCCAAGGACTCCAGAGTACGGACCATCCGGTAGACGGTCATGCGCAGAAGTCCCGTTTGTTCTGCCATTTCATCGATGGTCCACTCTTTGTGGTCCACGTCGAACAATCGAAGGATTGAAAGGCCCCGGGCGAGTGCACGAACCAGGAAGGGATCACTCTCATTCCCCCCACTGATCCCGTTGCTGGGGAAATCAGGCCCATTATTTGTTGGAGTTTTTCTCAATGATGCCATCTGATTGCTCCCTTTCGACGGGAGTATACTGCGAACCGCTCGCCACTAGGATACTTGCTCTAGGGCTTCATGTCCTCTATGATATCGTCGTGCTGTTATACGATATCACAATATTATAGAAGGCACCGTGAGCCGCATCGAGCGCAGGAACATAGCCTGCGTTTTTCGCGGTTGGTGGTCCCCCCTTCGAAGACGCTGGAGCCGATGACATATGTCTGAGCAGGTTTTCACGAACTTGACGAACTCCGGACCTGTATCTGTCTACGTGAAGGATGGAGTAGTCACGCGGATCCGTCCTCTTGTGGCGGAGGAGAAGGATTACGAGCCCTGGGAGATCGAAGCTCCGGGCGGCCGCAAATACTCACCTCCCAAAAAGGTCACACTGGCTCCCTACGTCCATGCAGAGCGGCGACGACTCTATTCGCCGGAGCGCATCCTCTATCCAATGAAACGGGTGGACTTCGACCCCAACGGCAGGCGCAATGCTGAGAACCGTGGCATCTCGGGGTACGAGCGCATCTCGTGGGACGATGCTCTGGATCTGGTCTCGGGCGAGATCAAGAGGGTAAAAGACACCTACGGCGGCTCAGCGATCAGTGGCGTCACCTCCTCGCATCACAACTGGGGCATCGTGGGCTACAAAATGGGTCCGTTCGCTCGCTTCATGAACTTGCTCGAGTTCACTCCCGTGCTCGATAACCCCGACAGTTGGGAGGGGTGGCACTGGGGCGCAACTCACACTTATGGTTTCTTCTGGCGCCTAGGCATGCCCGAACCATACGACCACCTTACGGACGCGCTCCAGAACGCACAGATGATTGTGTTCTGGTCGAACGATCCGGACAGCACGCGCGGCACATACTCCGGCCAGGATTCCGCTATATGGCGCCAGTGGATCAAGGAGCAGGGGATCAAGGTGGTCTTCATCGACCCCTATCACAACTACACCAACGCGTTCATGGGCGGAAAGTGGATACCGCCGCGGCCTGGTACTGACGCCGCGCTGGCGATGGCCATCGCCTTCGTTTGGCTCAGCGAGGGCACCTATAACAAAGAATACATCGCCAGCCGGACCATCGGTTTCGATGAGTTCGAGAAGTACGTGGTTGGTCAGTCCGACGGTCAGCCGAAGACGCCCGAATGGGCTGCCGCCGAATGTGGCGTGGAGGCTCGGGTCATTCGGACGCTCGCCCGCGAGTGGGCAGCTAAACGCACCGTAGTCTCGTGCGGCTCCCGAAGTGGCGAGGGCGGAGCATGCCGGCAGGCATATGCGACGGAGTGGGCGCGAATGATGGTCCTTCTGCAGGCCATGCAGGGCTTGGGCACGCCTGGCCGCAGCATCTGGGGCACGACCATGGGCGCTCCCTCCGACACCAGCATATGGTTCCCGTGTTACGGCGAGCCCGAAGGACGCATTAGCCACGCCACCAAGACGGCAAGGTATATCCCGGTGAACCCCACAAAACAGCGCCTATGGCGCCTCACTGTGCCGGATGCCATCCTTAGCCCGCCGGTCAGTTGGTACGGCGAGGGCTTCTGCGGAAACTCCTTGGATCAGCAGTTCACCCACTTCACATACCCTATGGACGGCTACTCCGAGATCAAGCTCTGGTACCGCTATGGCGGCTCGTTCATAGGAACCATGAGCGACACGAGCAAATGGGTTCGGATGTACCAGAGCCCCAAGCTGGAGTTCGTCGTCAATCAAGACATCTGGTACAACAGCGAGACCCGCCTGGCCGATGTGATCCTGCCTGCCTGCACGAACTTCGAGCGCGACGACATCGGTGAGTGGGCGGGGGTGAACGGATACACCGTCCATGCCAGCAGCGGCTGCAACTACCGAGTAGTGGTCCGCGAGAAGAAATGCGTCGAGCCACTGGGTGAATCGAAGTCCGACTACCAGATCTTTGCGGATATCTCCGAGCGGCTTGGCATCAAGGATGAGTTCACCGACGGCGGCCGGACGGAGCTCGACTGGTGCAAGGCCTTTTTCGAGGCCTCGGACCTGTCCAAGCATGTCAACTGGGAAGATTTCGACCGCAAGGGCTACCACATAATCAATGTAGGCAAGGACTACAAGCCCACCCCGAGTCTCCGTTGGTTTGCAGAAGGCCGTGAGTGCGACACGCCCGATCTGCGAAACCCAAAGCGCGGCACGGAAAAGGCCAAGGAACTGGGCACATATAGCGGCAAGATCGAGTTCGTGTCGGAGAGCCTCAGGCAGCACTTCCCCGACGATGAAGAGCGTCCGGTCATGCCGAGATACATCCGAAGCTGGGAAGGCCACGCGTGTGAGCTTGCCAATGCATATCCGTTGCAGTTGATCTCGCCGCACCCGCGGTTCTCGTTCCACTGCCACTACGACAAGCACACCGATTGGCTCGACGACATCCCAGCTCACCGCGTCAAGAAAGAAGGGTACGCCTGGTGGCCGGCCCGTATTCATCCTGTCGATGCCTCCAAGCGCGGCATCAAGAACAACGACTACGTCCGCCTCTACAACGATCGCGGCTCTGTGATTTGCGTAGCGGTTGTCACCGAACGCCTCCGTCCGGGGGTCATCCACTCCTATGCTTCGTCGGCCAAGTACGACCCGTTGTATCCCGGTAAGGCCGATTCGATCGACAAGGGCGGTTGCGTCAACATTCTCACCGCGACCCGCATGCTTTCTCAAAACGCGCCGGGGATGACACCCAATTCCTGCCTCATCGAGATCGAGAAATGGGAGGCCTAGTACCATGACGCGCCTGGCCATACTGGTCGATATAACCAAGTGCAGCGGCTGTCACAACTGCTTCCTGGCCTGCCGCGACGAGTACTTCGGAAATGACTACAGCCCGTATTCTGCTCCTCAGCCATTGAACGGCCAGTTCTGGATGCAGGTCACCGAGGTAGAGCGGGGCAGCTATCCGCGGCCGAAGCTCGACTATATCCCCATACCCTGCCAGCATTGCGAGTCGGCTCCGTGCATGAATGCCGCGGCCGATGGGGCGGTTTACCGGCGCGAGGACGGCATTGTTCTCATCGATCCCATCAAAGCAAAGGGGCAGAAAGATATCCCGAATACATGTCCCTACCGGGTCATCTATTGGAACGAGGAACTCGAGATTCCTCAGAAGTGCACAATGTGCGCCCATCGCCTCGACGAAGGGGAGAGGATGCCCCGCTGCGTGGAGGCCTGCCCCACGGGGGCCCTGACTTTCGGCGACTTGGATGACCTGGAGAGCGATATCGCGAAGCTGGTCGTAAAGCTGGATATCGAATTGTTCCATCCCGAATATGCGACGCAGCCTCTGGTCAAGTACGTTGGCCTTCCGAAACGCTTCGTCGCAGGCGAGGTCGTCCGCCAGGATGTGCCGGGTGAGTGCGCGGAAGGCGTGGTCATCAAGTTGGAGGGCGACGGGGTCAGCAGAGAAACCCGTTCCGACAGCTACGGAGACTTTGAGTTCGACGGGTTGGCGAAGAACAAGACGTACCAACTCCGAGTCGAGCATGTCGGCTACGCTTCCAAGGTCTTCGAAGTGGTGACCCATACTGATGTAGATCTGGGAGAGGTAGCCCTGGAGCCTCTTGGCTGATCGGTCGAATAGCTAGAAAGTGATCTCATGAACGAAGTCGTAGTCGTAAGCGCCACGCGAACGGCTGGAGGACGGATCGGCGGAGGCCTCAAAGATGTCCAGCCTGAGGACCTCTCGAAGATCGTCATCCTCGATGCCCTCGAGCGCGCCAACGTGGAGCCTGAAGCGGTCGATGAAGTCATCTTCGGTCAAGCCAAGCAGAGCGCTGATGCCGCCAACCTTGCTCGGGTGGCGGCTTTGAAGGCGGGTCTGCCCGTCGAGGTTCCCGCATACACCGTTATGAGGCAATGCGGGTCGGGGCTTCAGGCCGTCAACAATGCAGCCCAGATGATTATGCTCGGCCTGGCCGAGATCGTGGTCGCCGGCGGGGTCGAAAGCATGAGCAACGCCCCCCTATTATCTGCGGAACG
>JAMDEO010000042.1 GCA_023483915.1 Actinomycetota bacterium
CAGTAATCGGGGCGGTGCGGCGGGATCCCCGAGTCTGCGAGGTGATCGTGGTCGATGATGCGTCGATCGACGGGACCCGAGAAGCTGCTGCCCGTATGGGGGCGACAGTGATAATGAGCTCCTACCTCGGCAAAGGCGCCTCGATGCAGGACGGAGTGATGTTCGCGAAAGGCGAGGTGGTCCTCTTTGTCGATGGTGACATCAAGGAACTGGACGCGAATCTTGTGCAACTGATGGTAGGTCCTATCGCTTCTGACGAGGCCGACCTGGTCAAGGCCAGATTCTCGCGAGAAGCTGGGCGCGTTACGGTTCTTACAGCCCGCCCCCTGATTGGCTCGTTCTTCCCGGAACTGTCACGGTTCGAGCAGCCACTTGGCGGCATCGTGGCCGCGAAGCGTTCGCTTCTTGCGAACCTCCGACTGGAGACGGACTACGGTGTTGACGCAGGACTGCTCATCGATGCCACCATGAAGGGGGCGCGGATTCAGGAAGTCGACATAGGCAAGATCGATCACGCCAGCCAGCCGTTAGAAGACTTGGGTAGTATGGCCAAGCAAGTTACGAGGGTGATCATCGATCGTGCATGGCGGCACGGACGATTGAGCATCAACCAAATCAGGGAGATCGAGGAAGTTGAGCGGATAGCGGCTGCGAGGGTGCTGTCTCCCACCTTGGGGGTTGGGAACGGATGCCAGTTCGCTCTTTTAGACATGGACGGCGTGTTGGTCGAAGGCCGATTCATCAGCACACTTGCCGACCAAGTTGGCGTCGAGTCCGATCTCGCGCGTCTGCTGGATAACGCGCTCGTGCCTGACAACGAACGAAATCAGTTGGTAGCGGCCTTGTTTGTTGGGGTCAACGCCGAGTTGTTCGAGGAGGTAGCGCGTTCGATCCCTCTCACGGAGGGAGCAATCGAGACCGTGATTGGGCTCCGCCAAGCCGGCTATCGAGTCGGCATTGTCACCGACAGCTACAGCATTGCGGCGGAAACCGTCAGGAGACGGGTATTTGCAGACTTCAGCATCGCCCACATCATGCATTTCAGGAGGAGACACTCAACGGGCGAACTCAGCCTCTCACCCTGGATGTTGGATCGCGGAGGCTGTATGCAACACGATTGCTGTAAGTCGAACGTGCTGAGGAATCTGCGGGATGCAGTCGGTCTCGTGCCGGAACAAACGGTGGCTGTGGGAGATGGCGAGAACGATGCGTGCTTGCTGAGAGAAGCAGGTATTTCGGTTGCCTTCAGACCCCGATCCCCACTGGTCGAGATGGCGGCAAAGCATGTCATTCACGGCTCGCTGAGAGAGGTTGTGCGCCTCGTCGGGGGAACAGCCCCAGTGGCGAGCTCCGCCTGCGGAGTCCCGGGTGCGGCGAGCTTTGCCGCTGAGATCACCGGCCTTGGGGTCTAGGGCCTATCCCGATAGGCCCTTAGATGAAGAAGACCACGGTTACGACCAGCAAGATCGGGATGAGGATCGTGAGCGAGTATTTCATGTAGCCAAAGAAGGAAGGCATCTTCAGCCCGGAGTGCTCGGCGATAGCCCGCACGGCGAGGTTGGGTGCGTTGCCGACGTACGTGATTGCACCCATCATTACCGAGCCGGATGAGATGGCCGCCAAGAACTGCGCGGGGGAGAAGGCGAACCCTCCGGCAGCGTGTGTGCCTACCAGTGCTCCGGCCGACGTGACCCCCAACTGACCCTGGGCCGCCGCCATGAACGTCAGGAACGCGGGGGCATTATCTAGGAATGCGGACAGACCGCCGGCGGTCCAAAAGTAATGCCAGGGCTGGCTGAGGCCCAGAGCCGACCCTCTGGCCTCCAGGAGCGCCAACGCCGGGATCATTGTTGCGAAGATTCCGGCAAACAGCACAGCCACCTCGACCATGGGTGCCCAGCGAAAGTTGTTTGCGGCCCGTGGACCCTTCGGAGCAACCCTAAGTGAGGCCAGAATTATCGCCGCCAACAGAATTTCCCGCAAGAAGGGGAAGCGGATGGCCTCGCCGGCTCCATCAAGGACTCCGGACAGCATCATGATCGCGATGACGCACCCAAAGAGAAGGATGTTGATCTTCCCCGAAACCCGCATGGGAACGTAGTCCGCCTCATCGAGCAGCTTGGCCTCGATCGGCTCGCGGCGGTAGTAGTGGATCTCAAAACCGAGATAGGCGATCGTGGTCAGTCCGAGACCGAGAAGCCACTGAGGCCACAGGTGCGCAAACCACGTAAATGGGATGCCTTGCAGGAATCCCAGGTATAGGGGCGGACCCAGGGGTAGGAGCATGCCCGCGATGTTGCAGACCATGAAGATGAAGAAGACGACGGTGTGGACTGCGTATTTCCGCTCCGAGTTTGCGCGCAGCAATGGTCTAATGAGGAGCATTGAAGCACCAAGCGTGCCGATGATGTTGGCGAGAGCCGCTCCGGCAAGTAGGAAGGCGAGGTTGTGGCGGGGGGTCGCTACCAGATTGCCTGTAATGTAGATGCCGCCCGATATGGTGAACAGGGCCACCAGCAAAACGATGAAGGCAATGTAGTTCTCGCCGGCAGTAGCTGAAACGCGCAGCCCGGCCTGTCCGAATCTGGCAATGAGATAGACAATCATGGGTACGGCGAACACGCCTGCGAGAATCGCCTGGTTTCTGTGTGTGCTCAGCCACTTTTCTGCCACCAGGGGCAACACGGCGATGGCAACTAGCAGGCAGCCGAAGGGCGCTACCGTCCAGAAGCCGAGTTGCTGACCTATCGGTTCACTCATGCGGGCATCACCGGGCCGATTCTATCGCTGTCGTCGATGTGAGGGGGACCCGGCCGGGGGCGGCCGGGTCCCCAGTGTATCCCCACCAGGTCATGGGAGTGTGTGATCTGTGGTGGGGAGGACTTTCCTGGGGCTCGTCCCGGACCGTGCCCAGAGGGCAAGACGAGGGCGGGCCGAAGGGGGGTCTATCCTATGGCGACCATCCCTGTCTCGCCCGTACGGATTCGCAGGCACTCCTCCAAGCTGAGCACGAAGATCTTCCCGTCGCCGATGTTTCCGGTACGGGCGCCTTTCACGATGGCCTCCAGTGCGGGCGCAACAAACTGATCATTGACCGCGATCTCCAGTTTGACCTTGCGGAGCAGGTTTCCCGGCTCGATGTGGCTTCGGTAGATCTCGGCTTCGCCTTTCTGACGCCCGCGACCCATCACGTCCGATACCGTCATCAGGTTTATCGCGGCATTAGTGAGGGCTTCGACCACGTCATCCAGGCGGTCCGGTTGGATGATGGCTATGATGTACTTCATCTTTGCACTGTCTCCTTGAGCGTCGTGGGTCAAGGCCTTTGCCTACAGGTGAGGCGAGGCTGGGTAAGCCGGCACGCCCATCTCGGGTATATCGAGCCCAATCATCTCTTCGTCTTTGGTCACACGGATCCCTTGAACGCGCTTCTGCACCCTGAAAAAGATGTACGCGAGGCCAAAGGCCCAAATGAACACGACGGCTGCATCAATGACTTGGGCCGCGAGCTGACCTCCGCCGCCGCCGTAGAACAAGCCGCGCACGGTGCCCTCGACGCCGTTCCAACCTGCGCCGTAGCTGCCGTCGGCAAAGAGTCCAAGGGAGATGACGCCCCATATGCCGTTCACTCCGTGGACCGATACCGCGCCAACAGGGTCGTCAACCTTGAGGTACCTCTCAACAAAAACGATCGACCCCACCACGAGCACGCCGGCCACGGCTCCGATGACAAAGGCCCCTATGGGCGTGACAAACGCACAGGGGGCAGTGATCGCGACCAGCCCGGCAAGCATCCCGTTGGCACTCATGGATGGGTCCGGCTTACCCCAAAGCTTCCAGGAGAGGAACATCGAGGCTAATGATCCCGCCGAGGCGGCTATGAAAGTGTTGACGATCACCACGGCAAAGCGCAAATCGGTGGCCGCGAGAGTCGATACTCCGTTGAAGCCCACCCAGCCGAAGACCAGGATGATGACCCCTAAAATCGCCAGGGGAATATTATGCGCCAGGATGGCCCGTGGCTTCCCATCTTTGCCGAACTTGCCAATGCGCGGTCCCAAGACCATCGCCCCGGCCAGAGCGGCAAAGCCGCCGACCGCGTGGACCACACCGGATCCGGCGAAGTCGATCGCACCGTGGCCGATGCCCAGGTTGCGACCCAGTGCGGCAAGCCATCCACCGCCCCAGACCCAACTCCCGTATATGGGATATAAGATGGCCGAGATGAACACGCCGTAGACGACGAAGGCTGAAAACTTCCAACGTTCAGCCATACCGCCCGTCGGGATGGTCGCGGCGGTATCCATGAAGACCAGTTGGAAGAAGAACATGGCGATGATGGCGACGTCGTAACTCTTACCGGCCAGGAAGAAGCCCTGGTGGCCGATGAGACCCCAGCCCTGTGTCACGGTTGCTAGCGCGCCCATAGGTTGCGTCGCCCCAAGAGTACTGAACGACCCAGCGCCTCCGAATTGGAAGGCGTAGCCGACGGCCCAGTAGACGATCGTACCTATGGCGAAGATCATGAAGTTCGTCATGATGACGTGAACGGCATTCTTTGAACGACAGAAGCCGGTCTCCACCATTGCGAAGCCGGCCTGCATGAAGAACACCAGTGCGCCGCCGAATATCAGGAAGAACATGTTGAGTGAGGTCTTCACGTGGCCCAGTTCGGCGGCCACCTCGGTTGCGGTGGGACTGCCTGCTGTCTTGGCGATGACGTCGGCGGCAGTCCCGGTGGAACCGCCGGCCGGATCGCCGGCCACTGCTAGTCCCACCATGAGGATGAAGAGAAGGCCGGCGACGGCGACGATCTTGATGGCCGTCTTCTTCCAAGGTGCCCAGGCCCAAGGGGCTTGAAGGGTCAGGGGCGGTGGTTCGGAGGGGTGACTCTTTCTAAGAATTAGTGCCCACATGTCGCCTCCTTGCGGTTGGGGTGCCGTTTCTGGGACCCAGTCTAGGCCGCGTGTCCAAACGAGGCATCAGCCAAATGGCACGAATGCGCCGGGTGGTGTCTGTACCTATGCACCAAAATCAGGGTGATTTGCAGGTTATTGCCAACTGTGTCATTGGGTAATGGGCGAAACGAAACCGGCGCTGCCATATCCAAATGGCCAACAGACCCGTGAGGGACGTGATATCATCTGAACATGCCTGTCACCGTGAAAAGAATCATGGAACTAGAGGTCCTGAAGGATGCCCGGATCCTCGCGGGTGGCGATGGGCTGGGGCGTCGCCTCACCTCCGTCACGGTGGGCGAGGTCCCAGACATAGCTGATTGGCTGTCCGGCGGTGAGATGGTCCTCTCGACCATGTTTGCAGTGAAGGGTGACGTTGAGCGCCAGAGGGAATTCTGCCGCCGGGTTATGATGTCGGGCGCTGCTGCGCTGTTCGTCAAGACCACCCGCTTTGTCGAAAACATGCCCGCCGATATCATCGATCTGGCGAACAAGCGCAAATTCCCCATAATCGAGGTTCCGCAGGGGCTGCGGTGGACCAGGCTGATGCAGGATGCCACTGAGGTAATCATCAATAGCCAGGCCTCTCAGCTCGAGCGATCGCAGGCCATACACAAGAGCCTTCTCGGTGTGGTCATCAGAGGCGGCGGATGGCAAGAGCTGGCGGACGAGGCGTCACGGCTCCTCGATAGTCCGGTGATGTTTCTGGACGTTTCCCTCGAAGTCCTGTCTGCCTCCGGTTCGATCCCTGCCCCGTCCGACATCGAGAAATCTCTGCACACGTCGCGGGTGCGCGAGCAGTTCTCCGCGTTGGGGAGAAGCGGCAAGCTGTTTCACGTACAGGAGGAGGGTGTCCCCGCCATGTTCGTGCTCCCCGTGGTGTCCGGACATCAAGGGCAAGGCTACATATGCGCGATCAGTGAGGCGCAGGAGCTGTCCCAGATGGAGATGATGGTTCTGGAGCACTCGGCCACCATCGCCAGCCTGGAGATCGCCCAGGATCGGGTACGCTTCGAGACCGAAGTGCGGCTAAAGGGCGACTTCGTGGACGAGGTGATCAGCGGCGGCGCCGCAACTACAGACTCACTTCTTCGCCGGGGCGCCTTTCTTGGCTGCGACTTGAGCCAAGGGGCCACTGTCATTCTTCTTGGCGTCGATGAGTTCGAGGGGCTGGTGTCGCGTAAGGCATTGGACCAAGAGCAGCTCGAGAGGCGCATGGAGAAGTATTTCTCGAGATGTTCGCGCTACGTCTCGGCATCCGAGCCCTCATCTCTGGTTAGCCTGAAGTCCGGCCACGTCATCGTGTTTCTGTGTGGGAAGACGGCGCAAGACGCTGTCGCAGTGGGGCGGATAGCCCAGGTCCTTCAAGGGTTTGGCCGGAGTGAGGCTGACCTGAGCATCTCGGTGGGGATTGCCAGCCACGTTCCCGAGCCCTCCGAGATGGGCCGCGGTTATCAGGAAGCCCTGGTGGCACTCAAGGTCGGCCGTAAGCTCGGCGGGCCGGGGAGCCTCGTTCACTTTGGAGATGTGGGCACATATCGCCTTTTGCTCGATATATGGGAGAGGGACCCTGACCAAGTTCGCTCGCTCTATGAAGAAACCATCGCTCCGATTGATCACTATGACGCGACTAACGGAACCCAGCTGACAAAGACCTTGAGCACGTTCTTGACAAATGACGAGAGTCTCATCAAGACCGCCTCCGATTTGTATGCTCACAGGCACACCATCCGGTATCGTCTGGAGAAGATTGCTGAGCTCACCGGACTCAGCGTCTTCAAGACAGAGCACAAAGAAAGACTGGGTCTCGGCCTCAAGGCCCGCAGCCTGTTCTTGAGCTGAGACTGACGATCGGCCCGGGACGGGGCGACAATCGCGAGGGCCTTGTCTATGTACGATTGACCAAATCGCCCCTTGCGCGTTTGTCCCGATGTCCATTCAAGCGTCATCCTGCGCCTACCGTAATTTGGAGTCAGGTGCTTTTTCGCGGATTGGCATGGGAGTGTGAACATGGCAGGGTTAGACTCTGGGGACACCGCTTGGATGCTTGTCAGCACGGCGCTGGTGATGCTGATGACTCCAGGTCTGGCTTTCTTCTACGGAGGCCTCGTACGGAGGAAGAATGTCCTCTCCATCATGATGCAGTGCTTTGCGCTGATCGGAGTGATCACGATCCAATGGCTGCTCTTTGGCTACAGCCTTGCCTTTGGCCCCGATCACTGGGGGGTCATCGGGGGGCTGAGCTGGGCAGGTCTGCACAATGTTGGGCTTGCACCCAATCCCGATTACGCGGCTACCATCCCTCATCAGCTCTTCATGGTCTATCAGATGATGTTCGCAGTAATAACACCGGCTCTGATAGTGGGCGCCTTTGCCGAGCGGATGAAGTTCAGTGCCTTCCTTCTTTTCTCCATTCTCTGGGCCACAATCGTCTATGACCCGCTGGCCCACTGGATCTGGGGGGCGGGGGGGATGCTGCGGGAGTTGGGTGCACTGGACTTTGCCGGAGGCGCCGTGGTCCACATAAGTGCCGGATCGGCCGCACTGGCTGCGGCTCTGGTCGTTGGCAAGAGGAAATACTATCCGGAGCTATCTCCACCTCATAATCTTCCTTTCGCGATCCTTGGGGCGGGTCTGCTGTGGTTCGGATGGTTTGGTTTCAACGCGGGTAGCGCCCTGAGCTCCGCTGCCGTGGCGGTGTCGGCCTTCATATCGACTCAGGCAGCAGCAGCGGCGGCGGCAACTGCGTGGGCGGTTCTTGAATGGATTCTCCGGAAGAAGCCTACAGCCCTCGGGACTATCTCTGGTGCCATCGCCGGTCTGGCTACAATTACTCCTGCCTCGGGCTTCGTGAGTCCCCTAGGCGCTCTGGGCATCGGGGCTCTGGCCGGCCTCGTCTGCTACGTCAGTGTCGTTCTGGTGAAAGCAAGGCTGGGCTACGACGACTCACTGGATGCATTTGGCGTCCACGGTATCGGAGGCGCGCTGGGGGTACTGATGGTCGGCTTCTGGGCCACGAAGTTGGTCAATCCTGCCGGGGCTAATGGGCTATTTCACGGTGATGCAAAGCAGCTCATCTATCAGGTGGTCGCCGTCGCAGGCGCCGGGGTCTTCTCTTTCGTCCTCTCGTACGGTCTTCTACGGCTGGTTGACAAAGTGATCGGGCTGCGAGTCAGCCCTGACCACGAGGGTATCGGACTGGATCTAACCCAACATAGCGAAACAGCCTACACCGTCGTCGGATAGGACATGCGAGAGGAGGGTCCCGCATCATGAAATACATTATCGCCGTCATCCAGCCCGACAGATTGGATGACGTCATAGAAGCCTTGACGGAAGAAGAGATCAATCTCATGACGGTCAGCGATTGCATGGGGCGGGGTCGGCAGAAGGGTATTGCAGAGGTGTACCGGAGTCACGTGGAGCGCGGAGGACTGCTTCACAAGATAAAGATCGAGATCGCGGTCGGCGACAACAAGGTCTGGCAGACAGTGGATGCGATCACGCGGGGCGCCCGCACCGGCAACATAGGGGATGGAAAGATCTTTGTCCTCGACATGGAGGAATGCCTGCGTATCCGGACCGGCGAAACCGGGGTCGCTGCGCTCGCTTAGGCCCATATGGATTGAGGCTAGGCACAGGATGGCTGGGCCCGGTCGTAGGGACAGGTGGAACCCTGCCTTTGTACTAAGGGATAATCACTCATAACGAGTGGTTGTGCTTTCGGCAGTTATCGCACTGCTTCTTGCGGGGTGTAATTGAGCTAGTCTCAATCCGGCAAGGGGAGTGTGAAACATGACAGGGATAGACACCGGCGATACCGCCTGGATGCTCGTCAGCACGGCGCTCGTTATGCTGATGACGCCAGGCCTCGCCTTCTTTTACGGAGGACTAGTCCGACGGAAGAACGTCCTTTCCATCATGATGCAGTGCTTCATGATCATCGGGGTGATCAGCATTCAGTGGGTTCTCTTCGGCTATAGCCTGGCCTTCGGTCCAGACCACGGCGGGATCATCGGCGGATTGAGTTGGGCCGGCCTCCATGGAGTGGGCCTTGATCCCAACCCAGACTACGCCGCCACCATCCCGCATCAGCTCTTCATGTTCTTCCAGCTGATGTTTGCGGTAATCACGCCGGCTCTTATCATCGGGGCCTTCGCCGAACGGATGAAGTTCAGCGCGTTTCTCATCTTCTCGTTCCTCTGGGCTACGATCGTCTACGACCCCATGGCGCACTGGGTCTGGGGCGTGGGGGGCATGTTGCGAGAACTGGGCGCCTTGGATTTCGCCGGGGGAACCGTCGTCCACATCAACGCTGGCATGGCCGCGTTGGCGGCCGCTCTCGTTGTCGGCAAGCGGAAGGGCTATCCCGACGATATGTCTCCTCCTCACAATCTGCCGTTCGCGATTCTCGGCGCCGCGCTCCTTTGGTTCGGCTGGTTCGGCTTCAACGCGGGTAGCGCCTTAAGCTCGGGCGGACTATCGGTATCGGCCTTTATCGCCACTCACATGGCC
Source organism: Actinomycetota bacterium (assembly GCA_023483915.1). Taxonomy (GTDB): domain Bacteria; phylum Actinomycetota; class Thermoleophilia; order RBG-16-64-13; family RBG-16-64-13; genus JAMDEO01. The sequence goes on from JAMDEO010000042.1 coordinate 9,474, forward strand.
GCCGCCACTGCAGCTGTGGCCTGGGCCGCGATGGACTGGATCTTCAGCAAGCGTCCTACCGCTCTCGGCATGATCTCGGGAGCCGTGGCGGGCCTGGTCGCGATCACTCCGGCTTCCGGTTATGTGACCCCACTTGCGGCGATAGCCATCGGAGCCTTGGCGGGTGTCATATGCTACACGTCCGTGGTCTTCCTGAAGAGGAAGCTTGGTTACGATGACTCACTGGATGCCTTCGGAGTTCACGGCATCGGGGGAATGACAGGTGCTCTGCTCACCGGGCTTTGGGCCACGACGGTCATCAACCCGGCCGGATTCGATGGTCTTTTCCACGGGAACCCCAAGCAATTGCTATTCCAATTCATCGCCGTCGTCGGCAGCGCTGCTTACTCCTTCGTCCTCTCGTTCGGCCTCCTAAAGCTGGTTGACAAGGTAGTCGGGCTCAGGGTCAAATCCGATCACGAGAACATAGGTCTGGACCTCACGCAGCACAGCGAATCGGCCTACACGGTTGTTGGATAGAACATGCAAGAGGAGGAGCCATCTGCCATGAAATACATCATCGCCATAATCCAGCCGGATCGGTTGGACGACGTGATCGAGGCCCTAACGGAAGAAGAGATCAATCTCATGACCGTTAGTGATTGCATGGGTCGGGGCCGGCAGAAGGGTGTGGCCGAGGTGTACCGGAGCCACGTGGAGCGCGGAGGACTGCTTCACAAGATAAAGATAGAGATTGCCGTCTCGAACAACCGGGTCTGGCAGACGGTGGACGCTATCACCAGAGGCGCCCGCACCGGCAACATCGGGGACGGCAAGATCTTTGTCCTTGAGATGCAGGAATGTCTGCGCATCCGAACCGGCGAGACTGGAGTAGCCGCGCTGGCCTAGCACGGGCGGATATGAACCTGAGCCAGCGCCCGGGGCCCGGCCGCATCGCGGCCGGGCCCCGGGCGTCTTGATGTCCTCAGTACTGCGCTCCTGGACAGTCGGGCCTTCTATCTCATCAGGTCGGGACCGTCCCTCTACTCCGGCTGAAGGATTGCTGCCGTACCGTAGGCTAGGACCTCCGTCATATTGTTTCCAAGATCGGTGGCGTCGTACTTGACCGCGAGCACTGCGTTCGCCCCCATCTGTTCCGCGTGTTGAACCATCCAGGCAAAAGCCTCGCCCCTGGTCTGTTCGCACAGCTCGATATACTCGGGTATGCGCCCTCCACCTAGGGTGCGAAGGGAGGCCGCCACCTGACTTCCGATCCAGCGGGCTCGCACGGTTACACCGCGCACCACTCCCAGTGTATGCACGACCCGATAGCCCGGAATGGTAAGACAAGTGGTTGTCATACTGTGATCCATTGGGACTCCTCGTTAGTGAGCTGTCGGCACAGACGCCCATTATAGGAGGATCCCGATGGATGTCTCGACAAATTGTGGGGCACCCGGCTGTGCCGGGCGCCCCATCTCGGCGGAGACAACCTGTGGAAGTCCCGATCCGGCACACCGGATCGGAAAGCAGGATTGTTGTCTTAGAGGACAGGCAGGTAGCGACCTATCTCATATGGAGTAACCAAGGTCTTGTACTCGTCCCATTCAGCCCACTTATTACGGATGAGGTAGTCGCACACATGGTCCCCCAAAGCCTCGCGCATGAAGCTCGACTTCTGGAATTCCTGGATAGCTTGGAGGAGGTCTTCGGGGAGTGATCCGATACCTGCGGCCTCCCGTTCTTCTTCGGTCATCTCGTAGATATTGTTGCTGGCCTCTGGAGGCAGCTCCATGCCCTTTTCAATACCGTCGAGACCAGCAGCCAACATGGAAGCGAAGGCCAGGTACGGGTTGCAGGACGGGTCGGGGTTCCGAAGCTCGACTCGGGTCGCATTCTCCTTACCAGGCTTGTAGAGCGGAACGCGCACCATAGCGGAGCGGTTACTTCGCGACCAACAGATATAAACCGGCGCCTCATATCCTGGGACGAGGCGTTTGTAGGAGTTGACCCACTGGTTGGTCACGAGGGCCATCTCCTTCACATGGGCGAGCAGGCCGGCAACGTAGGACTTGCCAACCTTGGACAGATTGTATTCGTCGTGGGCGTCAAAGAAGGCATTGCGGCTGCCCTGGAACAGCGACTGGTGGACGTGCATCCCGGAGCCGTTCACGCCGAACATGGGTTTAGGCATGAAGGTCGCATACACGCCATGCGACTGAGCGATTTCCTTGACAGTCAAGCGGTAGGTCATGACCTGGTCCGCCATGCACATGACGTCCTTGTAACGCAGGTCTATCTCGTGCTGCGACGGGGCGACCTCGTGATGGGAGTATTCCACCTGGATGCCCAGAGCGTGCAGGGCGTTGATCGTGTCGCGGCGGAGGTTGCTACCGGCATCCAGCGTCGTGAGATCGAAGTACCCGCCCTGGTCCAGCAGCTCGGTCCCGCAGCTGTCCCGAAAGTAAAAGTATTCCAGCTCCGGGCCGACGTTCATGGTATAGCCCATGGATTCAGCCTTAGCCACAATCTTCTTGAGCACGTTCCGCGGATCTCCGTCGAATGGCTCACCATTGGGCTGCTTGATGTCGCAGAACATCCGAGCCGTACCACCCGCGCCGGCCCGCCAGGGGAGAACTTTGAACGTGCTTGCGTCCGGCCAGGCCACCATGTCGGATTCCTGAATGCGGGCGAAACCCTCGATCGAGGAACCGTCGAAGCCCATGCCTTCTTCGAATGCCCCCTCGAGTTCAGCTGGGGTGATCGCGAAGCTCTTCAGAGAGCCAAGCACATCGGTGAACCACAAGCGGACGAACTTGATTTGCTTGTCCTCAACTTCTCGCAGGACGCTCTCCTTGGTCATCTTCTCCGCCATCCACGTGCTCCTTTCGGGTTGATTACTTTTTGTCAGTAGACATAGAGTCTGCCGTATGGCCGCGAAGTATAGGGATAGATCTTTATGAACGGTCTGCTCAGCATGGACGCTGCGTCCAACTGCATGACTCGAGAGTAGTCGGACACAATGCCGCGGATGCGAACCCGCTCTTCTTCCGATGGGACTGTGACCCGTACCTCCTTGCCGAGTTGATGGTCCGCGACTGAGCCGCGAATATACATGACGCCGGCATGCATGCCTGTGCCCACGTAGGAACCGACTAGCGGATCTTGCCCATCTCCCAAGCCTAGGACGACGATTTCACCCCCCGCCATGTACTCCCCCAGAAAGTCACGGGCACGCCCGCCGACCACGATGAGGGGGCTGTTTTCGGCAAAGGCTTTCATGTGGATGCCGACCCGGTAGCCGACATTGCCCCGTACGTACACGCTGCCGCCACGCATCCCGTAACCTAAGACGTCGCCCGCATCGCCGTTGATCACCACAAGCCCGGAATTCATCGTGTTGGCCACGCCGTCTTGCGCGTTGTCGTTCACCACCAGCGTGGGGCCGTTCATGAACGCCGCGAGGTCATTCCCCGGAACGCCGTTGATCGTTACGGTGATACCCGGGAAGGCCAGTCCGGTGCCGATGTAACGCTGGCCGATGACGTTTTCCAGCACCACGTTGGTGGCCCCTCGCTCTATCTCTTCGCGTATCTGCTCGTTCAGGGTCTTGTAATAAACGCCCCTACAGTCGATGACCACGCGGCCATCGCGGCGCGCAGCGCGGCCACGCTTCGTCCCCGGTTGGCCGGCGGTGATGCGCGCCGGTTCGATCCCGGTTGGCCCTTTGCGGGCCGGCCCGGTGGGTACGCTTCTGACAGCAGCCGAATCGGGAGTCATGCTCTTCGATTCCTTGCGAGTCATTGACCCGCGGCTTTCACGCCGAGAATGTCCAAAGTCATCTGGTCCAGTCCGAGGCCGCGGAGCCGCTCGCGGCTTCCCCGGAGGCTCTCTATCGCGTTCACACCAAGTGCGCCCAACACTTCGGCGAGTTCATGGGTCCAGGCACGAACCAGGTTGACCACCTGAGAAGCGGCCCATTCCGGATCGAGCCTCCTAGTGAGTTCGGGCCTCTGAGTAGTGATTCCCCAGGAACAACAGCCGGTATGGCACTTCTGGCATACGTGGCATCCCATCGCCACCAGAGCTGCAGTACCGATGGCGCAGGCGTCCGCCCCCAGGGCGATGGCTTTGGCCACGTCGGCGGAGCTACGAATGCTACCGGCTGCCACGATTGAGGCCCGGTTACGGATGCCCTCGTCGCGTAGGCGTTGATCCACGGTCGCAATGGCTATCTCGAGTGGAATTCCCACGTGATCACGGATGATCGTGGGGGCCGCCCCGGTGCCGCCGCGGAACCCATCGAGATAGATGATGTCCGCTCCTGCCCGGACCACACCCGAGGCGATAGCTGCAACATTGTGCACTGCTGCAATCTTCACCGATATCGGTTTGTATCCGGTGGCCTCCTTGAGCGCGTAAATCAGCTGCCGCAGGTCCTCGATGGAGTAGATGTCATGATGAGGCGCCGGGGAGAGGGCATCGGTACCCTGCGGAATCATCCTGGTGATCGACACTTCCAAGTCGATCTTCTCTCCGGGAAGATGCCCGCCGATGCCCGGCTTTGCCCCTTGGCCTATCTTGATCTCCACGGCAGCTCCGGCCTGCAGGTAGCTAGAGTCGACTCCGAAACGGCCGGAAGCGCACTGCACGATTATGTTGTCCTGATACGGCTCCAAATCCGCGTGGAGACCGCCCTCTCCGGTGTTCATGAATGTCCCGAGCTCCTTTGCCGCTAAGGCCAGGGCTTTGTGTACATTGAGAGACACGGATCCATAGCTCATCCCGCCGAAGAGGATCGGGGTCTCCAACTGCAGCTGCCGGTACTGCCGGTCAAGGTAATAATGGAGGAACCGGTTATAACAATGGTTGCCCATCTGCAGGAGCAGGAGGCGGTGGAGCAGGTGGAGCAGGTGGTTCAGCAGGCTATAATACAAGTGGAAATGGGGG
>JAMDEO010000232.1 GCA_023483915.1 Actinomycetota bacterium
AAGTCGAGAAGCCGACGGGCGACCAGGCCCTGCTCGGACGAGACGGCTGGTTCTTCTACCGTCCGGCGGTGCAGTACCTTGTCGAACCGGTTCGTAGTGTGCCCGTAAGGGCATTAAAAGAAACGCCTCACGGCGTCGCTACGAGCGAAAGCGACGTCTTCACTGCCATCGTTTCGTTCCGCGATGAGTTGGCCCAGAAGGGCATTAAGCTGCTCGTGATGCCCGCCCCCAACAAATCGAGCATCTATCCGGAAATGCTCGCGGTCCGAGCGAACGGAACAGGTAGCACCCCCGCCCTCGGGGGTGGAATTGATGCACCCGGCCGGGGGCGGCTGGGCCACATAAACCCGACGACCCGGGAAGTCTTGGCGGCATTGCGGCAAGCTAACGTAGAAGTCGTCGATCTGTTCGAAGTCTACGCTGCCGTTCGTAGTGTGCCCGTAAGGGCATATCAAGAAACGCCTCACGGCGTCATTACAAACTACTATCTGGCTCAGGATAGCCATTGGTCGCCGGAAGGGATGCGGCTGGCGGCGGATGTGGTCGCCCGTCGGCTTCTCGACTTGGGATGGGTGGAGAAGGGACCGGTCAAGTGCGACACCAAGCCTGTGACCATCCGGCGTTACGGCGATGTGCTCCGGATGATGCGTGTGCCGCGGGTGGAGCGGCTCTATGAGCCGGAGCAGATCAACTGCACGCAGGTGGTCAACGTGGAGACCGGCAAGCCTTATGTGGATGACCCGAACTCGCCGGTCCTGGTGCTGGGGGACAGCTTCCTGCGGATCTTCGAGCGGGATGAGCCCGGCAGCGGCGGCTTCATCGCCCACTTGGCCTGTAATCTCGGCTTTGGCCTGACCTCCATCGTCAACGATGGTGGAGCCTCAACTCTGGTCCGCCAGCAGTTGGCCCGTAAGCCCACCCTGCTCAAAGACAAGAAGGTGGTTGTCTGGGAGTTCGTCGAGCGGGACATCCGCTTCGGCACCGAAGGCTGGCAGGTGATCCCCTTGCCTTGAGGTGAAGGAGTTCACACCGCCCTCGTTTCCCGCAGTTGTCGATACTGGCTGATGACCCGCTGCCCGAAATCGCCAGCCGGATCAATACCGGACACCTGCCGGAGCATGTCCGACACGCCTGTCTTCTCAATCATGCTTTGCAGACACATGGCGCCGGGGTCCTCGGGACAGTCATAGCAGAGAGCGGCGGCGCAGGCTGTGGCGATGTGATCGGGTATGATGCCTTGGGACAGGCACAACTCGGCAGCGCCGACAATGCGGTCATGGTGACCGAGCTTGCGAATGGGGTCTTTGGCAACTCTTGTGATGGGGTCCTTGAGGAGAGGATTGCCGAAGCGGACCCGGACGTCCCTGCGGATTTCCAGGTGCTGGCGGCGGCCGAGATCGGCCGGATACCGGCGCAGAAGCGCCTCGGTCGTTTCATCCAGAGCGCCGTCAAATACCGACCTCACGGACTCATCTTCAAATGTCTCATGGATGTACGTGTGGCCCCTCAGGTATCCCAGATAAGCCAGTGCGGCGTGGGCGAGGTTGTGCGTGAAGATCTTGCGCTCCACCTCGGCCTCGAAATTGCCCACCGGATGGAACCCTGCGATACCCGGTTCGCCCGCGCGGCTCGCTGTGCCATCGTAGGGAACGTCCCGATGGGCATCCGCGATGACCAGGAGCGGATCGTCATCCGGCCGCCGGGCCCCCGCGCCACCGACGATCCGGGCGACGCTCGTTCCCACAAAGCCGATGTTCCTTTCCGCCCACTCCTTTACCGGACTGTCAACGCGGCCCATGACGTGCTTCGCCAGCATCCCGGCGGCACCGAGCATGTTCTCACAAAGGTAGACATCGAGCGACTCTGCATCACGCTCGAATCGCCGACGAATTCCGGCGGCCAGGAGCGAAGACACTGCTTCAAGATTTGCCACGCCGACCGCGGTAGCCACGACCTGAGCATGGGCAATCGCCTCGTCGACAGCATCCTCCTGATCGGCTCTGAGTGCCCGGAAGTGGTCGATGGTCAACTCGCGGGCCTGCTGCGAATAGGCATCCAGCAACCGCAGAGGATAGCTGCCTCGGTTGTTCAGGTCATCCACGAGGGGCCTGCTGACATCCACGAAGACCATGCCGAAGCCGGATTCTCGCAGAAGCTGGCCCATGAGGCCCCGGCCGATGTTCCCGGCCCCGAATTGGACGGCTGATCTGTTGCGGCTTTTCTTCATGGTTCAACACGGCGGTTTCGACTCGGCCTCCGCCCCTTTGGGCACCACGCAGATGAAGCCGAAAGGCGCGTTCGTGCGGGTGTTGACCCACTGGTGAACCTCGTTGCCCGGCACGAAGACCGCCGTGCCCGGTGTCAGGCGGGTCTCGCCGCTGGGGCCTCTGATGATGCCTTGCCCCTTGACTACGAACACCTCATGCTCGTGCGGATGGCTGCCGTCACTGCTGCGTCCGCCCGGCGGGATTTCGATGTAGCGCAGTTCGAAGTTCGGAGTCCCGATCTCGCTCGTGAGCAGCCAATGAATCCGGTTGCCCGATTTCGTCACACAGACAGCTTTCTTGTCGTTTACATCGGTCACATACATGCAACGATCTCCAACCCAAAAGGCCGGATTATACCATGCCTGGCGCCAGCTCGTGAGCGGAAGGCTCGAACCGCCTGCCCGTCCTCCGGATCGACTTG
>JAMDEO010000167.1:0-1157 GCA_023483915.1 Actinomycetota bacterium
GGACTCGTCGCGGACCCCGCCTACACTGATGCGGATGAACTTCCGGCCCATCGCTCGGGCGATGCTCTTGCCCAAGCTGGTCTTCCCAACACCGGGGGGGCCGGCAAAGCAAAGGATGGGCCCAGAGACTTCGCTCTTCAGCTTCTGCACCGCCAGGAACTCGAGGATGCGATCCTTGACGTCCTCGAGATCGTAGTGGTCGTCGTCGAGGACCTTCCGGGCATGCGCTATGTCGAGGTCGTCTTCGGTGATGATCGCCCAAGGCAGAGAGAGTATCCAATCCAAATAGGTACGGATCACGCCGTATTCCGCGGCGGCCGGTGGCAGTTTGGACAGCCTGTCAAGTTCGCGCCGAGCTTGTTTGTCCACCTCTTCGGGAAGGTTGGCCTCGTCGATCCGGTCTCTCAGCTCATTCGTCTCGGCCTGAGTTTCGTCGCTCTCTCCCAGTTCGTCCTGGATGGCCTTCAACTGTTGGCGGAGGAAATACTCCCGCTGGGTCTTGTCGATTTCGGATTGCACCTGACTCTGGATCTTCGTGCCCAACTCCAGAACCTCGAGTTCACGATTCATCAGGCTGGTCAGCCGGCGAAGGCGCTTCGCCAAGTTGACCTCTTCTAGCAGCTCCTGTTTCTCTTCCGTCTTGAAGCGCATGGTGGAGGCGATGAAGTACCCGAGCGCTGCCGGGTCTTCGATGTTCGCGGCCGCCATCTCCAATTCAGCCGGAAGGTAGGGCACGAGCTCGATAATCTTTGTGTAGATCGACACCAAATTGCGCTGGAGGGCCTCGAGCTCGGGACCTTCCTCGATTACGTCGGGAAGATCGTGCACCTCCGCAATGAGGTAAGGCTCCTCGGCCGTGTACCTATCAATAGCTATCCTGCGGATACCTTGGGCGATGATCCGCAAAGTTCCGTCCGGCGTTTTGAGCATCTTCTGGACGCTCCCCAGAATGCCCACAGTTTGGGTGTCGTCCGGTCCCGGAGTGTCTATGTCGGGTCTCTTGGCGGCCACCAAGCCGACCTGCTTGTCTCCGCGCAAGATATCGTCGATAAGCCGCACCGATCGGGGCTGGCCCACGGCGAGTGGCATCAATGTGTCCGGGAATATCACCGTGTCCTTGAGGGGCGCGGTCCTCAAGTAAACGCATCCCCATCAAC
>JAMDEO010000167.1:1167-14346 GCA_023483915.1 Actinomycetota bacterium
TGCCCGGCACGATCATCCGCGCCATCCGTGACGCCGGAAGCAGCAATCCCGTCTTCATGATCGACGAAATCGACAAAATGGGAGCGGACTGGAGGGGCGATCCATCCAGCGCCATGCTCGAGGTGCTGGATCCTGAGCAAAACAGCGCCTTCCGCGATCACTACCTGGATCTGCCCTTTGACCTCTCCAGAGTGATGTTCATCTGCACCGCAAACGTCCTCGATACCATCCCAGGACCTCTCCGCGACCGGATGGAGATCATTTCCATAGCCGGGTACACGGAGGACGACAAGCTTCACATCGCCCGCAAGTATCTGGTTCCCCGGCGAGTGGCATCAATGTGTCCGGGAATATCACCGTGTCCTTGAGGGGCAAGATGGGAAGAGTAGTGGGCACGGCAACCGTTTCCATGTCACCGGGCGTCCGCACTATGACGAAATCTTGGCCCTGAATGTCGGCGGAGGAGGGATCGTCCTCCGGGTAGAGCAACGAGCCGAAGTCTGTCTCTCGAGCTGTCATGTTGTCTGCCCACCTTTTTCCGGTTCCGGAGCGCATTCATTCGGGAAGTTGATGGGGATGCGTTTACTTGAGGACCGCGCCCGGATGGGGATCAGTATTTCCAGGAAACCAGCGCTGTAACTGGCACTGGCACGCGAAGAATCGGCTTCGGCGGGGAGTGGGACTCTCCTTTCGAATCGACCGTAGTCGATCTCCATCTGCTGGTACACAGCATCGGGATGCCGCTCGTCGACGCGGGAGCCACTAACCCGCAAGACGCCGTCTTCGATCTCCAGGGATCGACGCGGGAGCCACTAACCCGCAAGACGCCGTCTTCGATCTCCAGGGAGACCTTTGAGGGATCGATTCCTGCAAGCTCGAGCTTCACCACGATTGCCCCGGCCCTGCCATCAAAGTAGACATCGGCATTGGGCCGCAAAGATATCCTGCCGTACCTTGGCGCACGCTCGTCGCGCAACAATTCCAGGAACATCCTATCGACCTCGCTCTGGAGGCGGCGGAAGCCGGAAGGGTCGTCCTTATTCATAGGTTCCACCGTGACCTTGATGGTTGGAGTGTTCGACTAGTGTATTGCCCAATGCACCGCAAGCCAAACCGGCCCTCATACCAGCGGGGTGCGGCGTATTCCCATTCGCTAACACGCGGAGTACCGCGACATCGCTCATGGGAACACTCCGCACCCCTCGAGGAACGCAGCAGTTTGACGTTGTGAGTCTTTGCGCTCTTTCACGCGCGGAGTACCGCGACACCGCTCCCGGGAATACTCCGCGCCCTTTGTGTGGGCCCCTACCGGTTCAGGCTGGCCAGTTTCTCCAAGACCTGCCCAAGCAGGTTGATTTGCCGGCCATACTCAGCCCAGTCCCCAGCTTTTTGGGCCGCCAGGGCGGCCTGGTAGTACTGGTTGGCCTGGGCGATGAGAGTGGCGGCGTCAGTGGAGAGGGTAGTGGTTGGACCGCTCGGGACGGTGGTTGTTGGCGCGACGATGGTGGTCGTAGTGGAACTGCTGGTCGTTGTCGTTGATCCGCCGGTGGTAGACGTTGTCCCCCCCGCGGTGGTCGTGGTTGTCCCGCCGCTTATCTGACTGCCGAAGATCTTGGTGAGGGCTTCGATAACGGTGGGCTCCATTACGACCTGGTCCCCGTAGCTTACGATAACCCTGGTCAGTTCGGGGATGGGGCTCTGCTGCGCCTGCAGGTACAGAGGCTCGAAATATATGAGGGATTGGCCGATCGGCACCACGAGGAGGTTGCCACGAATGACCTGGCTTCCCGCCTGGTCCCAAAGGGTCAACTGCGAGGAAATGACCGGGTCATTGCTGATTCTGGCCTCCACCTGGGAAGGCCCGAAGATGAGCTTGTCTTTCGGTAGGTCGAACAAGACGAGCTTCCCGTAGTTGGCGCCGTCCTGCCGCGCCGCCAAGATCGAGGCCATGTTCTTCTTGCTGAGTGGAGAGAAAGGCTGGACCAAGGCGAACTCAGGCTTGCTCTCGCCAGGAAGGCCCATAACCTCGTAGTACGGCAATACCGGTGTCTCTTCGTTGTTATACAGCTCCGTGGGAATCTCCCAGACGTCTTCCTTGTTGTAGAAGATCTGTGGGTCGGTCATGTGGTATGTCGTAAGCACGCTGGCCTGAATGGTGTAGAAGTCCTCGGGATAGCGCATATGCGCCCGCAGGTCGGCGGGCATCTGGTCACCGGGGGTGAAGAGACCATGGTAGACATTGCCCCAGGCATTCGCGACTGGGTCGCTCGGGTCGATCTGGTAGAAAGTGACCTTCCCATCATAAGCATTGATGACGACCTTGATGGGGTTGCGCATGTAGTTGACCCCACCGTGCGGCTGTGAATAGGGAAACCTGTTGGTAGAGGTGTACGCATCCCACATCCATACAAGGGAGCCATCGTCACGCAGCACCAGGTATGGATCCTTGTCGTATTGCAGGAAGGGGGCGAGAGTCTGGACTCTCTCTTGGATAGTCCTGCGGAACATGATCCGGGAGTCGCCTGTCAAGGAGCTGGAGAACAGGAGCTTCAGGGTTCCGAAACGGAAGCTGAATGCGATCTGACGCAGCTTGCCGCCGATCGAGACGCCACCTTGCCCTTGATAGGTAACCGATGCGTTCGAGTCGCCCCTGGGGTAGTCGAACTCGGGGCTTTTCGTCTTGACGACGATAAATGGGTTGCCCAGCTCTCCGTAATAGATCTCCGGCCTGGTGATCTTGAGATCGGTGCTCGTTGTCGGCGGAATGTCCTTCACGAAGAGGATGGGTAGACCGTCGGATCCGGCCTCGTTCACCGGGCTCATCACGAAGCCATACCCGTGAGTGTAGATGAGATGCTGGTTCACCCAAGTCTGAGATTGCGTCTGCAACTGGGTCTGATCGAGCTCGCGGGCGCTGAGTAGGACCTCGCGATAGCCACCATTGATGGTGTACCGGTCGACGTCGACATCCTTGAACACGTAGTAAAGGCGGATCTCCTGGATCTGAGAGTAGGTGGACAGCGCCGGCCGAGGCTCCCATAGGCGTATGTTGTTTATGGTCCCGGAGTTCGAGTTTACATCCTGGGCGGTGAGGTTGTTGTCGGCCGTCAGCGACGAGGTGGTGATGTTGTCCAGTCCGAAGGCAAAGCGGGTTGCCTGTATGTTGTTGGTTATGTATTGGCTCTCCGCCGTGATCTCATTGGGAGAAACCCGATACTGCTGGATGATAGCCGGATAGGCTCTTCCTGCTATGACCCATGTGAGGAACATCAGCCCGATGGCCAAGGCCGGGAGCCTCCAACCGCGGTACCGGATGTTCGCCAGGAATATGCCTGCAGCAATGAGAGAGACCACAGCGAGGAAGTGAAGCACCGGCAGGCGGGCATGTACGTCCGTGTAGCCGGCTCCGAACACCGCACCGTGCTGCGATAGGTTGAGCGACCAAGTCTGCATCATATAGTCGGCGGCCTTAGCGAGCATGGCGATGGCCAAGATCACGGAAAGGTGGGCCTTCACGTGGGGCGCCAGGGTGATTCGGTTCCGCTCGTTCAGGACCATGGCTCTATCCAGTAGGTAGACGAAGCACGTAGCAATGAAAGTGAAGAGCATGATGAGCCCGGTGAAGTTGACCAGCGTCTTCCAAAGGGGTAGCGTGAAGACGAAGAACGAAGCGTCCTTGTGAAAGAGCGGGTCTGCATAGCCGAACTGGGACCTGCCGAAGAAGAGGAAGACCTCCTCCCAGCGGCTGCTGTAGCTGACCCCTATGATGATCGCGGCCAAGATCGAAATAATGAGCATCAATCTGCCCGGCCACCGCCGCTTGGCGGCAAGCTCAAAGACTTTGCCTTCTTCTGCCCCGCGTACGGGCATCAGGCGCGGTGAGATTCTGCGCGCGAGCCAGAGGCTTCCATAGAAAACTATGAAGAAGATGATTGCAAAAAAGAGTCCCACCACCAGCCGTCCCCAGATAGGGGTCCAAAAGATGATGGTGTACCCGACCTCCTGAAACCAGAGGAAATTGGTCCAAATACGGGAGAGAATGCCTCCCGCGCCGAATACGATGATCAGGATGACGGCAAGTATGATGGCCCGCCGCAGAGGGCCGGGTTTCAACCTGAGAAACCGCCGCCGCCTTTCCGATGAGGCAGTCTTGCCTTTCTTAACCGGCTCGTCAGTTTGACCTGCGGCGGCCACGATCCCCCCTTATTAGAACTCGTTTCAAATGAAGCTCCGCCGCAAGGGACGGGCCGGACGAGTGCGAGGCGAGGACGCAGGGAGCGGTCGTAGCAGCGCTACGGGCGCGACCGAGGACGACGAATCGTGCCGTGCGGTGCGCACTAGGCGGCCGCGGCTTCATTTGAAACGAGTTATTAACACTGTTACAACCCACCTGTGCGAATCGAGTGGACGAATCACTTTATCACCCGAGCTTCTCGGTCGCTGTCTGCTGCTCGTCGAGAAGGTGCACGGCAGCGTACGAAGCGCCTCTGTCGTGAAGCAGGTTCATCACCAACCGCGCGTCCTCTAGGCCGATCCTTAGTGCGAGGCCACAGCCGGCGCTAAGATTGGAGGGTGGGGGTACTACCTCGAACTCGACCCCCTGGCGTCGCAGCAGATCCTCGGCCGCCATCGCCTGATGAGTGCTGTCGAAAGTGACGATGGCATTACTCAACGCGCATGAGCCAGGACGATGGTAGTGCGCGTTTTGGGCAGGGTCTCGCTTGTCACCTCCAGAGATGAGCCAGAAGACTCCTGCACATCGGCTTGCGTTTTCAGGAACCCGTCCACCGGCACGATGGGGAAATCGACCAAATCTGTCTTGTAGTGCATGGGAATCACAACGCGGGGGTCGAGGGAATCGACGACGACGGCGGCGTCTTTCTCATCGATCGTGAAGAATCCTCCGACCGGAACCATCAACACATCCACCCTGCCGATGGCATCGACGGTTGCCTGGTCCAAAAGGTGTCCAAGGTCTCCAAGATGCACAGCCCTCACATCGCCGTCGTCGAGGATCACGATCGTGTTGCGGCCTCTCTTGCTGCCACCTGCCTCGTCGTGCGCGACCTGGACTCCGGTGATCTGAAGTTTTCCGACCGCTTTTGAGTCAGGATGCACGAGGACCAAGGGATTCCCCGGAATCGTGTCCACGGCGCCGTGGTCGTCGTGCTGGTGGGTGGCGATAACCACGTCGGCGGGCTCATCGATGGGCTTGTATCGTAATGCTCTATCGAACGAGCCGGGCAGATAGGGATCCAGTATCACGCGGGTTCCATCCGCAGTCTCAACCAGAAAGGAAGAGTGGCCATAATAAGTCAGTCTCATATCTCAAGCCTCCGCCGGATGTGCTAGATAGCTGATGATAGGTTAGCCGATTGAGCTTGAGGGTAACAACAAGGTGACCTTGCCGGCTGGGACCGGGATAGCGAGGGTTGGCGCGCGGGTCGGCGGGTGCTACAATACCCCCTTGGGTATATTGCGCCGACGAAGATTTGCTGCGCAGATCGCCGGGTTGAGCGGGTCGGCTGAGCTAGTATGTGTATGAGGCCGGTTAGCCGGTGCCAAGACAAGGAGAAATGACATGAGCGGTGGGGAAGTACAGGAAGTCAATACCCAGAGTTTTGATCAGGTGGTCTCCCAATCGACCGTGCCCGTGGTGGTGGATTTCTGGGCGCCCTGGTGCGGCCCGTGCCGTATGGTGGGACCGGTTCTCGAGAAGTTGGCCGTCGACCACGCGGGAAAAGTGAGTGTGATTAAGGTCAACGTTGACGAGAACCAGGAGTTGGCGGCACGTTACGGCATCATGAGCATCCCCACCGTCATCATGTTCGACGGGGGCAAACTCAAAACTCAGCTCATCGGTGCACGCAGCCAGAAAGACTACGAGGCGGAATTCGGCTTGTCCTAAGGGCAAACCCGTGGGGAGTGAGTGTATGGCCTCCAAAGCACAATTGATAATGGTGGGCTCCAGGATCGTGGATGCCTGCCGAGGCGGTGGTTGACGTCCCACTCTATCTCTGGAAGAGATAGTCATGTATTTGAATCAGGATCTCAGCAGGCGAACCGGTGGGCATCGTCCGCTAAGATATGTCGACATCGATGATCCGGAACTGGCGGAATTCCCTGCCCTGGCAGCCGCAGTGTCCGAGGGGCGACGGTTGCCGTTGGTTTTGGTGGGAGACGAGGTCCAGTCACCCCCAGCGATAAGCGTTTACTGGATCGAAGAGCAACTGGCGAAACTCGACCAGGTTGCCGCTGGTGTCGAAGGAGGAAACGACTAGTGGCGTCATATGATCTGAAGTGCCGCTCCTGCGGCAATGAATTTGAAGTGTTCGTCCTAGGCTTCTTGAAGGACGAAGCCAAGGTATGTCCTGATTGTGGCGGCCGCGAGGTCGCGCAAAGGTTCACGGGTTTTGGTGGGGTTACCGGGCTGGGCTCGTTCCCCTCGTGTTCGGATGGGGGCAAATGCGAGCCCCGTGGTTGCACACCACGAGCCGGCTTCAGCTGAGCTGGCTGATGGGACCCGTGCGGTTCCCGGCAGAATCCCGCAAGATCATTCAACTGCCTCTCTCGTGAGATAATTCCCGTTGCGCTCCACGGTGCACGAAGGGAGTTGAATGTACCCTGTGCTCTTTCATATAGGTGGCTTCACCATGAATTCATTTGGGGTGATGATGGCCTTGGCCTTCATCGCCGCCGGTTTCGTGGCCCACTGGCAGTTCAAGAAACGAGGTGTCCAGCCTGATTTCATCTACGGCCTTCTGATAGCAGCCGTAATCGGAGGCCTGCTTGGCGCCAAGATCCACTATCTCATCCTTCACCCTGATGAATGGCCGGGCAACCTCCTTAGCGGAAATGGCTTGGTGTGGTTCGGCGGCCTCTTCGGGGCTATCGTCGCGGTAGTGATCGTCACTCTACTTTCCAAACAACGGCTTGCCCGTGTGATGGATGCCGGAGCGCCGGCCGTAGCCGTCGGGTACGCAGTCGGTCGCATAGGTTGCTTTCTAAGAGGCGACGACTATGGCGTGCCGACCAGTCTGCCTTGGGGAATGAGTTTCCCCAACGGCGCCCCTCCGACGATAGTGAAGGTGCACCCGACTCAGCTCTACGAAAGCGCGGCGTCTCTGGTGATCTTCGCCATCATCGTGTGGCTCATCAGTCCTCGGCTCAAGCGCGAAGGTTCGCTTATTTTCGCCTACATGGTGGCTGCCGGCATCGAACGCTTCCTGGTGGAATTCATCCGCACCAATACAGCCGTAGCCGTCGGCTTGACTCAGCAGCAGTTCATCAGCATTGCCTTGGTTCTGATTGGGATCGCGGGTGTCTGGTGGTTTGAAACGCGAGGGCAGCTTCGTTACAGCCCGGCGCAGGTTGCGCTGGAGGGCACTACTCGGGTGCAGACGTCAAAAGCCGCCGTATCATCGGCCTCTGCCCGGGGGAGCCGCGGCGGGGCCAAGACGGGTCGGCGCTGATTGAGGCTCAACGGCTTGACGGGGGACCACAAACGATTGCGGTCGTTGAGCCGTCCTGTTGTTGCCCTCTTGCTGCTGGCGGTGATCCTTGTAGCTTCCGCTTGCGGTTCCTCGGGCGGAGCTGACAAGGGGTCTCCCGCGCCGGCATTCTCGGGCAAGACCCTGGACGGACAACAAGTCACTCTTGCCATGTACGGCGGCAAGCCCCTCATTCTGGCCTTCATGGCCAGTTGGTGAACATCTTGCCGGGCGGAGGCGCCCGAACTCGATAGGTTCTATCGAGAGCACAAGGAAGAGGCAAGCGTCTTGGCTGTCGCGTTGAGCGACAACGAGGCGGCCATCCGCGATCTCATGGCAGCCGGAGGCTATGGCTTTCCCCTGATGCTCGACCAGACGGGTGTCGGCCGGGCCTACGGCATCGAGGCCATCCCCTCGATCATCGTGATTGGTCCAGCGGGCAAGATTGCCAGAACTATCACCTGTACCGTCAGTGCCGACGACCTGGCCGAATTGGTGGGCCAACTCACATATCGATGAGGGTCCTCGCGGTTGATGTCGGTTGCGGGACCACGGACATCCTTCTTTGGGACGATGAGCGCCAGGGCGAGAATCAGACGCATCTGATCGTGCCGTCACGAACGTGCGTGGTCGCCGGCGAGATCTCACGGGCGACCGCGGCGAGACAGTCGGTGGTCTTTGCCGGTCCGCTCATGGGGGGAGGTCCGAACGCCACATCGATGAGACGGCACGTAGCCGGCGGGCTCTCTTTCTATGCTACTCCGGAGGCGGCGGGTAGCTTCAACGATGACCTGGAAGCTGTGGCCGCGGCGGGAGTGACCGTCGTTACCCCGCAAGAAGTGCCCTCGCTTGTGGACGCAGGCGCGGTCTTCGTGAACTCTGGCGATCTCGACGTTAGCGCCCTGTTCCGGGCCCTGGAATTGCTTGGGGAGTCCGCTTCCGTCGACGGATGCGCCCTTGCGGTGCAAGACCATGGATTTGCGGTCGCCGGGGAGAGCGACAGGACCTTCCGATTCGGCAAGATGGCGGCTACTCTTTCCGCCTCTCCGAGGCTGTCCGGCTTCTTCTACCAGCGCGAAGAGATACCGTCGTATTTCACGCGCATGCTTGCAGCCGCCGGTCTGTTCGAAGCAAACGGGGCTCTGGTGGTCGGGGACACGGGGCCTTCGGCCCTGTGGGGAGCATCTTTGTCGGCTCCGGGATCCCCGTGCCTGGCCGTC
Organism: Actinomycetota bacterium; assembly: GCA_023483915.1. GTDB lineage: Bacteria > Actinomycetota > Thermoleophilia > RBG-16-64-13 > RBG-16-64-13 > JAMDEO01. The sequence continues at coordinate 9,878 of JAMDEO010000167.1, forward strand.
AACTTCGGAAACAGCCATACCTTGATGGGGTTTGTCGATCGAGGAACCATGGATGGGCTCTTCGAGCACCATACGTCGATGCTCGATCCCGGGAAGATGGAGTCATATGCCCGACGCTTCGCGGCCGGTGAACTTGGGAATGAAGAGGTCTTCGCTGATGGCGGGCACGGGACACTGAAGGTTTCGCGCTCGTATGATCTGGCAAAAGTGCCCATCGTGGTCACCGGTCCGCGACGCGGCTTCTTCGCCTCCGTGGATCTTCCCATGGTGGAAGCTTCCATTCACGGAGACATGATGATCACCGGCTGCTACGGCCTGCTCCAAGGATACCTGGCCAAGCAATAGGGTCTGCGGGCCGCGGCCACGGGGTCCAGTCAACCGCGGTCTGCCTTCCAGTCAACCGCGGTCCGAGTCGGACCGGCGCCTGCCAAGCCGCAGCCAGCCAGAAGCAAGCCGGGCGGCCGCCCACGGATCCTGCTGTGCTGTAGCCCAACCATTGCGGAACACCTCGTCGCTCCTAGGCGTCACAGGGGCGACAGGGTGTCGAGATAGGGGGGTGTCGCGATGCGAAGAGTCCGTGTACAAAAGTGGACGGTCATTGCTGCGGTAGTCATCGTGGTTGTGGGGTTGGCCGCGATTATCGGGTTGGGAGGCTGCGCCTCCGGGACAGGAGGAAGCGAGTCGGCGCTGCGAGCGGTTTCGACTACAGCGGGGGCGGCTACCACCATTGCAGCAGCTGCGGTGTCCACCACAGCTGCCGGGGAGTCAAAGAACACGCCCGCGATGGCGCCGGTGTATGACTCGGCTACCGGGGCGGGCGGCGATGTCACCGCGCAACTGGCCGAGCTCCAGCAAGCGGGTGGCCAGAAGATCATCAGTGACGCCCAGATAGACATCGAGGTCAAGAACGGCCAGTTTCAAAACGCTTTCGCGCAAGCCCTGCTCGTCGCCGACCGCTATGGGGGCTACATCGTGAGCTCCAGTTCGCAGGCCAGCGGCGAGGAAGGCAGTCTCAAGAGCGGCACCATTGCGATCCGTGTACCGTCGACCTCGTTTGACAATGCCCTCAACGATGCCGCCAAGATCGGCGACATCAAGAATCGCCAGGTCCAGACCCAAGACGTCACCGAGGAGTATGTGGACCTGCAGGCGCGAATCATTAACTCCAAGGCGCATGTGCAGGCGGTTCTCGCTTTGATGGCAAAGGCCAAGACGGTCGATGAAATCCTGCAGGTTCAGCAGGTGCTCACCGTTGCTCAGCAAGAGTTGGAGCAGCTCGAGGGACGAAAACGGTTCCTTGACGAGCACACCAGCTTTTCTACCATCACTATGAGCATTCACGAGGCGGGGGCTGTGGTGGTTCCTGCGACGACATGGGGGATCACCAAAGCTGTGAAAGACGGGCTTCACAACCTCGTGGACGCGTTCAACGCCATCGTGCGCGGACTCGGAGTCTTGGTTCCGGTCCTGGTGGTGATCGCGATCATCGGGTACGTAATCTACCGGCTGTGGCGCGCCGCCGTCCGGCGCCAGCGCGCCCGCGAAGCGGCGCGCTACCAACCTTATCCAGAAGGCTGGAGAGGCCCGGGTCCAGGTGCTCCCGCGCCGCAGGCCGCCGGAGTGTCCCCGGCCGGCCGGCCGGAGGCCAAGGAATGAGCTCATTGGGCTGACCTCAGACCGGGCGGAACACGGGGCGCCAGGAGCCGGAGGAACGGACAATCCTGGCGCCCCTCGTGTGTCCGGTGTATACTGTCTTGCCCGTGCGTGCGGGCAGAATGGGGTCTTTCGACAACATCTGCCGTCCGACGGTGCGAGTACAATTTCATATATGCACCCCTGCTCCGGCAGTGAGGCCGGGGCCGCTAAGACCGTAGGAGGTGACCCAACTGAACAGCTACGAGCTGGCTCTTATCCTTCGCCCTGACGTCGAGGAAGAAGAGCGAAACGCGGTTCTCAACCGCATCAAAGAGATCATCACCGGTGACAAAGGCGTCATCGTGAAGATCGACGAATGGGGCAAAAGGCGACTCGCCTACGAGATCAAAGACTCCTTCGAAGGGGTCTACCACATTCTCTATTTCCAGGCGACCGCCAAGACGCTGGACGAGGTGACCCGGGTTCTTGGGATTACGGACAGCGTGCTGCGCTTCATGCCAATCCGGCATGAGAAGCCCTTGAGCTTCCCGCAGACTGTTATGACTACACCAGCCGAGGAAGAAGCCTAGTAAGAGGAGGATGGTATGGCTCGCGGTATCGCACATGTGACCCTGGTGGGCAACCTGACCCGCGACCCCGAGCTCCGTCAAACCCCAAGCGGCACCCCTGTGTGTCAGCTAGGAGTGGCGGTCAATTCCTCCTACAAGGACGCGTCCGGTCAGTGGGTGGAAAAACCAAACTTCTTCGACGTAGTGGTCTGGGGTTCGCAGGGCGAGAACTGCGCCCGCTATCTCAGCAAGGGTCGCCAAGTCGCGGTAGACGGCCGTCTTGACCAGCGCAGTTGGGACGCTCAGGACGGTACAAGACGAAGCAAAGTGGAGATCATCGCTGAAACCGTCATGTTCATCGGTGGCCAGGGTGGAGAGGCTCGGGAACCAGCCATGCGCGGCGCGCAACCGGCTTCAGATCTGGCAGCCCAAGACGACTTCAGAGATATCGATTTCGGGGGCGACGACATTCCCTTCTAGTTTGTTCTCCAAGGAGGTAGAACAAGGTGGCAAATGCTAAAAAGCAGCAGAGGCGCGTTCGCCCGGCGGCAGGCTCGAGGCGGCGCAAGTACTGCTTCTTCTGTAAAGAGGGCGTTGAGACTGTCGACTACAAGGATTACAGTACTCTTCGCCGGTTTATGTCCGAGCGCGGCAAGATCCGCTCCCGCCGTACCACCGGCGCGTGCCGGCGCCACCAGCGCCAGGTAGCCGTGGCGATCAAGCGGGCCCGCGAAGTTGCGCTGCTGCCCTACAGCAGCCGCTGAGGTTCTTGACCAAGATATGACGATTTCCCGGGCTGCACTCCTACGCTTGGGGAAGGCCACGGCGATCACCGCCATCCTTGGTGTGTGCATGGCCCTTGTTCCCCTGGGGATGACCCTGGTTTTGCCGTTCGTCGTCCTGCCTATGGCCCATCTGCTGGCCCGGTGGGGACCGAGATACGTCGCACCTTTAGTGGTGGTCGCCGGAGGACTGGTGTTCTTGCTTGCAGACATGGGCATGGCTTCGCTTTTCGTGCTCATGTTGTTGACTCTGGGCATCGTCCTGGGGATCGCCATCCGAAGGTCATGGAGCTTTCCGATAGCGTTGGTATCAACTGCGTCGGCTGCTGTGGTCGGTCTCGTTCTGTGGGGGCTCACCATGTGGCTTGGCTTCGGTATTACCGCCTCGAAGTTGCGCTCGGCAGTTGATTCATCAATCGACAATGCGACCAGCTTCTACTCTCAAATGGGAGTCAGCAAGGCGAGCGCCGATGCAGTGTCCAGCCAGTTACGCCATCTATTCGATGTAATGCCCTACCTGGTCCCCGGGCTATTGGTGGTCGGAGCGCTGCTTCTGGCCGGGTGTGCCATTGTGCTTTCCTACGCCATCTTTCCCCGGCTTCGCGAGAGCGTGGAAGTGCGGCTCTCCCTCACAGGGTTTCGCGTGCACTGGTCTGCGGCATACGCTTCCATCATCGGCTTGGCGATGATCGTTGTCTCCCGGGGTTTGGGCAGTTGGCAAAATGTGGTCCTCTTCCTGGGAGTAAACGTACTCCTCATCTCGCAAACGTTCTTTTTCTATCAGGGTTTGGCCGTGGTGCACTGGTTTGGCAAGACCAGGCAGTTGAGCAGGGGATCCCGCACTGCGTTATATCTGGCTGCGGTTGTGGCCCAGGCGATGCTGCAACTCACAGGTATCCTGGGGCTATTCGATACATGGTTGGATTGCCGCCGTCGGTTCGTCCTCAAGACGCCGGGCGCGGGTCCCGTCCGCTGAATCTACAAGGAGTAGGTAAATGGAAATAATCCTTCTGCAAGACGTCGACGACCTCGGCAAGAAGGGGGAAGTGGCCCACGTGTCCGACGGATACGCACGCAACTTCCTCTTTCCCCGCAAACTGGCAGAAACCGCGACCGCGGCTCGCATAGCGGCGGTGCGGAAGACGATGCAGGAGAAGGCCGAGCATGAGAGGCGGGAGCTCGAGAGAGCGGAAGAGATACGGGACCTCCTTGCGAAGACTGTTCTCACCATTCCAGCCCAGGTCGGAGCAGGCGACAGGCTTTTCGGCTCGGTCACCAACCAAGACATCGCCACTGCTATATATGCGGCTCGCAAGATTAGGGTCGACAAGCGTAACGTATCTCTAGAGGAGCCCATCAAAATGGCCGGCACCTTCATGGTGAAGGTCGAGGTCAATGGCAGTGCGGAGCCGGCCGACGTCAAAGTCATGGTGGTTCCGGAGGGCTCCAAAGACTAGTCCGTGCTCGAGATCGGCGGGCGGAG
>JAMDEO010000183.1 GCA_023483915.1 Actinomycetota bacterium
TTTCTCGTTGCAAAAGTGCTGCCCGTATGGGTGGATGTAACGGAGGAAATTTGTACCACGTAACGGAGGGAAAGTGTACCACCTAGAAGATAAAAACATACGTTCTGGATAGAGTATGTCCATCCAGGAATAGGGATAGAGCTGGGGGTTTGGCCCAGGGGGTAACGGAAGGAGGGCGTAGCCCGACTGGAGTTACCCCCTGGGCCGGGCGGCGCTCGGGCGTGAACGAAGGGACAGCCAATCATGATGGGTTCTCCTGATTCTGTTGGTCGGTCGTGGATTTGTTCTGTTGTTTGCGTCGGCGACTTTGCGCCAGCCGGTATGATTCACCCTCGGGCGGCGCGTTCCGAACGTACGGATTCATCCCGAGCGATACGTCGCAGACAAGGTGCCAGCCATCTCTGAAAGTGGCTGGATTTACGCCGTATAATGTTTGAAAAGCTACTCCACTCAGATCCGTTCCAACGCGCTATTGAGGGCACAGCTTTCCCCCGAGGCCAGTTTCAGATCCACCACCTTCTCACCGTATCGCACCTTGCAAACCCCGTCGCCGGCGACGCGGCGGATCGTGGCGCGCTCCAGCCTACCGGCGCTCCAGGCCAGGTCCACCTCGAATCCGCCGCGGGCGCGCAGGCCGGTGATCCTGCCCTCGGGCCAACTCGTCGGGAGCGCGGGAAGGAGGTGAAGGATGTAGCGGTCTTCGTTGGGGCTGGTCGGGTCGGTCCAGGTCATCTGGCTTTGCAGCAGCAGTTCGGTCATCCCAACGACGGCGCCGAAATTGCCGTCGATCACGAAGGGCGGATTGGAGTCGAAGAGGTTCGGATAGGTTCCGCCGCCAACATTGTATTGGATCCCCTCCGAGGTGTCATAATGGAGTTGCTGACGCAAGATCTTGCTCGCGTGATCGCCGTCCAGCAGGCGGGCCCAGCAACGCATTTTCCAGGATGAGGAGAAGGTGCTAATGCCCTCATCGCCGCGCAGCTCCAGCGACCGCTTGGCCGCGGCGGCCAGCGCGGGCGTGCCCAGTGGCGAGATCTGATGGCCCGGGCACAACGCGAAGAGGTGCGAGAGGTGGCGATGGTGAAGAACCGTCCCCTTGGCATTAAGGTCCCAATCCTTGCCCCACTCCATGAGCTGGCCGCCTTTGCCGATCTCGGGCGGCCGGATGCGGGCCTGCTGGTCGGCCAGAATTTTGCGGAAATCATCATCGATGTTCAGGACTTTCGCGGCGGCGATGGTGTTGTCGAACAGATCCCAGATGATCTGGCGCTCAATGGCCGTGCCGGCGCAGACCCAGCTCACTTCGCCCCGGTCTGTCACGAAGCTGTTCTCGGGCGAGGTCGAAGGCGACGTGATGAGGAATCCCTTCTCATCGGGCACCAGCGCCGCCTGGTAGAACTGGCAGGCCTCCTTGAGCACCGGATAAACCTGCTTCAGGTATTCGCGGTCTCTCGTAAAAGCGTAATGCTCCCAAAGATGCTGACAAAGCCAGCCGCCGCCGCCAAAGAACGGCCCCCAGGGGCCCCAACCAGCCGGGCGAGGTCCAGCCCCAGGCGTTGGTCATTGTGGCCACGACCCAGCCGGGGGCATTGAAGTAGGCGCGGGCCGTCTTGCGTCCGGGAGCCACCAGGCCCTCGATCAACCGGATCATCGGCAGGTGACATTCGCTCAGGTTGGCCGGTTCGACGCACCAATAGGCCATCTGGAAGTTGATGTTACAATGAAAATCGCAATGCCAGGGCAGTTCCAGCCCGTCGCCCCAGATCCCTTGGGCATTGATCGGAAGGGGATTGTCTGGCCGACTGGAAGAGATCATCAGGTAGCGCCCGAATTGGTAGAACAGCGTCAGCAGTCCCGGGTCCTCGGCGCCCTCGGTGAAGCGCTGCAGCCGCTCGTCGGTGGGCAGGCCCATGCCGGCCAAGTCGGCCGCCCCGGACGACTTGGCCGGGGCGGCCATACTGACTGGAGCGCCCAGTTCAAACTTGACGCGCCGAAAGAGGCGCTGGTATTCACGGATGTGGTCGCGTCTCATCTCCTCGAACGGCCGCTGCGCGGCTTTTTCCAGCACTTTCGTGACCCGGGCGTGCGGCTCCTCGCCTTTGTAGTGTTTCGCGTAATCGGGCAGGTAATAGGTGCCCGCCGCGATCAGGATCAGGGCCTCGTCGGCGCCCTTGACTCGCAGCGAGTCCCCCGAGCCAATCACTTTGCCTCCCTGTGTAAGAACCTTCACGCGTGACTCAAATCGCAAGTCGCCCGGCCGCCCCGAGGAGGCGCCGGTCATCACCAACAGGTCCGGGGCGACAAAGCTTGTTTGCGCCGTGGGGTCCTTCCCTTCAGCCACCGGTCGCGTCAGCCTCAACGTGAAATCGACCGCTCCCTTGCGCGAGCAGGCCAGCCGGACCGCGATCACCTGGTCCACGGCCGAGGAGAAAATCTCGCGGGTATAGACGTCCCGCCCTGTCGTGCCCGCAACGTTCTGGCCCGACCTGAACTGGATGCCGGCCACCGCCGTATCGAGATCGAGCCAACGGCGATACTGACTCGGCCGTTCTAGTGTAGTGTCTCATAATTATAGTTGATTATGAGTGAAATTTGCGGTATCGTCCTTGAACGCGATGTGAAAGGATGATGCCGATGAGAGTTGCCCAACCGTTGAC
>JAMDEO010000230.1 GCA_023483915.1 Actinomycetota bacterium
GGGAGCACAGGCAGTCCGGCAGCGCAGGCAGAGTTGGCGGTGATGAGCTGATGATAGTGTTGCCCGATACCGGTAGCGAGGGTGCCGCTTACCTGTCTGAGCGTCTTCGCGAGGAGCTCGTCTCCAACCCGTTTGCGATTTCGGAAGATAATTCCATTACACTGCGCCTGAGTATTGGGGCCGCGAGTTTTCCCCAGGACGCCACCACCATGGCCGAACTCGTCGAGGTCGCCGACGACAATCTGTATATTTCGAAGCAGCGTGGAGGAAACATCATCACGACCTCACGGGCTCAACGCGAAGCCTCTGACGAACATGATGGTTGGGTAGCTATGGCGACCGCCTTGTTGGGCGCAGTGGGGAGCCGCGATCACCATACCAGGAGACACTCAGAGCAGGTTGTGACGCACGCGCTTACCCTTGGCAGGGCGCTGGGACTTCCCGACGACTCGTTGCAGACACTGCGGCTGGCAGCCCTGGTCCACGATGTGGGCAACATTGGCGTCCCAACGGACGTCTTTCGTAAGCGGGGGGCATTGGACGATCAAGAGAACGAAGCGGTCCGCAAGCACGTGGACGTGAGCACGGCTATCATCGCGGACATGCCCCGCTTGAGGGCCGTACTGGAGGCCGTCAAAGCTCACCATGAGCGTCCCGACGGGTTGGGATACCCGAACGGTCTGCTGGGAGACGATATTCCTCAATTGGCCAAGATTCTCGCCGTCGCGGACACCTATGCGGCACTGACCGCCGATAGACCTTACCGCAAGAGCATGGATGGTGAAGAAGCGCGAGCTGAGCTGCTGCGAGCGGCGGGGACCGAGCTCGACCCTGAGTTGGTTCAGAAGTTTCTCCACACCCTGGCGGCACAGAGAGCTGAGGCAGCTACCACACTAAAATGAGCGTGCCCCTCTGGACTCACCGAACGTCAGTCAGCCTTACTTCAGCGGAAACCCGGTGGAAATAAAAGCCCTCGCTGTCCGCGAGCCGGACCAGCCTAGGGGTAAGGGCTTGAAGGGCCTCAGGCCGCATCTCCAAATACGAAGACTTGCGCAGGAAGACCTCAACGGATAGCGGCGAGGCGAACCGGGCCGAGCCCCCGGTGGGCAGCACGTGATTGCTGCCGGCAATATAGTCTCCGAAAGCCGTAGGCGAATGGTGGCCCAGGAAGACAGCTCCCGCCGAACGGATTCTCGGCAGTAAGGACCGCGGATCCGCAACCTGGAGTTCCAGGTGCTCGGAAGCATAGGAATTCGCCACAGCTACTGCAAGGTCGATGAAATGCATGCCGGCTTCGGGAAAAAACGCCCAAAGCCGGTCCGAGCGGGCCGGCTCGCCGCTGTCGCCCGTCGCCGCGGCCACGCGGTCCCGTACGGGAGCGGACGCCGCCAAGCGGTCGATCGCCTCCTCAACCTGCAGACACAGCGACCTCGACTCGGCGACGAGCACGGCCTGCGCCCCGCTGCCGTGCTCTTCCTGAGCGAGAAGATCCGCGGCCACCCAGTCGGGTTGCGCGGAGTGGTCTGCGATGACCAAAACCTCGCTCGGTCCGGCCAGGCTGTCGATGCCTACCGTGCCGTAGAGCTGCCGCTTGGCCTCCATCACGTAGACGTTGCCGGGCCCACAGATCACATCAACGCGGGGTATGGTCTCCGTGCCGTAAGCCATCGCCGCGATGGCTTGCGCACCACCCACCCTGAACACTCTCTCCACGCCCATTAACTCGGCTGCAGCCAGAACCGAGGAGTTGACGCTCCCATCCGAGCCCGGCGGCGTGCAGATGATCAGCTCCTCCACACCGGCGACTCTGGCCGGTACCGCGTTCATGATGACGGTCGATGCGTAGGATCCCAGGCCACCTGGCACGTAAAGCCCGGCTCGTTCCACCGGGACCCGCCGGATACCTAAGATCTGGCCTTGGGGACCGATGTCCTCCCAGTCCGGAGCGAACTCATGACGATGGAAGAACGTGCAGTTGTCACGTGTTGTACGCAGGGCATCCAGAAGCTCGGGGTCCTCATCCTCGAGAGCCACTTGGAGGAGCCCCGGCGGTACCACCACATTGGACACCTCGGCTCCGCTCCAATCAAAGAGGGCGGTCGCTTCGACTACGGCCGCATCGCCTCGAGTGCGGACCTGCTCAATAAGCTCGGAGACCACGCTCGCGATCTCAGCAGTGGCCGCCGCTGAAGGACGCAGTCCGGCGATCTCCGAGGCAAGGGAGGCGAGAGACAGAGGCCTGATTATCATGGCCGGGAGTCATCGAGGGACGAGCTCTTGCCCTTCAGCCCCAAAAACGATGAGCCACTGTTCTTCGATCCGTTCGTGGGAGACCAAGCACTCTGCATGATACAGTCATCACCCAGAAGCTCTTTGAGCTCGGCAAACAGGGTGGCCTGAGGATCGACCTTGAACCCGTCCCCGAAACGCAGCCGGCTCCCCCCGTTTCCGATCTGCACATACATGTCCACGGCGCATGTTCCCGGGAACCGCACCAGGATGCGCTTCAGATCCTCCAGTACCGTCGACGGGAAAGCTTCCCCATTCACGGACAGGGCGAGTGGCTCGAGACCGGTCTTAGGGGCGAAGGCCTCCATGGCGAGGGGGATGAACTTGGTCTCGGCCTCATCTTTGTGATCGACCCTCCCCTTGATCTTGATAACCCTGTCCTCCGCCAAAAGATCCTTGTTCTCTTGATAGATGGCGGGGAAACAGATGATCTCGATAGTACCCTCCAAGCCCTCGAGAGTCACAAAGGCCATCATCTCGCCCGACTTTTTGGTGGTTATGCGTTTGACCGTAGTGACCATCCCCACGATGGTGGTCATGGTGCCATCTTGGACCTCGCTAAGTTCGGATATGAGATGACTCGCCTCTCTCCGAACCTGCTGCCGGATGTCTTTCAGCGGATGAGAGCTGACGTAAAGGCCAAGGGTCTCCTTCTCCAGGGCCAGCAACTCCTCCTTGCTGTAGTCGTGAAGAGGAATCTCAACCGGCGAGGACCGTCGAGCCTCATTCTTCGATGCCGACCCGTTATCGCCCATCAAGTCAAAGATAGAACCCTGTCCCTTGTCTGCGTCGGAACGAACCTTCTTGCCGTGAGCCATGGCTTGAGGAAGAACCTGCAGCATGCCCCGTCTCGACGGCCCAATCGAGTCGAGTGCCCCACTCTTGACCAGGCTTTCGATAGCACGCCCGTTGACGATTCCCAAGTCGACCCGCTCGCAGAAGTCGAAGAAGTCGACGAAAGGCCCGCCGGTGACGCGGGCTTCCAGGATGTTGCGGATCGCCGTCTCCCCCACATTTTTCACCGCATTGAGCCCGAAGCGGATGCGCCCTCCGACGCCCCTGAAGTCGAGCACCGATTCATTGATATCGGGAGGCAGGACCTCTATGCCCATCTCGTTGGCCACGGTCACGTAGAAAGGAACTTTGTCCTTCGTGTCCATGACACTGGAAATAAGCGCGGCCATGTACTGTACGGGATAATTCGCTTTAAGATAGGCAGTCCGGTAGGAGATCAGCGCGTAGCAGGCGGCATGGGACTTGTTGAAGGAGTAGTCGCCGGCCTTCTCCATTAGCGACCAGAGATAGTCGATCACCCGCGGAGAAGTGTCCGAAGCCTCCGCACCGGCCCGGAATTTTGGCTCCAGCTGATCTAGTTTCGCCCGGATCTTCTTACCGATGGCCTTACGCAGGTCATCGGCCTGGGCAGGTGTAAAACCTCCGATACGCTTGGATATCTCCATCAACTGTTCTTGGTAGATAGCGACGCCGTACGTCGAGCTGAGGATGGGCTCCAAGCGGGGATCTTCGTACTGGATCCCATTGGGTGACCGCTTGTTACGGGCGTATTGAGGGATGAATTCCATCGGGCCCGGACGATAGAGGGCCACCAGGGCTATGAGGTCATCGAAGCGTGTGGGCTGGATGTCGCGCAAGGCCTCCCGCATGCCGCTGGACTCGAATTGGAATACCCCCTCCGAGTCACCCCTAGAAAGCATTTGGTAGGTGAGAGCATCGTCGAGGGGGATGCTCTCGATGTCGAAGTCGGGCTCCCCTTCAGCTCTGATGATCTTCACTGCGCCGTCGATGACGTCGAGGTTGCGAAGCCCCAAGAAGTCCATCTTGAGCAACCCCAGCTTCTCCACGTCACCCATGGAGACCTGCGTTACAACCTCGGCTTCGCCCTTCTGCATGAGAGGCAGGTGATCGGTCAGCGGCCCCTTGGAGATCACGACGCCCGCGGCGTGAATGGAATCCTGCCGTATGAGCCCCTCCAAGGGCCGGGCCATGTCGACCACCTCGCGAACAAGGTCGTCGCTATCGTAGGCGGCCCGTAATTCGCACTTGGGGTCACCGAGACAGGCATCCAGCGTGATGTTCAGGACCTCGGGCACCAGCTTGGCGATGCGGTCGGCCTGGCCGTACGGCACGTCCATCACTCTGGCCGCATCGCGGATGGCCTGCCGCGCCTTGATGGTGCCGAACGTCGCTATCTGCGCCACCCGATCACGGCCATACTTCTGGGCAACATAATCGATAACCCTCTCGCGGCCGCTCACCGAAAAGTCGATGTCGATGTCGGGCATGCTGATCCGGTCTGGGTTGAGGAAGCGCTCGAAAAGCAGGTCGTAAGTGATGGGGTCCAGATCCGTGATGCCCAACAGGTACGACACGAGCGAGCCCGCCGCCGAACCCCGGCCCGGGCCGACCGGAATCCCCGACCGCTTGGCATACGTGACGAAGTCCCATACGATGAGGAAGTAACCTGGAAAGCCCATCTTTTCCACGACGGCCAACTCGCTCTCCAGCCTTTCGCGGATCCCCGGAGCGACGCCGGCGCCGTAACGCCGAGCCAGCCCCTCTTCGCATTTCCCCCGCAAATAGGAGCCTTCGTCATACCCCTCAGGCACGGAAAACTGGGGGATGAGCATCTCGTCCAGATCGATGTCGACATTGCATCGCTCGGCCACCTCGAGGCTGTTCCAGACGGCCTCCGGGTACTGGAGGAAGGCAGACGCCATCTCGTCCGCATCTTTGAGGTAGAACTCCTGCGAGGAGAAACGGAGCCGGTTCTCTTCAGAGATTCGTGAACCAGTCTGGATGCAAAGAAGAACGTCGTGGGCCGCAGCGTCCCCCTCGCGCAAGTAGTGGACGTCATTGGTGGCCACCAGCTTCAGCCCTGTCTTTCGGGCCAAATCCGCCATTCGGGGGTTGACCTCGGCCAGCTCGGCGATACCGGTTTCCTGCATCTCCAAATAGACGTTGCCCTTCCCGAATATGCCGGTAAGTCTCTCGATCTCCGCCTCCGCTGCGGTGGTCTGCCCGAACTGGAGCGCACGCGAGAGTCGGCCGCTGGCGCAGCCCGACAAGCAGATCAATCCTTCAGCATGCCTGGACAGCAAGTCGTAGTCCATGCGGGGCTTGTAGTAGTAGCCTTCCAGAAAGGCCAGGCTGCCCAGTTTGAGCAGGTTCTTGTAGCCCAATTTGTCTCGGGCCAGAAGAGTCAGGTGCCACCGATCCTCATTTTGCCCTTCTTTGCGGGCACGGTCTTCGACAACATAAGCTTCCAGACCGATGATGGGCTTGATCCCGGCTTCTCGGCATTCCAGATAAAACTGGACGATGCCCGAGAGCACCCCGTGATCGGTGATGGCGAGAGCAGGCATGCCAAACTCCGCCGCTCTGGCCACCAGTGCATCTACCTTGCACGCGCCGTCGAGGGCCGAATAGTGGGTGTGAACGTGAAGATGGCAGAAAGAAGATGATGCGTCCACGGCTCTCCGCAACCATAGAATCAATTGCCTGATTCTACCCGATGCCCTGCGGCCCCTCAAGCATCTTCGGCGGCCTGTGGTGTACAAATTCCGCTGGGAGCGGGTTTTCCCGATGGTATCCTGTGCCGACCACCGGCGAAACGACTCCCGCACCGCACAGACGCGGGCTACCCAGCCTGCTCCTCGGCCAACACGGGATTCCTGAGGTAGCCCACGCCGTCGATCTCGACTTCGACCGTGTCGCCCGGATGCAACTCGCCCACACCCAGTGGCGTCCCCAGCATGATGAGATCCCCCCGGTACAGGGTCATTGCCTGGCTCACCAGCGAGATGATGGTGTAGGGATCACGGATCATGTCCCGCACCTGCCCTTCTTGGCGAATGTGGCCGTTCACTCTCGTTCGGATCCAGGCTTCAGGGGAGGGAGTCTCTGTTTCGACGAACGGGCCCGCAACAGCGAAGGTGTCGTAGCCCTTAGCGCGCCACCACTGCTTGTCGGCGCTCTGCATATCCCTCTCGGTCACGTCGTTGGCGCACGTCCATCCCCAAACCGCCAGCTCCGCCTCCTCCGGCGTGACTCTCCGCGTCTCTCTGGCGATGACGACGGCCAGTTCGCCCTCGTACTCCACCCTGGTGGCATCGAGCGGATAGACGATCGCCTCCCCATGACCGACGAGGCTGGACGACGGTTTGAAGAACAAGATCGGCGGCGGCACTTCCTCCTGGGGAGGCTCGGTGATCTTCTGGCCAGCAGCAGTCCTATCCGCCATTTCTTTGATGTGCGCCGGGAAATTCCAGCCCACCCCCAGGATCTTGCCCGGCGCCACCGGCGGCAGCAGTCTTACCTCGCCGTCCGCCAGTTCGGTTCCGTCCGGCAGCAGGTATCCGTTGCATCCCAGCGTGGCCGACACGACCTCGCCTTGGTACTCGATCCGGGCCAGCTTCATACGTCGTCTCCGGTGATCTCAGCTTCGTATTGGAATCGATCCAGACCGTAGTTGATGGAATCGACCAAAGCCTCCCAGGATGCTTCTACCACGTTGGTGCCCGCCCCTACGCTTCCCCAACTGTCCCGCCCATCCGACGAATCGATGAGCACCCGGGTGACCGCTGCCGTCCCTTTGTTCTCGTCGAGGATGCGTACGCTGTAGTTGACCAGCCTGATGTCGTGCACCCGGGGATACTTCCGTTCGATGGCCCTGCGGATGGCCTTGTCCAGCGCGTTGACCGGACCGTTCCCCTCCGCGGTCTCGATGAAACGATCGCCCCCCACGTGCACCTTGACCGTAGCCTCACTGACCGTCCGCCCATCCCCGAGCTTCTCCACGATGATGCGAAACGTCTCGAGATGGAAGAACTCCACCTTCTCCCCCATCTCGCCGCGCAACAAGAGCTCGAAGGAAGCATCCGCAGCTTCATAGTGGTATCCCATGTTCTCCCGCTGCTTGACACGGTCGAGCACGCGCTCGGCCAGGTCCTTGTCGGTCCCGAGAGGAAGACCCAGCTCCCGTGCTCTCTGATCGATCGTGGCCTTGCCCGAAAGCTCCGACACGAGGATGTGCGGGGAGTTGCCCACGAGGGCCGGGTCGATGTGCTCGAAAGTCTGGGGATCCCGCGTGACGCCAGATACATGCATCCCCCCCTTGTGTGCGAAGGCATTGTGCCCCACATACGGCTGATGAGGATCGGGCGAGATGTTGCAGAGCTCGGCGACAAAGTGCGCCGTCTCGGTCAACTTGGCCAGATTCACTTCCGAGATGCATTCAAGGCCCATCTTGATCTGGAGCGCCGGGATGATCGCGCAAAGGTCTGCATTCCCGCAACGCTCGCCATACCCGTTGATGCTGCCCTGTACCGAATCGGCCCCCTGATCTACCGCGACGAGCGAATTCGCCACGGCACAGCCCGCATCGTTGTGAGTGTGGATGCCGACGCGGCAGGCCCCGCCCAGAGCCGACACGACCTCGCCTACCACCTTGCCAAGCTGCATTGGCAGCTCGGCACCGTTGGTGTCGCACAGGCAGACAGTCTCGGCGCCGGCCTCCGCGGCCGCGCGCAGGCAGGCAAGGGCGTAGTCAGGATGATCCGCGAAAGCATCGAAGAAATGTTCGGCATCGTAGAAGACCCGCTTGCCGTTTCCTTTGAGGAAGGCGACCGAGTCTTCGATCATGTGCAGATTCTCTTCGCGATCCACGCGGAGAACCTTTTCGATGTGCAGATCCCAGGTCTTACCCACCACGGCGGTGATAGGCGTCCAAGAGGCCGCTAGGGCCGCCAAGCCTGGGTCTCGACCGGCGGCAATACCCCGTGCGCGGGTCATCCCAAAGGCAGCCAGCAGCGAGCTTCCCAGGAATTCCTTCTCCATGCGCCGGAAGAACTCGTCGTCCTTGGGGTTGGATCCCGCAAACCCGCCCTCGATCACATGGATGCCGAGATCGGCCAAACGCAGAGCGATGCGAACCTTCTCGTCTACCGAGACGCTGAGGCCCTCCCGCTGCATCCCGTCGCGCAGCGTGGTGTCATATAGAAGGATGTTGCGTCCCACCGTCATGACCACCCGTCAAATCCCCGGGGCCGCTCATCGCCCAAAGGGCACCCGCCCGCTACGGCGTGCCGTAGATTGGGATGCCGGTGCTGAGGGCGAATTCGTGGAACCGGGCAATGATCTCCTTGGTGACCGGCCCCGGAACGCCCGCGCCTATCGGGCGCTTGTCCACTTCGACCACAGGCCCAACCTCGGCCGCAGTGCCCGTGAGAAAGGCCTCTTCTGCGTTGTACACGTCGTAGAGCGTGTAGAAACCTTCCTCGACCTGCAGGCCCATCGAGTCTGCCAGCCTCATCACAGTTGCCCGCGTAATGCCCCCGAGAGCGCCCAGAGCCGGATGCGGGGTCATCAACTTCCGCCCCTTCACGAGGAAGAAGTTGTCCGCCGTGCACTCGCACACATACCCTGAGGTGGTCAGGAACAACCCTTCGTTAACATCGCAGCCCCGGAGTTCCAACGCTCCAAGCACGTTGTTGAGATAGTTGAGGCTCTTGATCCTGGGGTTTATGGCCTGCGGATCATTCCGCCGGGTGGCTAAGGTCACAACCTTGAACCCTCGCTCGTAGACCTCTTTCGGGTAAAGGGTGATGCCGTCGGCGATGCAGAAGATGGTGGGCTTCGGGCACTTGTTGGGATTCAGCCCCAGGTCGCCCTTGCCCCGCGTGACGACGAGACGAACATAGCCGTCCAGGATCTCGTTGCGACGGATGGTCTCCATCATGGCCTCGATCAAGTCGGTCCGCGAAAGAGGGATATCAAGTGCAAGCGCAAGCGCCGACGCATACAGACGATCTATGTGGGCGTCGAGCTCGAATACCCTGCCGCTGTAAATCCGGATCCCTTCGAATACGCCGTCTCCGTACAGCAGGCCATGGTCAAAGACGCTGACCTTGGCGTCCTCTTCCTTGTAGAACTCGCCGTCGATGTAGATCTGCATGCTTGCCTCCCCTGGGTGAGTACCAAAGTATACAAAAAATGCCTTAGCTTAGGCCCTTGATAGCAGCCTTCCGCAGCCGCCGGTCTCGTCTTCACGCCTAGGTCAGCGAGAGAAGCCGGGAGACGATCCCCCCCACGACGACGGCCATCGCTACTGTGCCTACTGAAATCACTGCCGCCCGTCGCCACCCAAGCTCCCGGCCAAGCATGGCGATCGTGGCCACGCACGGAATGTAGATAGTGTTCACAATCGTATACACCACAATTTGGTGGACGCTCATAAACTTCAGCAGATTGTGGGCATTTGGCCCGAATTGGGCGACGGCCAATACGACGAGAAGCTGCAAGGCGAGTTCTTTGCGAAGCACGGCAAAGACGAGCGCGATCCCGGTGACAAGCGGCAGCCCCAGCCAGGTGACGACGATGGGCGAGAGTGGTTTGGAGAGATACCATATCCAACCGGTCTCATACAGGCCGCCCAGTACGACGCTACCGATGAGAATGATCGGGAAGGCATGCCAGAGGAAGCCCGAGAAACGTTTCCAAGTCTTCTTCACAGTGACGACGAGGGAAGGCTGCCGCATGGGAAACATCTCCATGACCAGGCCTTCCGGTTGGCCGGGAAGAATCCGATTGAGCCCAACCCCGGCCAAGACTCCGACAACGAATACCACTCCGAAAACAAACAGCGCCCATTGCCACCCGGCATAGAGCGAAACGGCGCCAATTATGACTGCGGTTCGAGCGCTGCACGGGGTAAGGGTGACTAAGGTACAGGCAATCATCCGTTCGCGTTTGCTGGTAAGAACCCGAGTACCCATGATGGCGGGCACGTTACAGCCGGCGGCCGCGATGAGGGGAATCGTCGCCCGTCCATGCAGACCGAACAGATGCATGAGCCGATCGGTGAGAAAGGCGGCAGCATTCATGTAGCCGGAGTCTTCCAGAACAGCCAGAATCAGGTAGAAGGTGAGGATGTAGGGAATCGCGACACCCAGCGTGGCCAGGATTCCTCCATTGAGCCCCCAAAGAAGGGTCGATCCGAGCACCCCCGTGCCGAGGCCCGCGTGTATCCCGCTTGTGATCCAGTCACCAAATGACGCATTCCAACCCGTGGTAAGGAGATTGGAGAGCCAGCCGCCTAAATAGAAGAGGACTGCGAAGACTGCGCCTAGGACCCCGAGCAGGATCGGCACACCCGTGTAGATGGAGGTCATGGCCCGCCACATTCTGTCATCGCTAGCGGGTTGGCGATCTTCGGTCACTGTGTCTGCGATCGCGCGGGCCCGCGCGTATCTCTCCCCGATTGCCGCAGCCGCATCGAGGGGCACGACCGAGGCTATGTGGATGGCGCTCCTCGACCTGACAAGCTGGGCCACAGATTTGCCGTGCGGCGGCTGATCAGCCTCATCCCGATCGACTCGTGGCGAGGCCTCCAGCTGAAGAACAGCCGCGTGGATCAGCTCTCGCACCCCCTCCCCGCTGCGGGCGACAAGGGTGACGACCGGGACTCCCAAGATCTCTGAAAGCCTGCTGCTGTCGATGCCAAGCTTCTGCCTCCGGGCTTCGTCCATGAGGTTCAGCCCCAGTACCAGGGGAAAGCCGAGGTCAAGGAGTTCCAGCGCGAGATACAAATTCCGCGCGAGATTGGTCGCGTCAAGCACCACGACCGTGAGATCAGGCTGGAGTTCGAGGAGTGCCCGCCGCGCCACTTCCTGATCTTCTGACACTGGGTCCAAAGAGTAGGTCCCAGGAATGTCCACGAGCTGGATTGGGCGCCCTTCCCACACGGCAGAGGCGCTGTTCAGTTCGACCGTCATGCCCGGGTAGTTCGCGGTATCGACCGCGGAATTGGTCAACCGGTTGAAGAGAGTGGACTTACCTACATTGGGGTTGCCAGCAAGACAGACAAGAAGCTCACCCGCCCGCCGTTCGCTGTGAGTTGATGAACAGCAACCGCTCGCTACTCGGGCCACCGCACGAAGACCTTCCGTGCGACATCCCTGCCGAGCGCGTATCGAGCCCGGCCCACACGCACAAGCAGCGGACCGTTGAACGGTGCAACTTCTTCGACACAAACGGGCGTCTCAGGTAACAGCCCCAACGAGGCCAGGTAGCGCAGTAGCTCGGGTTGTTCGTCGGACACGAAGGAAATGACACACTTCTGACCTGCGCTCACTTCCGCGAGTTTCTGGTCCGCCTCTTTCGCGATCTCCCCGTCCGCGGTCGGGATGACGCGACCGTGCGGGCACGTCCGAGGATTGCCCAGCCTTTCGGCAAGCCCCGCCTCGACCTCGTCGCTCAGGGCGTGCTCGAGTTTGCAGGCCTCCTCGTGCACTTGATCCCAAGGAAGCTCGAGGTAGTCCGTCAGAAACCGCTCGCTAAGGCGATGCCGCCTGACCAGCCGGACCGCATCAGCCCAGCCACTCACGGTAAGGCGTATCTGGCCATCCTTGTCTCTCTCGATCGCCCCGTCTTTCGCCAGTCTAGACATCATTTGAGAAACGGAGGCGGGACTGACGCCGAGATCCTCCGCCACGCTGGAGATGGTGGTCGCTCCATCAGGGCCGCCGCAAAGGTGGAAGAGAGTCTCGAGGTACTCTTCCCGCGATTCGGAGCGCCTGTTTTTTTGGATATCCTGCTTCATGGCGTTAGGATATATTAAACGCCAGCTAAAAGCAAGCCATAACTTGGTCCGGCGTCGACCGTACAAGCCACACGGTATCGGCCTGGAATACCAAAAAGGCGCCGGCCATGAGGCCGGCGCCTTCTCCTACCGAGAAACGGGAAGTCCTACCAGCGGCGGTTGCCGCCTCCGTAGCCTCCGCCTCCGTAGCCTCCACCGCCGTAGCCACCGCTACGCGGGGCCCTGGGCTGCAGTTCCTTGGCAATGTCGACCTTGAGGGTGCGGCCGTCGAGTTGCGCACCGTTGAGGGCGTTCTTCGCAGCCTCAGCTTCCTCAGGCGTAGCCATCTCCACAAAGCCAAAGCCTTTGGGACGGCCGCTATCCCGGTCGGTGATCAGGTTCACCGACGTGACTTCCCCGTGCTGCTCGAACAGCGCTTTGATGGCACTTTCCGAGGAGCTGTAGCTGAGATTGCCCACGTACAGTTTTGCGGAACTCATGAATTCCTCCAGTTCCAAGTTATAAGGCGGCAAACGAGAGGGCAAAACTGCAAACGGGCTTGACGAGAGCTGATAGCTCGGCTTGCTCAACGCCTGAAGAGAATTCCTGTCGCATGTCGGCGGCAGTATAGCATTCAGCCAATGCCCGTAGCGGACTGTCGAAGCGACGCGGCACGTGCGCCTCGCATGACTAGGCTCGGGCCAAATCGGGTAACCCGCAGGTGTCGCTATGGACTCGTTCAAAATGAAGCTCCGCCGCAAGGGACGTGCTCGGGTGCCCTCCGGGCGGAGTGCGAGGCGAGGACACAGGAAGCGTTCGTAGCCAGAGTGCTACGGGCGCGACTGGGTGCCCTCTGGGCGGACAACGCATCACGCCCGCCCAAGGGGCGCCCGAGGGCGCACTACGCGGCCACAGCTTCATTTTGAAACGAGCCGCAAATGCAAGGAGGAGCACAATGTCAGGGCCAGATGTTCCGCTTCGCCGCAGGCCGCTGCCGCAGCATCTCGACTCGCAGGTTTCCTATCGTCTGGGGGTGCCGCTCATCTACTTGAAAGGTGAGCTCGACCATGACTCGGCCAATTATGCGCGCGAGCTCATCAAGGAGGAGACAGCGGGTAACCCGGCGGCTCTTGTTCTTGACTTGAGCGAGTTGTCCTATATGGACAGCGGCGGTCTCTCCCTGATGTTCGAGCTGGTCTCCCAGTTCAAGGATCGGGGCTGGCTTGGGGTTGTGGCCCCCAGGGCTGGGGTGCTGCGCCTCCTCGAGATAACCGGGCTTTCCGAGCGACAGGGTTTCAGGATCTTCCCCGATGTCCAGTCGGCCTCCATGGCACTGAGTTCCCCAGGGTCCGGTAAGTAGCGGCCACGAGAATCAGCTCAGGTGATGCCGGGGAACTTCGGTTTTCGGTTCTCCCTTAACCGCTTTGACAACCTCGATCGCCTTGTCCAGATTCTCTTCATAGCCTTCCAGCAAAAGAATGACTGCACCCTCGCTGCCGCCCACCCCGCCGGCGGCGACCAAGCGTCCGCGAACACCCGCGAGTATGCCGAGAGCCTGGATCTCGGTTACGACAAGTCCGGTGGTTACCGGAGTGAGCCAACAACTCATCCCCATTGCGTAGTTGAGGGTGAGCTGACCCCAGCCCGCCGCAGCATCCCGCACAGAAGGAACCAGCTTCTCGAGCCCCACCGGCATGATGAGCGGAATGCCCCTGACGCAGGCGATGCCCAAAAGGGCGCCAATCGTCCCGCCCGTCTCGTTCCCCACAATCACGCCCGCGTTTCCCTCGGGGTCAACCGCGTTGCCCCCTTTGATGACGACGTCCCCCCGCTCGAGCGTCTTGAAGAAGTCACGCGCCTCCATCTCCACGGGCTCGCCCTTATGGAGAAACTTGGAGCCTACCCGGTCGTCCTTGACGCTCATGGTCAATAACCCGTCGGCCACCATCCCTATCGAGAACTGGTAGGCAGGGACCTTTTCCCCCGTGATCTCCTCCAGCACGAACGAATTGGTGGTGCCGTTGGTTATGGCAAGGCGGGCATCCGTATATGCGTGCCGCACTTCTGCCAACCCGGCGACTGCGCGGGCGATCAGCCTCTTTGACTCCGCCGGATTGAGTACGAGCACCCCTTGCTGAACGCGCGATGTGTCGCCGAGGTCGAGATTCACCGGATAAAACATGTCCTCGCTCCTATTTGCGGTTGATATGGGTATTAACTACCAGCACGGGGATCTCCGCGTGACTCAAGGTCTGCCGGGCCACCGAGCCGAGAACCAACTCCCGCAATCCGCCGTGCGCCCGCCGGGCGACAACGATCATGTCCGCATCGCGGGATTGTGGG
>JAMDEO010000027.1 GCA_023483915.1 Actinomycetota bacterium
CTGGAATGCTCTCTCGACATCCGCCCGGGTCTTGATACCATCGATGAAAGCAAGGTCGGCGCCGGCTTCCAAATACGCGTTGCATCTTCGGATGGCTTCGTCGAGACCCGCCACGGAGAACACATCGGTACGCGCGTTGATGACGAAGTCCGGATCGAGCCTGTCTCGTACTTCCGCGCAGCCCGCGACTTTGCCTGTCATCTCGTCAGCCTCGATGACCTCCTTACCGGCCATGTGCCCGCACCGCTTCGGGAAAACTTGGTCCTCGATGTTCATTCCCGCGACGCCCATGGCGATCAATCTCTCGGTGATCCAAGCGGCATTCACCGCATTGCCCCCTCCGGTGTCCACGTCGGCCATCACCGGGATCACTACCGCTTGCACGATGTTCCAGGTGACGTCGAGAACGTCCTTCATCTGGACCAACCCGACGTCGGGCTTGCCCAGCAAGGACCCCGCGACGCCGTAGCCGGAGATCTGAATGGCCTCGAAGCCGCACTGCTCGATGACCTTGGCACTGAGCGCGTCGTGCGCCCCCGGCAGCACGACCGCCCGGCGAGCCATGATGGCTTCTCGCAGCACCGCCGATTTGTTGCTCATTTCACCTAGCCTTTCCCCAACTTTGCCGCCACAGCTTCCGCCATCTCCGTAGTGGTGGCCGTACCGCCCATGTCATACGTGCGCACCCGTCCCTCACCAATGACCGCCGCCACAGCCGCCTCGACAAGCTCGCTCTTTTCGCTCTCGCCCAGCCAATCCAGCATCATCTTCACCGCCAGAATCGTGGCCAGCGGGTTCACCTTGTTCATGCCGGCATACTTGGGAGCGGAGCCATGCGTAGGCTCAAAAACGGCCAAGTTCATACCGATGTTCCCGGAACAGGCGAAGCCCAGACCGCCCACCATCTGTGCGCAGAGATCCGAAATAATGTCGCCGTAGAGGTTCGGAGCCAGCAGCACGTCGTAACGCATTGGGTCCTTCAGCAGCCACATACACATGGCATCGATGTTGGCATCATCAACGACAATGCCTGGGTAGTCATTGGCAACTTCCCGAGCAGTCTCCAAGAACAGGCCATCGGCGGCTCGAATGACATTAGCCTTGTGAACGATAGTCACCTTGCGGCGACCGGATTTCTGAGCGAATTCAAAAGCCGCCCTGGCTATTCGTTCTGAGCCCGGCTTGGTGTTTATCTTGCAGGAGACGGAATACGCCGTACCTGCAAGGCCCCTGAAGGGAGCGAAGTTCGTCGACAAGTCCCCCAGGACCTGGGACAACTCTTCGGGCACTGGGCCAAATTCCACCCCGGCATACAGGTCTTCCGTGTTTTCGCGAAAGACAACAAGGTCGATCCCCTCCTTGTAGTTCAGGGGATTGTCTGCATAGCCCTTACACGGCCGAAGACAGACATAGAGGTCGAATAGCTGCCGCATCCGCACGACGGGAGATCGATAGACCAGACCCTTCCCCCGCAACTCCGGGATGAGGTCCGCCTCTGCGGCTTTGACAGGCTTGGACGTTATCGCGCCGAAGACGGCCGCATCAACGCCCTGCAGCAGCTGAATAGTTCGCTCAGGGAGCGCATCGCCCTCACGGCGCCAGACCTCCCAGCCTATTTCTCCGGACACGTAGTCTGCATCCAGCCGAAGCTCGTCCAAGATGAGGCGCCCGGCAGCGAGCACCTCAGGCCCGATGCCGTCACCCGGCAACCAACCTATCCTGTACCTGCCACTCGAGCGCTTGCCCACGCATCCCCCTCTCGGTGGCTTCGGACGCGTCGCTCCGCGAGGTCAATCCTCCCTCAGAGTCATTGCCTGACCGCAACAGATGAATTCCTCGACAGTGCAGACCTCTTCGGCCTCCTCGTCCTCCTCATGACTGCACTCCTCGATCACTTCGATCTCGAGACCACATCTGTCGCAGTAGTAAACGTCTCCCTCTCGCATCTCATCGCAGCGCGCCATCACATCTCCTCCTCGTCGCGGGCAAGGCGCCCTATTCAGTGTCAACCTCCATACGCATGAGGCTCGTCGGCGTGCGCCAGCAGGTACTCACGCGGATCCGACATGCAACGGAGCGACTCGAAACTGTGCCAGATCAGGGCCGGACTGGGAAAATTGCCCAAACTGCGGCCATGCCTGTTGAAGAGAGCATTCCAGCCTCTCTCCGCCAAAGCCCAAGGAGAGTACACGGCCATGTATAGACGGGCGTATTCACGGTAGAAACGCTCCAAGTCGAGCCGAGTCGGCAACACAGCGTGTATCAAATCGAACATCTCCCAGTTTCGGGTGGTGAGTGCCTCCTGTAATTGCTCGAACAGAGCAGTCCCCGGCAAGGGCGTGAGAACGGTAAACCAGGCATTGGCGATTGCGTGGCGCGACACATAGTCCCGCAAACGGCGGAAGTCGGCTTCATCATAATCGGGATCTACTATTAACGTCCCGAACACGTTCACCCCAACCTTCTTGAGGACCTCGAGCGCTTTTTCGTTGCTTTCTACGGTATTGCTTTTCCGGACGCTCTCCAAACCCTCAGCGTCGATTTTCTCGAGGCCCAGGAAGACTGTGGCGAAGCCCGCCTCCCTCAGTTTGGCCACAGTCTCGGAATGCCGGGCAATTGAGTCGGTGCGGGCCTGAAAGATAAACCGTTTCTTGACCCTACGCTGCATCAGGAGATCGGCGATACGCTCTGCCCTCGAGATGCTGGCGAGGAAGTTATCATCCGTTATGAAGACGTTGCGGCCTTCGATGGTCTCGATCTCGTCGAGCACACGGTCAGGGCTTTTGAACCGAACCTTTCCCTGGTGGAAGCGCCACACACTGCAGAACGTGCAGCGATAGGGACATCCCCGAGAAGTCTCCAAACTCGCAAGCGGACCCCGCAAGCCAAGATGGTAGGACTTTCTCAAGCCATGGACGAGAGACCTTGCAGGGAACGGCAGTTCGTCCATTGATACCAGCGACCTGATGCCGGTGGATGATTGATAATCTCTGAAGTTCAAGACAAGACCAGGAACCGAGCGCAGGTCCCGGCCGCTCTCTACTGCGCACACCAACTCGGACGCCGACACTTCCCCCTCGCCGTTCACGACTGCATCGACCCAAGGAACCGCGAAGTCGGTAGGGTTGAGCGAAGCGTGATGTCCTCCAACAAACACGAAGCTGGCAGGACGAAGCTTCTTCACCGTCTGAGCAACCCGATAAGTCTCCTTGACATCAACGGTGAATGAGCAACTGATACCGCAAATGTCCGGGGAAAACCGGCGCACTATCGATTCGAGATCGACACCGGGGAGAAGGTCGGCCAATCTCACTTCATGGCGAACCTTGAGGGCCGCCGCAACCATCTCGAGCCCAAGGGGCTCGACCACCGCCATGGTCCTGAACCCCGACCTAAACCCGGCACGGCGCCTTTGTCGAGGTTGTATCAGCAGCACTCTCATGCGCGGAACTCGCCCTCCAGGTGCGATCCACCTCAGACACAAGCAAGCTTCGCCTCAAAAATACCACCCTACCCACCGAGTGGACCATCAACATATCGCCGCGGTAGACCTCTGGAGTTGCTCCCACCTACCAATATGCCCGTATTCGTCGGCCCGGTTCTTCTCAATAACTGCCCGGGTCTCGTCGTCCCAATCGATACCCTCGAGCAATTCCCTGTAATGGCCCACCGCCTTGTTCTCGGCCCAGATTCCGGTCTTCAGTATCCGCTGCGGTCCAACAACGCGCGAGGAAAGCCCGAAAACATAGCCCGCGGTCCAATACGCCCAGCGGGTCTTGCTGGGAGAAAAGCCGTACTCGGCCAGCTTGGTCTGGAAGTCCTGCATGTGCGTCATCTCGTTGCACATCGCCGTTGTGAGTTGGACGTTCAACTCGCAAGGCAGGCGTGTAATCTGGCACTTGTAGATGTTGACAGCCATGATCTCGAGCGCGTGGAGAGTACGAAGGCCCCTCCTTAACGCAGCCTTGCGGGCGGGACTGAAGCCTTGGCCCCGAGGCTTGATCTGCTCGGCCCGCATCTCAGGGCGGATCAAGGAGATGTCGTAAGTCATGGCGCCTCCGATGTAGCCTTTTTTCGAGTGCTACCCGCCGGAGCCGCGTTTCATGCCGAGTACAGTGACTACGCGGTGACGCGCTGGACTTCTTCAATCGTGGTGAGGCCCGCGAGCACCTTCAGCCGGCCATCTTCCCGCAGGCTCTTGGTGCCCACCTCCACAGCTTGGTCTCGGATCGCGTCCGCGCTGGCGTGATCGAGAATGAGCCGGCGGATCTCGCGTCCGACGGGAAGCACCTCAAACAAGCCGATGCGGCCGCTGTAACCCGTGTTGAAACATCTATTGCATCCCACTGCTTTTGCAATAACCGCTTGATATACTCCGAGGAAATCGCGTTCTTCTTCCGACATATTCTCCGGAGTCAGGGTTACGGTCTCCTTGCAGCGCGAGCAGAGTTTCCTGGCGAGCCTCTGCGCGACAACACACTCCAATCCTGAGGCGATGAGATAAGCCGGGAGGCCCATCTCAGTTAGACGGGCGATGGCCGAGGCGGCATCGTTGGTGTGAAGTGTGGAGAGAACCAGGTGTCCGGTCAATGACGCTTCTGTGGCGATGAGAGCCGTCTCGTGGTCCCGGATCTCCCCGATCATGATGATGTCCGGGTCGCTCCTTACCAGTGAGCGAAGCATGGAGGCAAACGTCAGACCTATGTTCGAACGAACCTGAGACTGGATAATTCCGGGTATGCGCCGCTCCACGGGGTCTTCAACCGTGTAGATCTTGACGCCCGGACGGTTGAGTTCCTCGAGCCCCGCATAGAGAGTCGTGGACTTACCCGATCCTGTCGGCCCCGTGATCAGGATCTCACCCCACGGACGCTTCAGAGCCTTGCGGAACTGCGCAAGCTCGTCTTCTCCCATCCCCAGTTGTTCGAGTGAGACCTTGAACATCAAGTCGTCGAGAAGCCTGATAGTGACATTCTCGCCGAAGACCGTGGGAATACTCGCGATCCGTAGGTCTACGTGCCTGCCGTCGGCCGAAAAAGTCGCCCGGCCGTCCTGAGGCAATCGTTTCTCTGCGATGTCCATATCCCCCATGATCTTGATACGCGAGACCACGCCGTCCTTGATCTCCTTGCGAACCTCGGTGAGACTATGGAGAACCCCGTCGATGCGCAGGCGCACAATCATGCGCTCGGCCTGCGGTTCGAAGTGGATGTCCGAGGCTTTCTGGCGCATGCCTGTGGCGAGGATCTCCTCGACCAGCGAGACTACTGTGTCGTATTCCGCCAGTTCTCGGTCGGTTGGACCCTTCTTTTCCTCTTCGGCTTGCGTCTTGGTCTCCAGATGCCCTCGTCCTGAGAAGACCATGTCCCAGGCTTCGCCAAGTGCGCCTAATGTCGCGGCGACAGGCGCGACTTCCAGACCGGTTATCAAGCGAACATCGTCGATTGTGAGCACATCGGCGGGATTCACCATTGCCAAGACAATGGCCCCGGACCGGTTGAAGTCGATAGGCATGACCTGGCGCGCTCTGCAGAACTTCTCCGTCAACAGTCCGGCAACGTTCGGGCTGGGGAGCAGCTCGGCTAGTACGGAAAGCCCATAATGACCCTGCCACGCCAGTGCATCGGCCAATTGGTCTGAGGTCACGTACCCGAGAGATATCAAAGCCTCGCCAAGACGGGCTCCTGTGTCCTTCTGGTACTGCAGGCTCTCCCGTAGCTGGCTCTCGGTGACCACTCCCTGTTCGACCAGGATGTCACCCAGTCGGAGGCTTCTTCGCGTCTCAGCAGTGCCTTCAGCTGCCACGTGCGGTCCTTCCTAACGTTTTCAAACGAACAAAACGCCACATTCCGGAATTAGGGGTGGCTTTCCGCCTCTGCCTTTAGGTATCGGCGCAACGGGCAAATACTCAAGCACCTATGGCTGCGGGTTCCCGTGGTTCTCTCGGATGCGCGCTCTTCTTGCCCGAGTTTTCTCCAGGTTCTTCACCTCCTCTTCCAGGGTCTTTAGTTCCTCGCCCAATGCGTCTTCTTCCTTGAGATCCCTCTTGATCGCCTCGTGATCAGAGTCAGCGGGCCCCTCACCACGGTCCGATGGTTCCTCCCGGCGGGAAACCGGTTCGTCAGGCGCAAGCATGGCCGCTCCCCTCTGACAGCGCTGAGCCGCCCTCGAAGATCCTAGAGAAGACACACACCGACATGCCCGCTCGTGGACCGCCCGCGGAGTTGCCGTCCCCAGTGTGAGGCGAGTATTCTCTGTATCCGCACGTTTGCCTGCTTTCGGCCAAGGAGGGTCTTAAGGCATGGAATGCCCGCATTGCCAATCTGAAATCACCGCGACTCCGCACGTATTTGCCCTAGGAATGGACCAAGACGGTACCTGGCAGATATCCACCCTGCGGTGCACCGCCTGCGACCGCATCATTGCCAACGTCTGTAACGCAGACGGCCGTATCTTCCCGGCGTGGCCTCAATCGACAATGCGGCCTCGACTATCGGAGGACGTCCCGGCTGAATATGCGGATGACTATCATGCCGCCTGCCAGGTATGCGTCCACAGTCGCGAGTCCGCCTGTGCACTGAGCCGCCGTCTCCTTTACCGGCTTCTCCAAACCGAAGCCAATGCTGGAAACGACGGCCTCGCGGATCAGATTCGTCGGGCGGTCGTCGGGCAGAGCGTACCCGATTATCTCAAGGAAGGGCTTCGCACGTACTCACGTCTGGCCAGACTCGATTCATATCCGGAGAAAAGCACGCACCCGGAAGGGCTCGCACCCGTGGAGCCCGGCGAGGCAGAATGGCTGCTGGATGTCTTGCAGTCGATGCTGGACCTCTATTTCGTACTGCCGGCTCGTCTTCAACGCAAGCAGACCAGCCTGGAAGAAATGATCGCCCCGCCGGCGCCCGCCGAGTTGCATGAGGGCACGTCTCCTGGGGCCGATGAAGCCGGGGAGGCCGGGACCATTGCCGCCGCTCAGCCGGCGGTCCCGCCGGAGTCTTGGACCGCCAAGTAATCTTTCAGTCGCCGGACGAAACTCCTTGTGACGTCGGATAAGATAGGCGGCCTTCGATCTCAAGCGGTGCCCCCAGCCGTCGGTACTGCGGCGGCCTTGTCGGCGGTGCGGGCGCGAAATGTCGCCGTGATCGACAACAAGAGGCGAAAGTTAGGGAGGCCCGTCACCGCGGCTTGGACATTATGGAGGTGGAGGAACCCTGGCCCAGATGACCGCATAGCCAGATGGCCCAGCCTTCGGACATAGCTGCGATGGGAGCCACGCGAAACGCGGCCAAGCGGCTCACCGGTTCTGAGCGCAGGCGTCAGATCGTGGAGGTGATCCTCGACCTCGTCTCCCGCCATGGGGTACAAGGAGTCACGATCGCCAGAATTGCCGCGGGCGCCGGTGTTACACAGGCCGCGCTGTACGCGCATTTCGCCTCCCGCGAGGAGATGCTGCGCGCGGCTGTCGAAGCGCTCTACGAGCGAGTTGCCGAGGTGATCACCTCCTCCGACGAGCCCGACGTGATGTTGCGGCTAAGGAATATCGGTGGTTTTCATTCTGGGCTGGTTTCATCCGGCACAAACGCGTTCATTCACCCCCTGTTCGAGTTCTTAGCGGCCCCGCCGGAAACGGGCCTGCGTGAGGCCTTGGGAGCAAAGCAGCGCCAGGTGATAGAGACCTTTGCCGCCATCGTAGAGGAAGGGAAGGCACAGGGCAGCATCAAGGTGGACGTGGACGCCCAGCAAGTCGCGTGGGAGCTCCACGGCGTGTACTGGGCTGAGGATGTCTCTCATCTCATGGGTCTCACCG
The DNA here is from genome assembly GCA_023483915.1 of Actinomycetota bacterium. Taxonomy (GTDB): domain Bacteria; phylum Actinomycetota; class Thermoleophilia; order RBG-16-64-13; family RBG-16-64-13; genus JAMDEO01. The sequence goes on from JAMDEO010000027.1 coordinate 7,808, forward strand.
AGTTTGTGACCTCCGGCAGGTCGGCCATCATGCTCGAGCGTCTCCTTGCGAGCATAGCTGCCGACCGACACAGTCGCTGAGCGTCCATCGGAGTCGATGAGCGATGAAGGCAGAAGGGACGGGACAGCCGAGGTGCCACCTGAAATGGCCTGCTGCGGTACCTGTCTGGGTGATCATTGTCTTCCTAGGCCTGTCCGCCCTAGCCTGCGGCACCAACCCCGCACCCAATAGCGGAATCGATGGGGTAGTCACCATTGGGCCTATCAGCCCTGTGCAAACCTCGGGTACTCCAAATTCCAAGCCGTACCAAGCCGCCATCGATATCCGTAGACTGCCCGATCTCGACTTCGTTGCGACTGTGCGGTCGGACGCCAATGGTCTGTTTCGTGTGGCCTTGGAGCCGGGGTCTTACCGCCTGGAACCCCGGAACGGCAACCCCCTCCCCATCGCCCCATCCCAAGAAGTATCGGTGTTTGCCGGGCAATATGCGCACGTAGAGATCTTCTACGATTCGGGTATTCGGTGACATAAGCTCCTGCTCAAATCTGTGGCCCGAGAGGGACCTGAATCTGAAGGTATCCTGAACACGTGAGCCTCGGCTATCGTTTTTGGGCTTCCTTCGGTAAACTGGTTGCCTCAAATCCAACTCTGCTGAACTCTTCCGGCTGCGGCCGACTTGGTTGTTCGATGGGAAAGGCGGTGAGGGTGACCCCACTGCGCAAGCGCGTTATCCGAAAACGCGCCGCTGGGCTGGCGCTTGTTGCGGCGCTTCTCATATTCTCCGTTCCCGGGGTTGCGCGAGCCGACACTGCGGCGATTACAAAGGCGCAGCAAGACGCTCAGGACCTCAAGGCGCTCATCGACAAGCTCGGTGAGGATCTCAGCAAAGTCGACGAGGACTACGACTACGCCAACGAGCAACTGAGTCAGACACAGGCGGCCGTCAAGAAGACAACCGCCCAACTTGCAGCCACCCAGAAGGACCTGAAAGCCGCGCAACAGCAGTTGACGAACCGCCTTGTTGACATTTACAAGCAGGGCAGGGCCGGAGCAATCACCGTATTGCTCGATGCCGACAACTTCTCCGACCTGGTCAATCGCTTCCAGCAACTCACAAGAGTCAGCCGCCAGGACAGCCAGCTTCTGGCCCAAGTCAAGGAATACCGAGCGCAAGTTGCAGCGAAGCAAAAGGACCTGACCGCCCAGCTCGCGGAAGAGAAGGCCCACACTGCCGAAACGGCGGCGGCAAAGAAGAAGGTGGAGGACCAGCTCGCCCTCCAGCAGCAGCTGCTCAAAGGCAAGGAAGCCCAGGTCGCCCAACTGCAGAAAGAAGAGGCCGCGAGACAGGCCAGGCTGGCCGCGGCCGCCAGGGCTGCGGCGGAGAAGGCTGCGGCGGAGAAGGCTGCGGCGGAGAAGGCTGCGGCGGCGGCCGCGAACAACTCGGCTAAGTCCGGAGGGACCTCGGGAGGCGGCTCCGCCAGCGGGGGTTCGAAGGGCGGCTCGAGCACCTCGACCGGCGAAAGCTCCGGTGGAAGCTCAGGTGGCGGAAGCTCTGGTGGCGGAAGCTCTGGTGGCGGCTCAGACAGTGGGGGTCCCAATGTTCCCTCTTCGCCCACCTGTACCAAAGTGGTCGAGATAGCGATGAACTTTATCGGTGTGCCCTATTTATGGGCTGGCTCCACGCCAAACGGGTTCGACTGTTCGGGATTTGTCAAGTACGTCTACGCCAAGGTGGGCGTAAGCCTCCCCCATTCGAGCCGCATGATGTACGAATACGGCACGTCGGTCTCGAGGGATCAGCTTGAACCAGGCGATCTGGTTTTCTTCTACAGCCCGATAAGTCATGTGGGGATCTACATCGGAAACGGTCAGATGATCAATTCCCGCACTGGGGGGGTCCGGATCGACGGTATCTGGAAAAGCTATTACGGAGCAAAACGCATACTCTAGAACCTGCGTGAGCTCAGTTGAGCCGGTGCTGGGGAGGTATAATCTAGCCGTGAAGGTACCCCGCTTGGCGCTCCTTTGGTTGATCCTCGGATGGCTGTTTGTGGTCCTTTATCCAGATCCCTCGCTGCTCATGCGGAGCATAAGCAACATCAGACATCCGGACATCAACGCGGCCGCAGTGCAAGGCATCGCGGCCGGACTTCCTGACGATCCCAGGCTCATCGAGGAGGCCGTCCTCGGCCGTGTAATTCCCTACTCCTATGACTGGCAGGTGAACAGCGTGCCCTGGTATTTTCCGACCACCTCGGAGGCGGTCGCGTCACAGCGCGGCGACTGCGAAAGCCGAGCGCTTGTGCTGGCCAGCATCCTCAAAGCCAAAGGCATCCCGTATCAGCTATTGATGAGCTTCGATCATATTTGGGTGGACTACCCGGGAAAGGTGGAGAACGCGCTCGAGAACCCAGGAGAGGTGCTGGCGGAGAGGGTGAACGGCCACCTCGTGTGGCACTGGCCGTCGGATTTCCACATTGGAGCGGAGATCCAAGCCCAGATCGACATGTACTGGGCCCCCATGCCAACGGAGAGAAGGCTGCTCCTGTTCGGAGGGGTCCTCTTCATCCTGCTGGTCAACCCCTTGATGGTCGCCCGCCGGCCGCGTCCGGCATTCCACCCGACGCGGCGCGGGCGTCGGCCCGTCGCCACCGGCAGCGCACCGCTGGCTCGCCAGTAGGTCCGGGCCGCTCAGCGTCCGGCTGCGCACACAGCTGGTCCTAGAGTCCCGGCTGATGCGCCCGCATGCGCCCTTTCAGGCAAATCGGTCGGCCAGGGCTCGGTAAACGGAGGGGGCCAGCGCCTTGATTCTGACGGCCGTTCGTAGACCGCGGGGAACGATGGTCTCTGGACGGCCTTCCTCGATCGCTCGACAGATCGCCTTGCTTACTAAATCGGGGGCAATAGGTCGAGGCCATGAGCGCTCGTAAGGCGATCCCCTTCTTGAGAAGAATGCGGTGTCGACCACGCCGGGACTAACCACCGATATCGCCACGCCCGTCCGCAGCGTCTCCGCCCGCAGGCTCTCAGCGAAAGCCAGTATGGCCGCTTTCGTCGCAGAGTACACGGCCTCCCTCCGCACCCCGAGGTAGCCCGCAATGGACGCCACAAATACGATCCTTCCGCGCCCTGCGGCAATCATCTCGGGAAGCGCCATCCGTGCCAGGGCGATGGGAGTCAGCAGATTCAGGGCTACGAGCGACTGCACGAGCTCTAGGGGCATTTCGGAGACTGGCCCCTCCCATCCCGCTCCGGCGTTGTTCACCAAGACGTCGACCCGGCCGACTAGGCGCTTGGCCTGAGCGATCAAAGCTTCAGCAGCCTCGGGGACCGCTAGATCCATGGCCACCGGCTCCCCGCCGGTCTCCGTGGCGACCCGTGCGAGCTCTTCCTCATTTCGGCCCTGTAGAACCAGGCGCGCTCCGGCACCGGCCAGCCGGTGCGCCGTGGTCCGCCCGATTCCACTCGAGGCGCCGGTCACCAAACAAACTGCTCCATCTAGTTGAAATGGCGGCTTTTTCACCGGTCCCCTCACCGTCTAAGGTACGACCGCAGCCCGATCAACGGCGAACGCAGCATCGCCGTGACGGCTGCAGGCTCATGGCCGGAATGGGCCATGCAGTTGGAGCACCGGGGATCTCTTCCCCTGCCGTAAGCGGCCCAATCAGTTGTTTCGAGGAGTTCGCGGTAGCTCTCCGCGTATCCATCGGCCAACAGGTAACAAGGCCTCTGCCAACCCAGCACCGAGAAACTCGGAATAGCCCACGGCAGGCAGGGTAGATCGGCGTATCCCGCAAGGAAGTCGAGATAGAGCGGCGAATGGTTGAACCGCCAGCGCCTCCGCCCTTCACGGAGCACCTCACTGAAGAGCCGCTGCGTCTCCTGAACGACGGGGAAGTGATTTTGGTCGGCGGCCCCCTCCTGAGCGTAGGCCGGGGACACCATCACGGCATCGACTCCCACGTCCTGGTAAAGGTATTCCAGCAGACCGATCACCTTCTGAGGCGAATCGGTACTGAAGAAGGTCGAATTGGTTGTCACACGAAAACCTCGGGACTTGGCCTCCTGCATTCCCGCTATCGCCTCGGCGAAGACGCCTTCTCGCCCCACATAGCAGTCATGCTCGTTACCGATTCCGTCCACATGCACGACCCAAGAGAAGTATGGGGATGGAGTGAAGAGGTCTATCGTCTTGCGAAGCAGCAATCCATTAGTGCATAAGTAGACGGTTATCCCATGCTCGATAGCCGCTTTGGCCATGTCCCCTATCTCGGGGTGCAGCAGGGGCTCACCCCCGGCGATGGATACCACCGGGGCTCCACACTCCATCAGACCGGCGATAGCGTCTTGCACACTCATTCGGCGCGACAAGACTTCCGGGGGATGATCGGTCTTCCCGCATCCGGGACAGCGCAGATTGCAGGCAAAGAGAGGTTCGAGCTCAACAACGATAGGGTATTTGTCCCGGCGCCGGACCCGCCGGCCCGCCAAATGTCTTGCCACCCGCAGATTCTGCCGTAAGGGGATGCCCATTAGTTCGTTCCTCCATCCGATGAGAAATCGCCTTCCTGGCGCTGCGGTCGTGCCTCGCGAACTTCGGCTGAGCCGAGAGCTCCAATGAATCGGATCATGCGGTCCACAAGCGCTTCGGGTGCCGAAGCCCCCGCCGTCAAGCCGACCGTCCGAACCCCTGCGAGCCAGGCTAGATCAACATCGGATTCGTCGTCAATGAGGTAAGCGCGCGTACCGGCGCCGTTCGCCTCCTCAACCAGCCGCTTTGAATTGGAAGAATTCCTGGAGCCCAGGACCAGGACGAGATCGCATTCCGGAGCCATCCGGCGCACCGCTTCTTGCCTGTTTTGCGATGCGTAGCAAACGTCATGATCGGAAGGGACGTGAAGGTTAGGAAAGCGCTCCCTGAGCGTTGTGGTAAGCGCTTCGACCTCGTGGGGGATCAGTGTCGTTTGGCTCAGCACTGCCACCTTCGAGCCGGCTTCAAGACTCAGATCGACGATGTCCTCAGCCCGTTCGACCACCTTGATGCGATCTCTGGCCTCGCCGACAACGCCCTCGACCTCGTCGTGGCCCTTCTTGCCTATTAGGACCACCTGATATCCGCCGTGGACGAAATGCTTTGCTTTCGCGTGCACTCTCGCCACGAGCGGACAGGTGGCATCTATGACCCGAAGCCCCCGTTCTTCGGCCATTCGCCGCTCGAGCTGCCCTACCCCGTGCGCTGAGAAGATGACAGTCTCCCCCTCCGGGACTTGGTCGATCTCGGGGACGAATACTACTCCGCGCTCCCGGAAGGAGCCTACAACATGAGTGTTGTGCACTATCTCGTGAAGGACGTAGATGGGTGCCCCGAGCTCGGCCAGGGCCTCTTCAGTCGTCCTGATGGCTCTGTTAACTCCCGAGCAAAAAGACCTGGGAGCCGCCACCAACACCGTGCGCGGGCCGACTGCCGCCGCCCAAGCTCTGAGCGCGCCGCCGGCCCGAACAAGCGAGCGATAGGCCTTGAACCACGCCCCTGATGGTACTTGCTGGGTATCGAGAACGATACGGGCAACGCAACAGCGGTGGTCGAGACTCCGCTCCGTTCCGTGACCTACGAGCAGCCAGAACGACTCCATATCCACGGCTATGGCCCCCTCGTCGGCTAGCCGTGACCGCTTCTTTCCCTGCGCGATGCCTGTTGCAGAAATGATAGGCCCCTCATGCACTCGAAGACCGGCACGGCGCAGAGCGTGAGCGACTGCGGCTGCCGCGGGCATTTGGATGGGCTCCCCCGGCCCCTGGATCTCAGTTGCGACCACGGCGTCACCAGGCTGAATGCCCGAGCGCAGACCACCGCAGAAGCCGGCAATAGCTACCGGGGAAGAGACGTCGGTCAGCTTGAGCCTTGTGACGGCCTCGATGGCGGCCTTGCGGCCCATGCCGATGCGAGCGACGTTTTCGGGGGACCCGCCCTGCCTTAGAGCTCGGGCCTCGATCCGCATGGGCGCCAGCATCATGAAAGAGTCTCGGTCACGCATTGTCATCGCTCTTTTGCCGTCCAGCGTCCCAGAGCCATCAGCGGGAAGACAAGCCGGTACAAGTGGTAATTGATGTAGAAATCGCCGGGGAATCCCGTCCCGGTGAACCAAGGCTCGTCCCAGTTGCCACTGGGAAGCTGAGTGGAAATGAGGAACTCCAGGCCCCGCTTGGTCTCCTCGCTCCGGTCGTCCGCTTCAATCAGTGCCAACAGCGCCCACGCCGATTGCTCGATAGCCGCTTT
>JAMDEO010000038.1 GCA_023483915.1 Actinomycetota bacterium
ATGGTTATCAGTTTGGGGGCGTACTTGCTCAGCTCCGCCCGTGGGGCGCTGATGGCTTCATTCATGACCCGGAGAATATCCAGCCGGGCCGTGCGTGCCCGCTCCAGCGCCTCGACCATGATCTGATGGGGCAGCCCCATCGCCTTGATATCGAGTTGGATGGCCGTGATGCCGTTCGCCGTGCCGGCGATCTTGAAATCCATGTCGCCGAAGTGGTCTTCCTCGCCGATGATGTCGGTGAGCAGCTTGTAGCGGCCGGTGTCATCGCTGACCCAGCCGATGGAAATCCCCGCGACGGCACCCTTCATCGGGACGCCCGCGTCCATCAGCGCCAGCGAGCCGCCGCAGACGGAGGCCATGGAGCTGGACCCGTTCGATTCCGTGATGTCCGAAACCAGGCGGATCGTATAGGCAAAATCCTCTTCCGGCGGCCGGACGTTCTCGAGCGCCCGCTCGGCCAGCGCGCCATGACCGATCTCGCGCCGGCCCGGTCCGCGAATGGGCTTGATCTCGCCCACCGCAAACGGCGGGAAGTTGTAGTGATAGGTGAAGCTCTGGGCGTATTCATCCAGCAGTCCGTCGATGATCTGGGCGTCCCGAATGGTGCCCAACGTAACGCTGACGATCGCCTGCGTCTCCCCGCGGGAGAACAGGGCCGAGCCATGCGTTCGGGGCAACAGTCCCACTTCGCAGGAGATCGACCGGATATCGGTATCGCTGCGTCCATCCGGCCTTTTGCCGTCCAGGATCATCTTGCGAACAACTTCCTCTTCGAGCCTGTCCAGCACGCGATTGAGCATCATCGGGTCTACGGAAGGCGTCGCAGGTGTGCTGCCTTCCGCTGTCGCGGTATAGCGGGCACGAACCTCATCGAACAGCGCGTTGACCGCGTCGTTGCGCTCCTGTTTGCCGGGAATCGTCTTGAGCTCGACCAGCTTGTCGTGGATCTCGCCCTTGACCCGGTTATAGAGATCGGTATCGAGCGCGACGATGGGCGACTCTTTCTCGACCGGTGCCCGGGCCCGGAGTTCCTCGATCATCGAGACCACCTCTTTGATGGCCTCGTGCGCCTTCTGGACCGCTTCGGCGATCACGTTCTCGGGCAACTCCCTGGCGCCGACTTCGATCATGTTGATGGCCGCTTTCGTGCCGGCGACCAGCATGTTCAGATCGCTGCTCTCCAGTTGCTTATGCGTCGGATTGACGACGAGCTGGCCGTCGACCCGCCCGATCCGGCAGGCCCCCAGCGGCCCCAGGAACGGGATTTTGCTGATGGCCAGCGCTGCGCTGGCGCCGATGATCGCCGGAACATCCGGGTCATTTTCGCGATCGGCGCTCATCACGCTCGCCATGACCTGCACTTCATTGAAGTAGCCGTCCGGGAACAGCGGCCGAATCGGTCGGTCGATGTTCCGCGCCGTCAGAATCTCTTTCGTGGACGGTCTGCCCTCCCGCTTGATAAAGCCGCCCGGGAATTTACCCGCCGCGCTTTGCTTCTCGCGATAATCCACGCTCAGGGGAAAGAAGCCCACTTCCTCCATCGGCCGCGGGTCGGCCACGACCGCCGCCACCAGCACCACGGTCTCCCCGTACCGCACCATCACCGCTCCATCGGCTTGCTTGGCAATCCGACCCGTTTCCAGGGTCAGCGTCCGGCCGCCGATCTCTCTCGAAACACGCTGTACATCTGTCATTTTGCACGTTCCTTCACTGATTCCACTATACCTGCATTCTCGCGCGGACCTCGTAGCCCATGACAGATGGCGGAAAACGCAAGACAGAAGAGCCAGTCGTCGCCATCCGCTGTCCTCCGTTCTCCGTCCTCTGTCATTCTGGCTGCCGCTCCCGGTCTACTTGCGCAGTCCGAGGCGGGTGATGATCGCCTGATACCGCTTGAGGTCTCGATCGCGAACGTATCGTAGCAACGCCGACCGGTTGCCCACCATCTTGAGCAAGCCCCGGCGGGAGGAATGATCCTTGGGGTGCGCTCGGAGATGTTCCGTCAGATCATTGATTCGCCTCGTCAACAACGCGATCTGTACCTCCGGCGACCCAGTATCTCCTTCATGGACTTTGTAATCCCCGACGATGCTCCCTTTATCCTCTTTAGTTAACATACTTTCCACATGCCCTTTTTGTTTGATCCTACTGAAGCTCTTCCAACAAAACGAGTTATGAACGGTTTAATCTATCCGACACGTGGCGCCTTTGGCAAGCCTTTTCCCCTCCAGGGGGCAAAAAAAGGCTGTGGCCACCATCCGGGGGCGGATTCCAGTTCCCTCGGGTCCGCCGGAGGAGGCGGACACCACCTCGGTGCCCCGCTTCGGGCAATTGGCTTTGTTTCCCACGAACGGCCTTCGGCCGAGTCTGAAGTGTAAAGTGTAAAGTTTGAAGTTCAGACCACGGCCTTACCTTTCTTAACACTTGAAACTCCTTCCCAAATTGGCTTCGTTTTGTGCATTTCGCCCTCCTGGCGGCAGAGGATGTCCCGGTTGTCGTTGAGAAGTAGTTGAAAGAGATCATGCGGTCCGAGTAACAGATAGGTGTCAAAGAACAAAACTGTTACTCGTAAGAAAGGACC
>JAMDEO010000204.1 GCA_023483915.1 Actinomycetota bacterium
CGGGCCGGAAGGGCCGATCAGCGTGGCGGACTTCAACAAGGACGGCAAGCCGGAGATCGGCCTGTGCGGCTACGGCCCCGGTCTGGACAAGGTCTACACCTTCATTCTCGATTCCCAGGGGCAACAGATTGCCCGCTGGAAGGGCGGCAGCAAGAAAGGGACCGCCGTCGCCGACCTGAACGCCGATGGCAAGCCGGAGCTGATCTTCTGCACGGAAGAGGACGTCGAGGCGGTCCGCGCCGAGGGCACCACGCCCGTCACGGTTTGGAAAGCCAAGGTGCCCGCCCCCTTCGACACGAAGGGGGGCCTGTGCGTGGGCGACCTCGACGGCGACGGCCTCAGCGAGGTCTACGTCAATGACTACGTCGAGGCCGATGGGTTCATCTACAGCCGGATCTATGCGTTCGATTCGAAAGGCAAGCCATTGATCAGCGCCGGCTTTCCGAAGACGATGATGGGCGACCCGACCCGGTGCATCCCGCTGATCGCGGACATCGACGGCGATGGCAAGAAGGAGTTGGTCGTCAGCACCGCCTCTGAACCGATGATGGCCTGGGAGGCCGACGGCTCGGTGACGCCCGGATTTCCCACCCTGAACCTGAACGCGGACCTCGAAATTACCCCCACCCTGGCGGATTTCGACCAGGATGGCGGTTTGGAGCTGATGCTCGGGGCGGACGACTACCGGTTCCACGTTCTCGCCCTGCGCAGCCCGGATGGCCTTGGAAAAGTCGATTGGGGCATGGCCCGGCACGACCCGCAGAATTCCGGCTGGACCGCCGCGGTCCCGCAACTGGACGCCATTACAGCGCCGGCCGAGATCCAGCCCGGCCAGCGGCTGCAAGTCCAGGTCACCGCCACGAACTCGGCGAATCTGGCGCTGTACTGGTCGGTCGGCAACCTGCCCGAAGGGGCGTATTACAGCGCCGAGACCCACACGCTGCTGTGGAAGCCGACCGCCGACCAGGCGTTCGGCACCTATACATTCTCGTTCCTCGTCACCGACGGCATCCGGCAGAACAGCCGCGGCATGTCCGTGGCGGTGGTGTCCAACGCGATCTACGCCGCGAGCATGGACACCGACCCGAACTGGACGCTCGACCCCGGCTGGGCCTGGGGCACGCCCGCCGGAAAAGGCTCCTGGAACGGCGATCCCAACACCGGGCACACCGGCCCCAACGTCCTGGGCTACGCTCTCGAAGGCGACTACGCGGACAACCTGGCCCAGACCAGCTACGCCACGACCGGCCCCATCGACTGCCGGGGGTATAAGAACATTCGCCTGAGCTTCTGGCGCTGGCTGGGCGTCGAAGCCCCCTACGACTACGCCTGCATCCAAGTCTCCAACGACGGCAAGACTTGGACGGATCTGTGGACAACCGGCGCCTCGCATGTCTCCGACGACAACTGGCAGTATGTGGAATATGGAGTCCCCGCCGGCAGCGCGGACAACCAGGCGACGGTCCACTTCCGCTGGGGGCTAGGGCCGACGGACGACTTGGTCACATACCCCGGTTGGAACCTCGATGATGTCCAAGTCATCGGGGACAAGATCGCCAATTGACGGCTCAAGACCCATGATCCGACCGCTCACGTCGCTGGCAGGAGGAGAGGCCCAGGGACCAGGCCTTGGCGGCGGCCGGTTCACCGGGAATTCTCTTTGATCCCGGAAGTCACGGGATTATACTGGATGAGGCCCGCGGGAGCCGAATCCTGCAACGAAAAGCGAGGAGATTCATGAAAGCGATATGGTCCATTGCCGTCGCAACATTGATCGCCACGTCGGCCGCACCGGCGCAACCATCGAGCAAAGGAGCGACCCACGTCCCCGATGAGGTGATCGTCAAGCTGCGGGACGGGCAAGGCGGCACGATCCGCGCGTTCTCCGAGGATGCCACAGCAGCCCAGCGGCATCAGGCGTCGCTTTTTCGTCTGCGAATGAGGCACGGTCTTGAGAACGGTGTGCCGCTCGACAACCGGGCAGGCCGGGGGCTACATTACCTGCTGAAGACCGCCCGCGATGTGCGCGCGGTCTGCGCGGAACTGAACCGGGATCCGGAGGTTGAATATGCTCAGCCGAACTACATCTACCGGCTCTGCCGCGAGCCGAACGACCCGGATTTCGCCGATCAGTACGCCCACCAGTTGATCCAGATGCAGGACGCCTGGGAAATCTCGACCGGCAGCCACGACATCATCATCGCCGTACTGGATACCGGCGTCGATGTCAACCACCCGGACCTCAAGGACAATATCTGGATCAATAAGGGAGAGATTCCGGACAACGGGAAGGACGACGATGGAAATGGGTACATAGACGACATCCACGGCTGGAACTTCGGCGACGATGATAATAAGATTACGCCGGTCGCAAAATTGAGTCTCACCGCCAATCACGGAACGATGGTGGCCGGGGTGATCGCCGCCACGGGCAATAACGGCCGAGGCGTCAGCGGCGTCAATTGGCACAGCAGCATCATGGTCTTGCGGCTGAGCGACGATTTCACGTCGAAGGAAGTGGCCGCCGCCCTGGACTACGCGGCCGCCAACGGGGCGCGGGTGGTCTTCAGCAGGTAATGTAGCC